>JAUZOA010000033.1 GCA_030706685.1 Bacteroidota bacterium
ATGATTTTCTATTCCTTTGAAATCGCCGCCATGACGGGAAAACATATTTGTCCGGTCGCTGGTTTGGTCGCGGTACCCGGCCACAACATCATTGGAAGGATCACCGTTGGAAAAGCGATCAGGTATCATCAAATACAAAAAATCTTTGGAAGTAATGCCCTGTGTTCTTGTTTTGCCATCTTCTTTGCTAAGGGCTTTGAATTCGTAGTCGAGGTTTTTCCATTCATTGGCAATAACCCCACCGAAAGAGAATTTTACCTTTTGGGGTTTCGCGGTACTGGCTACCCGGAGATCAACAAAAAGATAATGACGGTTTTCGGGCTTGTACACTTTTATCACTTTCACATCCGGGCTGGACGACCTGAATACTAATTTATCCATCGTGATGTTCTCATCGCCATGGATCATGAGTTGCAGTTTGGAATTTTTCATGCCTACCCACCAGTTGGAAGGATATACTTTGATATCCTGCGAAAACCCGGTAAAAGAGAGGATACAGTATATGACAAATACAAAAATCTTTTTCATATCATATAGGTCTTTGTTCTTCGATTTCAAGTTTGGCTGTTTCTATCTCATCTGTTTTTTTAGGCTCTTTGATAAAAAAGAAACAGATAAGAGCCGCGAGTGTCATCATTGCGCCCCCGATCTCAACGGCGGCTAAACGGTCATTGTGTAAAACATTTTTCATTAGCCAGCCAAAGCCAAGAGAGGCGATGATCTCCGGCAACACGATAAAGAAGTTGAAAATACCCATGTAAATACCTACCTTATCTTTGGGCAATGACCCGCTCAGCATAGCATAGGGCATGGAAAGAATGCTTGCCCAGGCGACTCCGATCCCTACCATACTTACAAATAACAGGTTCTTGTCATGTACCCAGCTTACACTGATCAGGCCAAGCGCGCCGCAAAGGAGACACAGGCTATGGGTAATTTTTCTTCCAAGCTTATCTGCAATAAGCGGCAATATAAACGCAAATAATAAAGTGACTACGCTGTAAAATGATAAGGTCAGGCTGCCAAAATCAGCTCCTTTCGCATAAACAGGATCACTGGCATCTTTTCCTCCAAAAACATTTACGGCGACGGCGGTTGTATAATAGAACCACATTAAAAAAAGACCGGGCCATGTAAAAAACTGTACTAAAGAAACAATGCGCAGTCTCGGGGGCATATTCTTTAACGCGTTTAGTATTTCTCTCGCACCCCCGCCAAAACCTTTGTTTGACTCTTTTATTTTATCCTTGAAGCCCCTATCCGAAGGAGGATATTCTTTAGTAGTGAATACAGTATATAGAACAGCAGTGAGAAAAAAGAAAGCACCTATATAAAAGGACAACCTGACATTTTCCGGAATGGATCCCTGTTCTGCAGTATTGGTAAGATGAAAAACATTTTTCATGATCCAGGGTAAAGCAGATGCGACACTTCCTCCGCATCCGATCATAAGGCTCTGCATCACGAAACCCCTGTTGACCTGCGAATCGGGAAGCTTGTCTGTCACGAATGCGCGAAAAGGTTCCATCGCTACATTACCAAAAACATCCAATACCCATAATAAACCAGCGGCCATCCATAATGCGCCGCTATGAGGCATCAATACAAGAGCAATTGAGCTTATGATGGCTCCTGCCATGAAATAAGGTCTTCTCCTGCCCCATCGCGGATGCCAGGTTCTGTCGCTGAGATAACCTATGATGGGTTGAACCAATAGTCCCGTAAGAGGTGCTGCAAGAAATAAAATCGGAACCTGGTCGGCGTTGGCTCCAAGGTTTTCATAAATGCGACCCATATTCGCTCTTTGCAAATCCCACCCGAACTGGATGCCAAAAAAACCAACACTCATATTGATGATCTGGCTGAGACTTAGCTTAGGCTTGATACCTGTATAAGCAGTTGACATAAGCAATCGTGGCACCCCCACCCCTAAACGGGAGTTTTGTTTCTGATAAAGAAAATTAAAACTTCACAGGGGTTGAAGTTTCCTGAAAAATATAATGGAAGATAGGAAGTTTTATGTAAAAAGTACACGATAAGTCTTGTGAGCGGTGAGTAGTCAGTGGTGAGTTCGAAGTCCGGGCTGGTAGCTGGCTCACCACTCACCATTGACCACTCATATTACATATCCATTCGGAATAATCGCACCCTTCTTGATAACAACTATCCCTTCTTTAATAGTATAGAGCGAATGATCGGTATTTTCCAGGTGTGGCCCGCCATTGATGCGGACATCATCGCCGATGCGGCAATTCTTATCAATGATAGCATTTTTAATATAACAGCGGTTGCCTATCCCCAGCAGCGGGATCCCTTTTGCCTGGTCAGTGGCGATATCCTGCAGGGTTTCGTAATAATCGCTGCCCATGATATAAGTGCTGATAATCGTAGAGCCATGCCCAATCCGGGCGCGGATGCCTACGACGGATTCTTCCATTCTTGAAGCATTGATAATGGTGCCTTCGGCGATCACTGTTTTTTCCAACGTGGTGCCGCTTACTTTGGCCGGGGGCAACATGCGGGCGCGGGTATAAATGGCATTTTGGTTATCAAACAGGTTAAAGTCCGGGAGATCGGCAGTCAATCCAAGATTGGCTTCAAAGAAAGAATAAATATTCCCGATATCCGTCCAGTAACCATCATACTGGTAGCTTACTACTTTGCATTTACCGATAGACTGGGGAATGATCTCTTTTCCAAAATCAGTCGCTTCAAGGTATTCGTTCTGTAAAAAATCAATCAGCAGTTGCCGGTTGAAAATATAGATACCCATGGAAGCGAGGTATAGTTTCCCGGCCTTTTCCATTTCCGGGCCTGTATCGCTGGTCCATTCTTTCAATATATCTTTTTTGGGCTTTTCTATAAATGAAGTGATGAAGCCTTCTTTATTTTTTTTCAGGATACCAAATTCAGGAGCTTCCCTGTCGCCCACCGGGATGGTAGCGATAGAAATATCCGCGTTGGAATTTTTGTGATTATCCAGCATTTCCTGGAAATCCATTTGGTACAACTGGTCACCGGAAAGAATAAGAATATAATCGCTGGCAAAAGGGCCGACATGGCGGAGGCTTTGCCGCACGGCATCTGCGGTGCCCTGGTACCAGGCAGGATTATCGGGTGTTTGTTCCGCCGCAAGAATATCCACGAAGGCGGTACTGAACGCGCTGAAATGATAAGTATTCTTGATATGCCGGTTTAGCGAAGCAGAATTGAACTGTGTCAATACAAACATGCGGTTGATACCGGAGTTGATACAATTGGAGATCGGTATATCCACGAGCCGGTATTTACCGGCGATGGGTACTGCGGGCTTGGAGCGGCTTGCGGTCAGGGGATATAATCTTGAACCGGCGCCACCGCCAAGTATTATACTGAGTATTTCCTTGGAAATAGACATAAGTGATAATAGTTTAAAGGCAATTCGTCAGAAAGTGATATAACAAGGTATAAAAAAGAATTCTGCATCCAAAAAAATTAACACTGATTTCGGTCATGCTCCGGGTTGCAGTGACCGGTAAATATCAATATACTGTTGCGCCGACGAATCCCATGAATGATCCAGCGTCATCATATAACCGCGCATCCAGTTATACAGATCCTGTTTGTTATTGTAAAGATCAATCGCCCTGCCGATAGAGTAAGTAATATCACCGACACTTGGCTGATCAAACCGTATCCCGAATCCTCCCTGGTCGCCAAAATCCCTGATGGTATCTTTTAACCCGCCTACACTTCTTACCATGGGCACGGTACCATATCTTAAAGCGTACATTTGATTAAGCCCGCAAGGTTCCACACGACTCGGCATGAGTAAGAAGTCTGACCCGGCATAGATCATGTGACTCAGCGGCTCACTGTAGCCGATATAAGAATTGAAATACCCGTTGAATTGATGTTTCATATGATCCAACTCGTCTTCCAAATTAGGATCGCCTGAACCCAGCACAAGGAAATTGGCTCTCCCATGATGCTGGTAGATAGACTGGCTGATGGCATCGGGTAAAAGATCAGCGGCCTTCTCTCCTACCAGCCTGCCAATAAAAGCTACCAGCGGTTTCTCCGGGTCGAGGCCAAATTGACCGCATATTTCCTTCTTATTTTTTTTCTTGCCTTTATCCACTAATTCTTTGTCGTAGTTCTTGGCAAGAAAATTATCCGTTTGCGGATCCCATACATCCGTATCAATTCCATTCAGGATGCCGCTGCTTTTTCCTTTTTCATATTCAAAAAGGTTTTCAAGACCATTCGCTGAATATTTTAATTCGTCGAGGTAACTGTGACTTACTGTTGTTACTTTCCAGGCGCACTTTACTGCGGAAGCCATTGGATTGATAGTATTCTTCCAGTCAAGCAGGCCCCAGTTCCAGCTATCATAAGACGGTATATAATAATATTTATCCCAGCCGATCCAACCCTGGTATTGCCCGTTATGTACGGTGAAGACGGTAGGGATATTAGCCAGCTTAGCGCGGAAAGAGTGACAATGTCTTACCATAAACGGGATAAGACCGGTGTGATGATCGTGGCAATGAATAACATTGGGATTATGCTGCCATTTGGTGAGCCAGTCGCAAAAGGCGATCTGGAAAGCGATGAATCTTTCGTTATCGTCATCATAGCCATAAATCCTTTCCCTGTCGAGCAGTCCATTGATATCAATCAAATAAAGATCAAAACCAAGTTTGTTGGTCTTTTCCCTGATCACGCTGTAATGAAACCAGTGAGGCCCGAGATATTGTCCTCCCTCATGTACGAGTTCCCATTGATTCTCATAAAGGAATTTGGTGCGGTACATCGGCATGACCACCTTGGCTACATGACCGAGCTCAACCTGGTATTTGGGTAATGATCCTACCACATCACCAAGGCCACCTGCTTTGGCTACAGGATAACATTCGGCCGCTACGTGAATAATCTCCATTGTGCTCAGGGTTTCTATGGGTCAAATTAACGAGAATTTTCAATCCTGCCGCAATTTTTGCATTTTGCGTATAAATCTTATTATATCTCAAAAGCGATAATAAATTTTTGCATTCCTGAAATCTGTTTATTTTGAGTGATCTTTTCAATAAAACATAACGATTATGGCCACTTCAATGGGACCGGGTAAACCTGTAGCCGTTTCTTCTTCAGGGCATGTTCCGACTAATTACGGAGCATTAAGCACATTGGTAATTGTGTTTTTCTTCTGGGGATTTATAGCCGCAGGCAACAGCGTCTTTATTCCTTTTTGCAAACATTATTTCAATCTTGATCAGTTTCAGAGCCAGTTGGTGGATTTTGCTTTTTATACGGCATATTATGTCGGGGCTCTGGCTCTTTTCGCCTATGGAGCTTTTGGTGGAAAAGACCTGGTAGCTAAATGGGGTTATAAGAGAAGTATAGTTTATGGGTTATTATTCTCTGCCCTGGGAGCGATTGCGATGATCATTGCTGTCAATGCTAACACATTTGCGGGAATGTTGTTCGGGTTCTTTATCGTGGCGCTCGGCTTTTCTTTGCAACAAACAGCCGCACAGCCTTTCGCTATTTCTTTAGGTGACCCCTCCACGGGCATGGGTCGTGTCAATCTTGGAGGTGGCGTAAACTCGTTCGGAACAATGATAGGCCCCATGGTAGTTGCTTTTGCGTTATTTGGAACTACCGCTGCCCTCTCTGATGAAAAGATCCAATCATTGAAATTGAGCAAGGTAATTTTTCTCTATGCCGGTGTGGGAATTTTATTTATCGCGGCAGCGGCGATGTTTTATTTTTCTAAAAAAGTTCCTTCTGGTATTTCTACTGAAAAAACGGAAAAAGCTAACAAGGCCTTATATTCTTTGCTGATTATGACAGGGCTGTTGATTGTCATGTTTGTTCCTGTTTTTAATAGCTATAAAATTGACCCGGCTACCCTGAGCGATCCTGAAAAACATTCATTGGAAACTTACAGGATGAAATGGTTATTGGGCGCCCTGGCTATTGTTGTTCTCGGGTTGATCATTTCCAATATGAGTGCAAGAAAGAACCCGGACGGATGGGGTGCGATGAAATACCCTCAGTTGGTACTGGGTATGCTGGGCATATTTGTTTATGTAGGGGTGGAAGTGACCATTGTAAGTAATTTGAGTGAGCTTTTAAAACAACATGATTTCGGGGCTTATCAATCCTCACAGGCGGCGCCATTCATATCTATGTACTGGGGAAGCTTAATGATAGGGAGATGGACGGGAGCCATCACTGTATTTGACCTGAAATCAAGTACCAAACAGATACTGCTTTTTGTTGTGCCCCTTGTTGCTTTCGGAGTAGTGATAGGAGTTATCGCTTTATCCCAGTATGATGTAAAGCCTTTGCTATATTATGTTTTATGTGTTTTAGTACAGATTATCGCTTTTTATATCAGCAAAAATAAGCCCGCAAGGACACTTTTGATTTTTAGCATACTTGGCTTGCTGGCAATGCTTATGGGTTTGTTTAATACAGGTACCGTTGCCATTTATTCTTTTTTAAGCGGCGGTTTATTCTGTTCCATTATGTGGCCTGCTATTTTCAATTTGTCCATTGCAGGTTTGGGGAAATATGCTACACAAGGTTCTGCTTTTTTAATTATGATGATCCTGGGAGGCGGCATTATTCCACCCCTGCAGGGAAAAATCGCGGATTATCTCCAATCAAAGTCCGATATGGCCGGCTATGGTATTCATCAGTCCTACTGGGTGCCGGTTCTTTGTTTTGCTTATCTCGCATTCCTGGGATTTGCTGTAAAAGGAATCCTGAAAAAACAGGGAATTGACTATGACGCGGAGGTAAGTGCAGAGGGTCATTAAAAAACAAACTATTCCTTCGTACATTTATCGCCCCGCGACTGATTATCAGTTGCGGGGCTTTTTTAAAATTAATTAAAGATGGCTAAGGCAGCAGCAAAATCATCAGTAGGACAGCAACTGGCAATAGGAATAGATATCGGCGGCACAGGAACCAAATTCGGGATTGTTGACAGGGATGGCAATGTTCTTTTTACCGGCGAGATATCCACTAAGAAACATGCTGAAATCAATACTTTTATTGACGAATTGCATGAAGCCTTATCAGAATTGATTGGAAGAGCGGGCGGAATCGGCCGGATAAAAGGGATTGGCGTGGGCGCCCCCAATGGTAATTATTATACAGGCACTATCGAATACGCGCCTAATCTTCCGTGGAAAGGAATCATACCGCTGGCCAAACTTATCGAGGGTAAATTCGGACTTCCTGTTACACTTACTAATGATGCCAATGCCGCGGCCATCGGTGAAATGATGTACGGCGCCGCGAAAGGGATGAAAGATTTTATCATGATCACACTGGGCACAGGCGTAGGCAGCGGTATCGTAGCGAATGGAAAACTGATCTATGGTCATGATGGCTTCGCGGGTGAACTGGGTCATACGATTGTGATACCTGATGGCAGGCTGCACAAGGGAACGGGAAAGAAAGGCCCGCTGGAAAGTTACGCGTCTGCGACAGGCGTCACGCTTACAGCCATTGAAATGCTGGAAAAAAGTAAAGAAGATAGTTTACTCCGTAAAGTGCCCAAAGAAAAGCTGGATTCAAAAGCTGTCTATGAAGCAGCGATACTGGGTGATAAACTGGCGCTGGATATTTTTGAATTTACCGGTAAGATCCTGGGCCTGGCATTAGCCAATGCCGTCATGTTTTCCAGCCCTGAAGCCATTATATTATTTGGCGGGCTGACAAAGGCCGGTGATCTTATCCTGAAGCCTACCCGTGAACATATGGAAGCAAACCTGATACAGGTGTTTCAGAATAAAGTAAAAATCCTGATAAGTCATTTAAAGGAATCAGATGCGGCGATACTTGGAGCGAGCGCGCTGGTATGGGAGATGAAATAAACTACTTGTTGCAGGCAGCTATTATAATTTGACGGTTGCTACTTTCAAATCTTTGTTCAAATTATTTTCCGCGGGAGAAACCTTTGCATGGCTGTTTTTGCCATCTTTATAAAATGATCTCATGATACCCGAAATGGTTGTTGAAACCAGGATGGTGGAGCAGATAATGGATATGAACAGCACCGAGATGAAAACTGCCGGTTTTTTCATATAAGAAATTTGGATAGATTGAGTCAAAACTATGCCAAATTAAAAATTAATGAAAAATTTATTTTGGCTATTAATGGATAACCATTACCTGCTTTCGACCAGGAATACTGCCGGAACAGGTCTTTGGCCTTCTTTATCAGAGGGTTTGATCGTTTCCCGGCCATTTACCAGCATGCAACTGCTGCCGCCTCCATCGAGATTTAAAGCTTCCCGGCACCCGATATTTTTTAAGATCCGGGCTTCCTGGGTAAGCGTCGCTCCTTCCGCGATTCCCGGAAATCGTCCCTGGATCACGAGTATAATGAGCTTATGGTCTTTTGTATAGCCCATGGCAGTTCGCGGATGCCTGTCATTGATCGCTTTCCCGGCGAATTTTATTTCTTCTTCATTAGTAATCCTGATCTCACCATTTTGTAAAAGGACCGGGCCACCTCCCACTGCAGTCTGTGTTCTCCATTTCTTGAGTTGGGGGAAGGATTTGCCATGTTTTCCGCTGTAGTCTCCAACTACCAATGAAGTAACACTCATCATATATTCGAAAGAGGGTTTTTGAATGGAATCCCTGGAAGACGCTATTGCGTTTTGCAGGGCATAGGGATATGGATGTGCTGAATCTGTAAGCAGCCAGGCAACATCCGCTTTTCTTTCTTTTGATATGCCGATCGCGCTTCCAAGCGGATGGCGGTAAGTCAATGTGTCTTTTCCTTTACCCGGAACAGAATGAATATTATATCCTACCAGTTTTCCATCCTTTACAACTGTATTCAAACTCCGGTTGGTCTCATACGAAAAGAAAGTACAATTTACAGTGACGACCGGGTGATTATTTCTTTCATAGAATTTTTGCGGGGTCAGTCTCCTGTCACGGGTGGTATCCGTTGTAAATTCAAGGCTTTTATCTTTTAGGTTCGCTTCCAGGTAATAAGCAATATTCGGTTTGCCATCTAAAGAATCCGTGGTCCGGTAAACGTGAACTGACGCAGGGAGTCTGCCAAAAAGCGAATCAACCTTTACCCATGTAAGCTGGGCCTGCAATAAGTTTCCATAACAAAGAAAGAAAATAAACAACGTTCTTTTTATCATGATCATCGTATAATCATTGAAGTGCCTTTCAATTGATATACTTTACCCGCATAATCGGTAGCTCTCAGCATCCATACGTATACACCGGGAGATTGTTTAGCTCCGTTTACTGTTCCATCCCAGCCGGCCGACATGTTTTTAGTACTGTAAACAAGCCCGCCCCAGCGATTGTACACTTCAAAATAATCCAGCGTCTTTATCCCGGTGTAAGATGGCTTTAGCTGATCATTCAACCCATCATTATTGGGGGTAAAAGCACTGGGTACATAAACAGCGGAGCCTTTGAATACAATAATACTTATTTCATCTGTATCGCTGCACCCATTGGCATCGGTTGCGGTAAGGGTATAGACAATATCATCCTGCAATATAGTTACTGGATTAGCAATACCCGGGTTATTTAATCCAATAGGCGGTGACCAGGCATAAGTTATGCCCCCGTTTCCGTTTAGCTGGAAAGGCTGATCTTTTATAATAACAGTATCTCTTCCCGCGTTGGCGATTACTTTGTTGATAGTAACAGGAAGAGATTGGATTTCCGATGAACAACCATTGGTTGCCAGAGAGGTCAGTTGCACGGTATAATTTCCTGTATCGGCATAACTATGTGCAATATTTTGTTGTGTGGCAGTTTGCCCGTCTCCAAAATCCCAGTTCCATTGCGAGATCGTGGTAGCATTATCTGTTTGCCTTCCAGTGAACTGAACCGGTATTTTCACGCACCCGTTTCCAAAACCAGCTTCAACAACCGGCACGGGCTTGATAACAAATGGTTCAGATACAGGGGCAGAAGAACATCCCAGGTCGGTCTTTACTGTCAGTTGCAGGTTATGATTGCCAGGCAGGAGACCTGTTAATGATGGATATTGTGAAACCGACACAGGGTTTCCGTCCAATTTCCATTGCCACTGATTTATATTTCCAAAATTCACCTGTGAAAGATCCCGGAGACGTGGGGTTTTACCCTCACAGGTATCATAAATAGTAAAACCGGCAATAGGATAATCGCCGACAACAAAAGTTTTTTTCAAAGTATCACTAAAACAGCCATCGAGGCCGGTAATAGCCAGTTTGATGGTATAGGAACCGGGCCCGGGATAAGTATGCACCGGTGGACTAGCCAATGTGCTTGTAGTACCATCGCCGAAGTCCCAGAAGAAATGGGTAATAGGCGCAAACGATGCTGAAGTATTGGTAAATGCAACCGCGTTTCCGTCGCAGGCGCCGTTGCCGGATGGGGTAACAGTAAACCCGGGATTTAATGCTGTACAAAATTGTTGCAGGTTATTGGCGCCGCCGGTAGCGGCACTGAATCCCCAATACACCATGGGATCATTATTGAAAACAGTTGCAATAAGATCAATGGCAGCTTGCTGGATGAAATTGCCGTCGAAATAAGTCTTCAATAATTTCAACGCCGGATCCCAGGTAATACGGAATGTATGCCACTGGCAGTCTTCAATATTGGGATTGGTGGGTGAGGCCTGCATATACGGTACGATATCATCCGCATGATTAATATCACCGTTTAGCTGGATACTGAGATGATCAAATACAGGGTCGTTGTAACCGGTGTTCTGCCAGGTGTCCAAAGCAATTCCAACAGAAGGTGCGATACCCTGGAATCCCATTCCCCCGCCTATTCCCCCGATGCTTGTGCTGATAGGTTGTAAGATAAAAACGATGCCATCTGCTCCGTCGGCGTCCTTACAGCCCAGAAATACATTAAAAACAAAATCGAATGGGTTGTTGAGATTGATCTTGGTGGAGTTCCACACACTACCGCTTTGATTATTTACTGTCTGGGTGAGTGTATAGCAATTGCAGGAATTTTGCGTGGCCGATCCGTTAAGAATGTAAGTATTCGACTGGGCTGACAGCGCAGATGAACAGAACACTGCAGTCAAAGCAAGCATTACTTCGTTTCCCAATCTCATTTTACCGGCCGCAGGTTTGGTGTAATTGCAATTTACCGAAAAAAAAGATAAGCTAAAGGGAAGTGGTATCAGTAGCGACTCCACTTAAAGGAGCCGGGAAGGCAGGAAGACTATAAGAAAAGAACGGCTCGCCAATCAAAACTTACCGCCTTTCAGTCTTACCGGCAAAACTATATACTACACTAAAGAGAAGGGATTCCTTTTTTAGTTATTTCCCATTCCTTTCGTCCTAAACCCGGGAAAACATGTCTTTCGCTATGATAAGAAGAACGAACCAGTGGTCCGCTTTCCACGTAGTCTAATCCAAGCTCATAGCCGATTTCACGGTATCCGGCAAATTCATCGGGATGTACAAAACGATGAACCGGCAAATGTTTATGAGTAGGTTGAAGGTATTGGCCGATAGTAATGACATCACAACCATTATCCCGCAGGTCTTTCATGGTTTGAATAACTTCTTCTTTCTTTTCACCAAGCCCAAGCATGATACCGCTTTTTGTTCTCTGGCCCCCTTCTTTTAAAGTCCTGATCACTTCCATGCTTCGCCAGTATTTTGCCTGGATACGCACCTGTCTCGTCAATCGTTCTACCGTTTCTATATTGTGTGATATCACTTCAGGCCCCGCATCAATGATCCGCTGAATGTCTTCTTTCTGCCCTTTGAAATCAGGTATAAGGGTTTCCAATGTAGTACCGGGATTCAATGCTTTTACGGCCCTGATTGTATTGTACCAGATTGTTGAACCGCCATCTTTCAACTCATCCCGGTCTACTGAAGTAATGACGGCATGCTTTACTTTCATCAGGTTGATGGCTTCGGCTACCCTCTGTGGTTCATCCCAGTCCACCGGGTCGGGCCGGCCGGTGGCTACAGCGCAAAACCCGCAACTTCTTGTACAGGTATTGCCTAATATCATAAAGGTGGCAGTGCCTTCACCCCAGCATTCGCCCATATTGGGACAATTGCCGCTTTCACAAATAGTGTGGAGCTTATGGCTGTCAACAAGGTTACGAACATGCTTATAGCTTTCGCCGATAGGAAGCTTCACCCGCAACCAATCGGGCTTTTTTATTTTTAAAGGTTTATCTGTATCGGGTATTATGGGAAGTTCTGTCATGATGCAAAAATACGATGGAAGACTGAATGTTGAAGGTTGGAGGCCATCCGCCTCAAGAAGGGGATTCCCATCTTTTCAGACTGTTCCTAAACATCCAATATCCAACTTCAAACCTCCAACTTCTATTTCCGCTTACCAAACAGGATCGCTAAGTAAGCCTGGACGAAAAGATGTTTATCTTTCTGTAAGAGCATAATAGGAATCTTGGAAAAATAATAATCTGCGCTCATACCGATCTCAAGCGCGCTGACTGATTCATTAAAACGGCCGTAGTCAAAACGCATGGCTACTTTGCCAAAAATGCCGGGTTTTACTTTGATCTCATTCCATCCTTTTCCAAAACCACCACCCCCGGTGATACTGGGTCCGAGAAACAAAGCGCTGTCTGCCGTGGAATATTTAATGGTCTTGTTTTCCCCGGTGACAGGATCATCAACAGCTACATAATAAGGGCGAAGCAACCCGAGTGACAAGCCCCCGTTATAAACACCTGAAACGGCTACGCCGTTCTTATTTCCTTTCTGCCCAAGTATATATTGCTGGCCAAAAGCGAGTGTGACAGGGTAAAAATAATTTTGCTTTCCATAAATGAAGGAGTTACCAAAGAACGCGTTTTTAAGAAGTTTTTCTTCTTTATGATCTTTTACTTCAGCAATGTCGATACGGTAAATATTGGTTTTACGATTGCTCTTCATTTTGCCAAGCTCATAGAAAATACCATACCCGTTTGTACGGAGCTGGATGCCAAATATGCTTTGTTTGGAATAAACAAGCACTCCTTCTTCGGCTTGTTTCATCAGTTCGGAGATCTTCTTCCTCTTGACTTCTTTTTTTTCGCTCTTTTGTTCCCGTTTAGTAGAAGTTGAATCCTGCGCGAAGGATGCGATAGCCAGGGACAACACGATTGCAATCAGGCTTAATTTCTTCACGTATTATTATTTGATTGAATTATAAAAAGATTAATCGGGGTAAAAAGGTAAAGGGATGCTTTTAAAACAAATTTAGCCCGT
This sequence comes from Bacteroidota bacterium, assembly GCA_030706685.1. Taxonomy (GTDB): domain Bacteria; phylum Bacteroidota; class Bacteroidia; order Chitinophagales; family Chitinophagaceae; genus VBAT01. The sequence goes on from JAUZOA010000033.1 coordinate 13,233, forward strand.
TTCTTTCCGTCCTTTTGTCTTTTTTTGCCCGGAGTTATAACGTAAATTTAGGTCAAAAATTGGAATGACCTCCACAGTAGTTTATAACGGCAACTTAAGAACCACCTGTACACATCTGAAAAGCGGTTCTTCTTTTGAGACCGATGCCCCGACAGACAATCATGGCAAAGGTGAACGCTTCTCCCCGACCGACCTCATGGCCACCAGCCTTGCTACTTGTATGCTGACGGTAATGGGTATCAAGGCAAAGACGATGAAATTTGACCTGGATCATGTAAAAGTAGAAGTGTTGAAAATAATGAAGGCCGATCCGCGCCGGGTAGGCGGAATAGAATTAACATTTCATATACCTGATGGGCTTAAGAATATCGATGAAAAGACAAAGATCATTCTTAAACAAACAGGTGAAACCTGCCCGGTAATGAAGAGCATCCACCCGGATATCGAAGTAAAACTGGACTGGGGAAGCTGGAGCTGACAGCTCTTTATCACTTATTTGAGCAGTCTTTTTTTCCAGAGTAACATTTCAAAAGCAATTCATTCATTTCTTACGGCAATTGGTACTGGTATCTTTTTGAATAATACATCTTCTCCCGGAAATTTGCTTCTTTTCAAAAGATTAACCGGCTGTTATGAATGTATTTGTGATTGAACACGAAAAGGGAAAAGTGCAAAAGATAAGGGATCTGCTGCTGGAAATAGATGATTCCATACAGGTTATCGGGGTGGCGCACGATATGTCCGGAGCAGCCGAATGGGTCACCCGTAATAAAGCCATGCCCGATATTGTCCTTGCCAACAAAAGCGTATTGGCGGATATTGAGATCAAGGGCCGGCGGAATATAAAAGCCTGGGTCACTTTTTCCACGACCACTGAAGAATATTATTTCCAGGCTTTCCGGTATAAGACCCTTCGGCAGGTATTGAATGGAATGGCCGGAACCGAAGACAGGCTGGGAAACCCGGAACAGTACAGCGCCGAAGTAAGTAAACCCCTAATACCCGGCTCCTTTAAAGAAAGGTTCCTGGTAAAACAGGGGCAAAGACTTTTATCCATTCCTGTCAACCAGGTAGCTTATTTTTTTTCGCAGGAGCGGTTCATCTTCCTTAAGACATTCGACAATCAAAAATTTTTATTGGAATACCGTATGGAACAACTGGAAACCCTTCTTTCCCCTGAAAATTTCTTTAGAGTAAACAGGTCGTTCATTGTTTCGCTTCCTACAGTAAAGGAAATCCATGCTTATTTTGGCAACCGGCTTAAACTTTATCTCGCTCCTTCCGCAGACAAAGAAGTTATTGTAAGCAGGAAAAGAGTCAATGATTTTAAAGAGTGGCTGGGGAAGTAGTGGTCAGTGGTGAATGGTCAGTGGTGAGTGATGAAGACCCTGCCTCGGGTAATACATACCCGGGATTATAGATTTTTATTCTTACTTAGATTAGCACCCAATAAAAGACAAACAAACCTCGATAGGAAACAACTCACCGTTCACCACTGACCACTCACATTCATTACTCACCTTCATGCAGATTTTCGTGCAGTTCGTGCAGCATTTCATTCACTTCCTGCAATACCGCTTGCACCGGGGAAAGTTGAATGATAATTTGGGTAAGTAAATATCCAATACCAGGTCACCCGGTCAAAACTCCGAGCACCGAACAACCATTGAAAAACCAGGTTAGCTCCAATATGCTGAAAAGCCATGCCTGCCATGATGTAAAGATTGAATGCACGGGGTTTTGCCGGTGATTTTTAACACCAAAAAATCACCCTATGCTGAAGACTTCTCTTCTTCTACTGCTTTTCTTTATGGCATTTCATTCTTTTTCTCAATGCCTCACGGCTTTGTCGCCACCAGCCTGCAGCGGAACGGAACCTTTGGTGACAGATGGCGAAATATTGACCAAAGGAAACACGAAATGGTATTATGGCAGTACTATTACGATGAGCAGTCTTACTCTCCAGGGAGGAGTGTTAGTAGTATGCGGCGATCTGACGATAGACAAATTCTATATGGACAGTGGTACGGTTTTTATCCGGCCCGGCGCCCGCTTCGTTATCGGCTCTGGTATAGGGTCTGGCCTTGAATTCAAAGGAAGCTGCGCTATCTATAATTACGGAACCTGCGAGATATGGCGTAACCTGTCATTGGAAAATAATGCGAATGCTGCCTCGCCGAATATTGTTATCAATGCTACCAGTGCTTCCCTGTTCAAAATGTCCAATCAATACTTTGTTATCAACAATAACTATTCATGGTTTGTCAATAATGGACGTGCTGAGTTCTGGGGTATCATCACAGACGTGCAGTCGGCTGCAGGCTCCGTTTGCCTGGGCAACGGGAGCACGACTAAAATGGCGATACTCATCAATAAGGTCAACAACACTTATGTGGCGCCGGGTGGCAATGCCTGCGTGTACGTATTCCAGCTTTCCGAATTCTATGGTCAGCTGACTTCCAGCCCCACGATATTTGTCTGCCTTGCCAGCGGTCACACTTCCAGCACATCCTGTATCCCCTTCGGTTGCCACCCTAATGACTGGGGCGCCGCCCAGGTATTTACCAATTGTTCAGGCTGCGGGGCGATTACGGTCCTGCCGGTCCGGTTCATTTCATTTACGGCCAGCCGGAATCAGAATGGAAACCATGAATTACAATGGCAAATAAATTCAGACATCCATGAAGGGATGTTCTATATACTGAGGTCAACGGATGGACTTACTTATTATGCCATGGATAGCCTGTTTATTCATGAAAATACTCCTCCGGTCTTTAATTCCATTGATAAACACCCTTTGCCGGGAAAAAATTATTATATGATCAGGTATACTAATCCTCATACAGGAATGATGACCCATAGTAAAATAGCGATGCTGCTTCCTGAAATAACGGTAGGATTCAATCTTTATCCTGTACCCTTCGAAGATAAATTCTTTATCACCTGTGAGCCGGGCGTTTACCCGCAGAAAATATTATTGACAGATATCAGCGGCAGGAATATCCGCACCCGGTACTTTATCCGGGATGGTGAATCATCCGCTGAAGTGGTGGTATTGGATAAACTGCAGGCCGGTCTTTATATCATTCACATGCAGACTAATAAAAGTTTAGTAGCGAAAACGATCTTTAAAAGATAAGGGTTCAGGTTCGGGGTAATTGACTTACAGGCAGGATGATGGAACAGAATGCCTCGGATTCATGATGGATCAATTGCCCCGGCTTTAACTCTTCCGCTAAGGATCGTGTTGCCGATTGAACATTCAAGACACCTTCTTTTATCGCAATATTCGTTCTTCAATTCAATCAGGCCCTGCGAATCATAAGCATTTTTATTTTTGATCCCGATCCGGTCAAATCCTTTGGTAATCGAATTACTTTCACTGCTTGTTTCTTCCAGCCATTGAACAGCTTTGTCTTTATATTTTTGGTCGTTGTGGTAATTGCCATAGGCAAATAAGACAGGGATAACCGTATTGATAATGATCGTATCAATAATGACAGCCCCCAGCTTCTTCTTTTTAAACGGGGATTTTTCATCAAACCGGTAATGGTAATGCCAGTAATCATTGGCTGTTACATCCAACCATTGCCTGACTTCTTTTACAGAACCCGCTTCCTTAATTTTTGAAAATAAATGCGCGGATTCATAAACAAGCATGGCCAACTGGGCCAGTCTCACCGTGGGAAAATTTCCCGGCCGCATCCTCAAAAAATGAAGCGGAAGATGTACCGGCCCGATCTTGTACTTGCTTCTCTGGTAAGTATATTCTTTGTGCAATAGCCTTGGATAGTCCTCTTTGAATTTTGGACCGAGCAGACCCGCCTGCCCGAGCAATAAAGCTTCCAATTGTTGTACCTGGTGCTTTTGTTTGGCCAGCAGGTTCAGGGGAATTGATCTGGCGATGGCTTCAAATGTATCGGCGTTTATTCTCATGCCAAAACTTCTCGCCAGTAACCACCAAAAAGTTTCTTCCCAGTGATAATTGTTTTGCTGCAGGTAAGTTTCTACCTTTTTGGCTTTTCGCAAAAGCCGTTCGGCCATCAATCTTTCTTTCCAGCTTTTCCAGGTGATACCGGGAACTGAATGGATACTTTTTTCGCAGGGAATAAACGCAGATGAATACAGCAGCTCCTGGTACCGCTGCAATAAGATTTTAGAAACCCTGCTTTTCAATTCAATGACCGGTACATCATTGGTAGTAAAATCATTTTCCCAGACAACATGAAGAATAACATTATTGTAATTGCGATCGTTGTGATGGTTATGTTTTTTCCAGTCAGAAGTCCTGGTATGCAATTCAACCGTACCTACCCATATTGTGTTGCCGATCCTGATCCTGGCATCTGTAAAATCAGGCCCCTGGTTAGTATTATAATGACCGGGAAAAATAATTTGAACGCTTTCATGCGACAGAGCGGTCAATTCACTTTTATTAAAATATTGAAATTGCCAGATGAATTGAAGGAGCCTCTCATTCATGGGAGAATTCAAGCGTTGAAGGGTTTAAGGGCTTAAAGTTATCTCACAAATGACTGGTTCCTTCTGTGTTTTAACCCGTTTCAAACGTGAAAAATCCTTAACCATTAAACCATTGAACCATTGAACTTTTCCAACTCTCTCACCACCCTGCTCACCGGCAATCCCATTACATTATAAAAATCACCATTGACTGATTTAATCCCTACTACTCCTATCCATTCCTGTATGGCATAGGCTCCGGCTTTGTCATAAGGCTTGTATTTATCGACATAAAATTCTATCTGTTCCACAGAAAGATCATGGAACTGTACTTCAGTGGTATCGGCGAAAGCAATTTCTTTATCACCCTGCCTGATCACTACACCGGTTATCACTTCGTGTTTTTCGCCCGACAAAGCGACAAGGATACTTATAGCTTCCTCCCGGTGGACCGGCTTCCCGATGATATGGTCATTCAATACAACGATCGTGTCGGCAGCAAGGATTATCTGATCATTCTTCTTTTTTTGTTGCACCGCTATGGCCTTGTTTCTTGCAATGTAAATAGCTATTCCATCCGGTTCCAAACCCGGCGGGAATCTCTCATCGGTTTCTTCCACAAAGACTTCGAAAGGCACTTCGGCCCATTCCAATAATTGTTTACGCCTGGGCGACCCGGATGCAAGGATGATTGTATTCATAAATAGAAATAGAAAAAAATCATGGAAAGAGTACCTGTGAGCATAACGAATTTGATCCGGTTACTGAGGCTATGATATTCTTCCGTTGAGGAGGCTTTGAAAAGCCTGCGAAAAATCAAAGCCAGGGGGAAAATGACGAATAATATTCCATAAGTCACCAGCCACCACCAGCGGAACTGCAGGATATATACCTGGATAATAAGCAGCATGATTATTAAAACGATCATCCAAACGGCAATATAAACTTTGGTAGCATTGATCCCCCATACAATGGGCATGGTTCGCGAACCGTATTTGACATCGCCTTTTATATCTTCAATGTCCTTGATGGCTTCCCGGATCAATGAACTGATAAATGCGAAACCTGCATATAAAATAGCCAAACGAAAGAATTTGGGCTGTGTATAGGTGCCGGGCTCAAAGGCATTCCCCACCGTTACTTTAGAAAAGAAAATAACCAGGATGGTCCATGCCGTCAGCAGGGAAATAACGATATTGCCTATCAGCAGGCTTTTTTTAAAATTGGTGGAATAAAACCATAGCAAAGCGACGCAGGCCATATTGGCCAGGATCAAGTACCATTTTTCAAAAACGGGAAGCGCCAGCGCTGTAAGAATGATGCCGGAAAAACTGAGAATAAAATGCCAGGCAATCGCCCAGCGCCGGTGAATGACCTTGTCCACCACCATCTTTTGCGGTTTATTTACTTCATCAATATTAATATCAAAATAATCATTGATTATATATCCTGCTGATGCTATAAATAAAGAAGCCAGTACAAGAAATGCGAAGTGGAGTATGTCTTTTGCGGGTATAAGACCCCGGTATAAGGGGTAATAGATACAAAATTGAAAAAGAGCCTGTGTAAGGGCAATAAAAAAGAGATTGGGCAGGCGTATTAAACGGAGAAAAGCCGCGATCAATCTCATGAATTAAAATTTGCTGAAAGATACTGCACAACGACGAAATAAGAAGACAGGTATGAATCCAAAAACAATTTGCCTTTCAATTATTTTTTAGCTGGAAGTTACATCCCCCCTGTACTGCCAGTGGTCGTTCTGCTTCAGCACCTTCTCAATCACATCGCGGGCGCAGCCATAACCACCCCTGGCCGGAGAAACATACTGCACGGCTTCCTGTATTTCGGCAGACGCATCAGCGGGACACGCAGCAAGGCCCACTACTGACATAGCAGGCAGATCAGGCAGGTCGTCTCCCATAAACAAGACCTCCGCTGGTTCGAGACTGTTTTTTTTCATATAGGATGAAACCAAAGTTTTTTTATCCTGTACAGACATATGCACTTCTGTAATCCCAAGTTTATTGAGACGATCAATGACGGGGGAAGGGCTACTGCCGGAAATAACCAGTATGCGATAGCCGGATTTAACGGCCAATTGCAAAGCAAACCCGTCTTTAATGCTCATAGTTCTTGCCTGCAGGCCGTTTTCCAAAACCAATACGGAACCATCGGTCAATACACCATCAACATCAAAAATGAAAGTGGTGATATTTTTAAAAAGCGGAAGAATATTGTCCATACATACAAGATCGGAACTTAAAACCGAAAATAGAACTATTACTTACGATGGCAATTCTTTTTACTCATCGGGGATCAGCGACTGGTCGGGCAAAGTGATTTCAATCTCTCCTTCGCCATCCAATAGTAATGACTGGCAACCCAGCCTTGAATTAAAACGGAAATGTACAACTCTTGCGAGAAAATCCTTTTCCCTGCGGCTTATTTCCTCAATATGATTCATTCCCTTTTCTACATATAAGTTGCAGGTGGTACAGGAACATACACCGCCACAATTATGGTGCAATTCGATATCATGCCCAAGCACTATTTCCAAAAGGCTTTGCCCCGGTTCAATATGAGTCAGCATAATGGGCTCCAATCCCTTTTCTTCAAAATTGAACCTGATCGTGTACATCTGTTTCTTTGATTTAATTCAAACCTAAACCTATGAGGTTTTCTTTAAGCCCACATTAATGGCGCCATTTTTTTAACCTCATAGGCTTGACTATTCCTTATTTATTTTGCTGGATGCTCTCCGTCAGTAGCAGATAGATATTCTTTAATTGCGGGTAGTTTTTCAGCAATTGGAGATGTTTTTCCAATGTTTCTTTATCATGCCGGATGGCCGGGCCTGTCTGGGCCTGTTGGGGAGAAATATCTTTGATCCTTAAAGCAGTTTCTTCAATAAGAGGTAATAACTGTTTAAAATCAAGACCTTCCTTCCTGCAGTATTCTTCCGCCAATGAATAGAGGTGGTTGGTAAAATTGCTTACGATGACTGCCGCCACGTGCAATTTTAGTCTTGAATCATCATCAGCCCGCAACACTTTCTCCCGGGCAATTGAATGGGCTAATTGCTCCAGTGTTTTGGTGGTTTTTTCATCATTGCCATCAAAGAAAATAGGAATATCCGGCAATAGGGTCATTTCCTTACGAAGACTCTGGAGCGGATAAAAAACGCCGTAGTGGGAGGAGACTTTTCTTAATATGTCTTTGGATACGGCGGCGGCGGTATGAGCTACTATTTTTTTTGCGGGGATTGCCAATTCGGATGCAATATCCCCGATCGCATCATCAGCAACGGCGATGATATAAACTTCAGCATTCTTATTGATAAGGCTGATGTAGTTGGTAGATTCTGTATCCCATTCATAGGCAAGTTTGCTGGCAGCAGAAGCATTTCGGCTAACGACCTGCAAAATCCTGTGGCCCCCGGTTTTGAATTTTCTTCCCAGTACGGATGCTACATTTCCAGAACCAATAATTACTATATCCATGGTTATATTTGCAGGTTATGAAGTTAAGTCAGCGTTTTGCTTTGAAGCTAATCCGCGCAAAATTCAAACTTCTTTCCGCTATCTCCAAAAAGAAAGCTGCTCAACAGGCGTTCCGGCTTTTTTGTACACCGCCCACACGTGATAAAAAAGAATTGGCTCCAATTTTCGTGGAGGCAGAAGAACTTCGGTTCCGGCTTGCTCTGTATGATGTCGTTGGTTACAGGTGGAATAAGGGCGGCCGGGGAAAGGTTTTAATCCTTCATGGATTTGAATCTACCGCTATCAATTTCGCGGCTTATATTCAGCCATTGATTCAAAAAGGGTATGAAGTACTCGCGTTTGACGCGCCCGCCCATGGCCGCAGCAGCGGTAAACGAATTACAACACTTATTTACAGGGATCTCATCAAATATATTCAGGAGCAGTATGGCCCTTTACAATCTTATATGGGGCACTCTCTCGGCGGTTTTGCTTTATGCCTGGCCCTCTTTGAAATACCGCACGATGAAAATTCCAGGGTCGCTTTGATAGCCCCTGCCTCAGAGACGAGTACGGCTATTGATAATTTCTTTGATTTTCTACGGCTGGATGATAAAGTGAGAAAAGAATTTGAAAATCTCATAACGGTCATCAGCGGTCACCCGGTTTCCTGGTTTTCTATTAGCAGAACCATGAAAAATATACGGGCAAAAATACTATGGGTGCATGACGAAACGGATGCTGTCACGCCATTACGGGACGCTTTAAAGGTAAAAGCGGAAAACTATTCTAACGTACAATTCGTAATTACTAAAGGGCTCGGCCATAGCAGGATTTACCGTGATACGGAAGTAATCAGGATTGTCACGGATTTTCTGTGATCCTTGCCCGTTTGTATGCGAAAAATGATAATTCAAATAGCCATTTCCCGTGCCTTCACCCCACTTAGTTTGTTTCTTCTCCTTATTTTTATTATCGCAATGAAACAACCCTTGCAGGACAAAAGCCCGTTGCAGGAAGCTTATAGCTATCTTGCTCTCGGCGATTCTTATACGATCGGTGAAAAAGTTGAAGCCCGTGACAATTTTCCCAGCCAGGTGACTGCACTATTAAACGAACAGGGAATCAGGTTTAACGATCCGGAAATAGTTGCACAAACTGGTTGGACCACGGATGAGTTGGAACAAGCTATTCAAAAAACAAAGCTTCGCCGGAACTATGATATCGTCACTATATTAATAGGGGTCAACAACCAGTACCGGGGAAGAAAAGTTGAGGATTATATCCCGGGGTTTGAATCCCTGCTCAGGCGCGCGATTCAATTGGCCGGCAATGATGCCAAGCATGTGATTGTTCTTTCTATTCCTGATTGGGGCGTTACTCCTTTTGCGGCCGGAAGAGACAGGATGCAAATCGCCAGGGAGATCAATGCTTATAATGCGGCGAATAAGCAAATCGCTTTGCGGCACGGAGTTCATTATATTGATATAACACCATGGACAAGAGAAGCTGCCACCGACCACAATTTACTGGCAGCAGACGGCTTACATCCTTCCGGTAAAGAATATGCAAAATGGGCGCACCCTGTATCGGGGATAATAGCAGGTATTTTAAGTGAAAAATAATACTGTCATTTCCATATGCGTCTTGATTTTTGACCCGGTTATTTTAATGTCTTTTGCTGGTTGTAAAGACCAGCCTGCCCAAATCTTTACCACGAAGTTCATAGCTGCCGGTGCTTTGATGAATTGGAATTAAAATAATAAAGTGTCCCCCGAAACTACAGTTCCTGAATTTTTTATTAAAACTGCTATTATCCCGGAGCATAACCGCTGAAAACCCTTAGTGGATAAGCATTCCAGGCAGTAAAAACTACCGCCCGGCTAACGATCAGTAGGGTCTTAAATGCCGGTTTCCCCAAAAAATTAATATTCTTGTTATATTTTGCAGCCACGAAAAACGATTAGACAGTATAATATGGAGAGAATATGGCGAAAAACCTATTAATAGTCGAGAGCCCTGCGAAAGCGAAAACTATTGAAAAAATACTTGGCAAGGATTTCCAGGTAAAGAGTTGCTATGGGCATATACGCGACCTGGAAAAAGCCGGTATGGGCATTGATATTGAAAAGAATTTTAAGCCCCGCTATATTGTTCCGGAAGACAAAGAAAAAGTAGTCGCCGAATTAAAAAGATTGTCCGAAAAAAGCGGTGAAGTATGGCTGGCAACGGATGAGGACCGTGAAGGAGAAGCCATCAGTTGGCACTTATGCGAAGTGCTGGGACTGGATCCGAAAAAGACAAAGCGGATCGTTTTTCATGAAATCACCAGGCCCGCCATTAAAGAAGCCGTAGAGAATCCCCGGAAATTAGATATGAACCTGGTGATGGCGCAGCAGGCCCGGAGGATACTGGATCGTATTGTCGGGTTTGAACTTAGCCCTGTACTTTGGCGCAAGATCAGTATGCGCAATAATCTCAGCGCCGGTCGTGTGCAGAGCGTGGCAGTCAGACTGATTGCCGAAAGAGAAAGGGAGATCAACGCTTTTGTGCCTATGAGCACGTTCAGGCTGGAAGCCTTATTTACGGCAAAAGATATTTCAGATAAAAGTGTAACATTTAGCGCAGAAGGTAAAAAACAATCCAGCGCCGAAGATGCAGAAACATTTCTGAAAAGCTGTATCGGTGCCGACTATAAGGTGGCGGATATACAGGTAAAGCCCGGCAAACGTTCCCCCGCGCCTCCTTTTACAACATCTACTTTACAACAGGAAGCTTCGCGTAAACTGGGGTACGGAGTGGCGAGGACCATGCTGATCGCGCAAAAGCTTTATGAAAACGGGTACATTTCTTATATGCGTACCGATAGCGTGAACCTCAGCAATACAGTTCTTGGCGATATTACCAATACCGTCAAAAGCATGTATGGCGAGGAATATCACCAGTTCCGTAAATACAAGAATAAAAATGAAAGCGCGCAGGAAGCCCATGAAGCGATACGACCAACCTATATGAGCAATAGTACAGTGGATGAGGCGGATTGGAAACGTTTGTATGAATTAATATGGAAGAGAACGATGGCCAGCCAGATGGCGGATGCGGAACTGGAGAAGACTACGGCAAAGATTTCTATCTCGACAAATAAAGAGGAATTGACTGCTTCGGGTGAAGTACTCAAATTTGACGGGTTTTTAAAAGTGTACCGTGAAGACCGCGATGATGATGACGCGGAAGATGATGCGCAGGAAGGCATGTTGCCGCCACTGGCAGTTGGCCAGCAATTGCCAATGGTGACAATGAAAGCAACGGAGCGCTTCAGTCGTCCCCTTCCCCGCTACACAGAAGCTTCACTGGTGAAAAAGCTGGAAGAACTTGGCATTGGCCGCCCTTCCACCTACGCGCCTACTATTTCTACTATATTGAAAAGAGGTTATGTAGAAAAAAGAGACAAGGAAGGAGTAAAAAGAGATTATCGTGTTTTTGTCTTAAAAGGAGATAATATCCTCAAAGAGACAGAACAGGAAAATACCGGCGCGGAAAAATCAAAGCTATTCCCTTCCGATCTTGGATTGGTGGTTACCGATTTCCTGGTTCAATACTTTGATGATATCATGGATTATGGTTTTACAGCCAGGATTGAAGAAGAGTTTGACGAAGTGGCTGAAGGCAAGATGAAGTGGAACGCGATGATCAATGATTTTTACAGCCCCTTCAAGAAAGATGTGGAGAAGACAATTGAAACGGCTGAAAGAGCAAAGGGAGAAAGAGAACTTGGTATAGACCCGGTAAGCGGCAAGAAGATAGTGGCGCGAATGGGAAGATATGGACCCATGGTGCAGATTGGCGAAGCCAGTGAAGAAGATAAACCTTACTTCGCTGCCTTGAAAAGGGATCAGAGCATTGAAACTATTACGCTGGAGGAAGCGCTCGACTTGTTTAAATTACCTCTTACCCTGGGTGAGTATGAAGGCGAAGAAGTATATGTGAATACAGGACGGTTCGGGCCTTATGTAAAATTTGGTGAACAGTATATTTCTATACCCAGGGGCGAGGATCCGTTGGAGATTGATATGGACAGGGCCATTGAGCTGATCGAAGAAAAAAAGAAAACAGACGCGCCGATAGCCATGTATGAAGGTAAGCCTGTAACCAAAGGCAAAGGAAGATTCGGCCCCTATCTCAAATGGGAAGGCATGTTTATCAATGTTCCCAAGCGTTACAATTTTGATGCATTACCTCAATCGGATATTGATGAATTGATCGCTGCTAAAGTAAAAAAAGAAGCTAACCGGTATATACAAAGATGGCCCGATGATAAGATATCTATCGAGAATGCCCGGTGGGGGCCCATCATCAAATGGGGTAAAAAAATTATCCGGCTTCCCAAAAAAGCTGATGAAACCAAATACACTGCCGATGATCTGAGGGACCTCCCCCTGGAAGAAGTAAGGAAATGGATCGAGGCGGAAGTGCCTAACGCATTTGGAAAAAAATCGAAGAAACCTGCCGCCAGGAAAGAAAAGAAGCCTGTTGAAAAGAGAGCCCCGAAACCCGCGCCGAAGAAAAAGAAAGAATAAGAATACTAAGTCACTAAGAAGTGATTTTTTTTATAGAATAAGAAAAGCCCTGTCTCCATACAAAACAGGAGACAGGGCCTTTTTATTGTTTGTTTGTTTTCCAAGGGCTTTTATTGGTGCAGATGGATAGTTCCGATATCCGTGTTTTGCCCCCTGTGCAACGGAACGTTGTTAATCGTCGTATCCCGGTAACCATTCGCGGTCGCATTGATAAAGACAATTGCAGTACTGTCTGTCAGGCCCCGTATTTTAAAACTTCCGTCATAATGCCTGGGTATTGCAACCAGCGTATCACCTCCGGCAATAGCTGCTACTACAGCTTCGGCCTGTCCCGGCAATACTTTACCTGAAATGCTGGCTGTTTGTGAAGGTACCCATATCTTCAAACGGGGTTTTAATACAAAATGATTGTTACTGACCTTTACGATAGAGTTGCCGGCATCAAAATCCAGCCACAACTGGAGGTCATTGGGTGTGATCTCTATGATATCATGCCCCCTGACCTGGATGGTTACTGTGTGAATATTATTCCAGAGGGTCAGCGGGTAGGAAACACTGTCAATGACTACAGAATTACTGTTGCCCAATACCAGTTTGATCTTATTGATGCGGCCATTGAGTGTAAAACCGCTTGCCAGCAGGGTATCGGTACCATTGGACAGATCAAGCAGGTTGTAAACGCCGGGGCGGATATTCAGCGTATCCCATATTGAGCAACGATATTCATCATCATCAAAGCAATCGTTATGGTTCGCATCTCCCCTTCCACGGCAACTGTCAGGAATGACCTGTACAAGTACCTGCTGGATATCAACATACACGGCCTGGTAGTTTACCGGGTTGTCCGACAACCTGATTTTGACACGTTGTTGTCCGGCCGGAATAGCAGCCTCATCAGACTTTTGTTTTTGGCAGGAAATGAAAATAAGAATCGGGATCGAGATAATGCCAAGTACAAGGCATAAACGGCGCAGGTGTTTCATATCACGTATGATTTAGTTTGAATAATACTGAGACAAGGCATACCTTGTCTGTACTGTCTATGTGGTGGTGGCGCAATGCGCAAATGGCTTGTCAGGGTGGGATCGCGTTCTTATAAGTTTAGTAGATTAGGCAACAAAACAACGCATAAAGCACACCAAACTGTATTTTGCAGAAAAAAAATTTATTCACATGGACAGAAAGTATTGGGAACAAATAGCTCCGGGCTACAATGAAGAGATATTTGACGTCTTACACAACGATAAAAAGGCCCTGATCCGGTCGGCCATCACAAAAATCGCCTCCCGCTCCAAAACGGTACTGGATGCGGGCTGCGCTGTTGGTAAATGGCTGCCGGTACTTTCCCCTGCGTTTAAGAAAGTGATCGCAGCGGATATTTCGGCGAAAAATCTCGCGATTGCAAAAAAAAATTACAACCAATACGGGAATGTGGAATACCTGCGAACAGATATGTCGGGCAGAAATATCCAATTGCCAAAATGCGATGTGGCTGTTTGTATTAATGCCATATTGACTCCTTCACTAAAAAAGAGAAATACCTTTTTTAAAAACCTTTCTTCCTGCCTGAAGAAAGGCGGTTACCTTATTCTTGTGGTGCCTTCTTTTGAATCATGGTTAATGACAAGGATCATCCAGGACCGGTGGAAGATTGATAAAAAATTATTTCTTGAAAATCTTTCAGGAAAAGAAGCCATAAAAAGATACAAGAATATCCAACTGGGCTATGCGGAAATAGATAATGTATATACGAAGCATTATCTTCTTGAAGAACTGGAATTGTTATTGTCTGCCGAAGGATTTCTCCTGCAGGATAATAAAAAGATTGAATATAGCTGGGCCACGGAATTTATCCATCCTCCGAATTGGCTGGGTAAACCTTATCCATGGGATTGGATGATCGTTGCCAGGAAAAAATAAATCGCATTGTATCTTTTGTAAACTTCTTTTACAGAATATTACCATGTGTGGAAAAGTTTGATTATTTTGGTTCACCACCATTCGTATAAATTGCACAAGAATCACCACCATGGAAACAAATAAAGAAATTTCAGCGTTATTCCTCCTGCTTGACGATCCTGATGAAGAGGTTTTTGATGCCGTATCACAAAAGATCGTCGACTATGGTAAACCTATTATTCCCAACCTGGAGCATCTTTGGGAAACTACGCCTGATGAACCAACACAGGAACGGATTGAATTGCTGATCCATCGTCTTCATTACCGCGACCTGACAGAAGACTTTCGTCAATGGAATGTATCCGGTCATCACGACCTGATGCTGGGAGCTTTGTTAGCGTGTAAATTCCAGTATCCTGAACTCTCTACGACGCCTGTTTTGCAGGAAATAGAAAAAATAAGAAGAAATATCTGGCTCGAACTGAATAATTATCTCACTCCCCTGGAACAGATCAATATTGTGACAAGTATTTTATACAGTTATTATGGATTAAAAGGGAATGAAACAAATTATAAGGAGCCTAATGAATTTTTATTACACAAAACGCTGGAAGCTAAAAGGGGCAACCAGGTGAGCAATGGTATCCTGTACCTGATGCTTTGTGAATTGCTCGATATTCCTGTAAAAGCCATCAATATTCCTAAACAATTCATCATTGCTTATTTCAAACCGGGTTATTCAGAAGAAAACCTTCCCAACCCATTTAATAAGATCGAATTCTTTATTGATCCTACTTCAGGACAGGTATTCACCCACCAGGATGTAGAAAATTATTTTAAACGGGTAGCCGTACCTCCCATAGGTACTTATTTCAAGCCCCAGTCCAACAAAAGAGTGATCCGCCAGATGCTGGAAGAATTCAGCAAATGTTTCGAAGGCAGCAAAGAGCATCATAAAAAAACAGAGCTGCTTGATATCTGTAAACTGCTTGAGTGATTTTATAACACTTGTTTTATGACAGATGGTCGTACTTTTGTACAAATCAATTTGTATGAAAGTAAATATCGGGATTACAGACAAGAATCGCCAGGCAGTAGCCGCTGCGCTTAATCAATTGCTCGCTGACGAGCATATCCTTTACAATAAGACAAGAAATTATCATTGGAGCGTCGAAGGCCCGAGCTTCATGGAATTTCATAAGCTGTATGAATCGCAGTACACTGAACTGGCTGAAATGATCGATGGGATCGCCGAACGTATCCGCACCATCGGTCATTTTGCCGAAGGCCGGCTGAAAGAAATCATTAAACTCGCCAGTTTGGGAGAGCCAGCCGTACCTGTTGATCAATCTGCGCAAATAGCCAACCTGGACGCAGATCATGAAATACTGATTAACAGGCTCCGCAAATTGATCAGTGATTTTGACGAAAAATTCAAGGACATCGGAAGCAGTGATTTTGCTACAGGCATTTTAAAGCAACATGAGAAAATGGCGTGGATGCTGAGGAGTTACCTGCGTTAAGTTAGAAAATGCCGGATCGTTTAAGAGTTCAGGGGGTTTAACGTTTAAGGGTTTTTAAATTTGACGGGTGCATTACTGGAATGAAAAATTTTGTTATAAGAACCATTAAACCTTTAAACGATTTAAACCCTTGAACGTTCATAGATTCAACGACCACCCATCCCGGTACTCCCTCTTCACAAAGCGATTGGCTTCATCAAAATTGGTGATCTTCATGTTTTTTGCGTCCCACAATAATTTTTTCCTGCCAAGATATTTATCATCCCATCCTTTCGCAGACGGGTTTACCATCATCCAGCTACGTATGGCGAGGTTGCCCATAAGGATACTTTCAGCAAAAGGGCCCGCGTATTCAAATGGTGAGCTCGTCGTAGCATTGCCATAGCCGGTAATACAGGCATTCACCCATTGTATATAATGCCCTTCCGGTACACGCCGGATCGAAGGTTGGGGCATTGTTTTCTCTTTCATCAGGCTCGTGGGAAGAAGTCTTGGATTGGCGCCATAGCAGTCAAATAATAGTTTCCCTTTTTTGCCGATAAATAATACGCCGCCATCCCAGTTTCCAAACTGTTCGCCCGGCAGCAATTCATCAGGACGTGGGGGCAACAGACCGCCGTCATACCAGGAAACTTTGATATTTCCTGTTCCGTGCTTTCTTGGATAAGTTAAATGAATGATGGAGGAAGGAGGACAACTATCCTGGTAACTTCCCTCTTTCCACATATCCGTCCATACATCACTTACACTACATTCGGCGGAATCAGGATAATCAATATCGAGTATCCTGAAGATGGGATCCATAATATGGCAGGCCATATCACCCAGTGCGCCGGTACCAAAAGCCCACCAGCCTCTCCAGTTAAATGGAAGATAAGCAGGATTGTAATCAATGGATTTGGCCGTACCAAGCCACAGATCCCAGTTAAGTTCCGCAGGTATATCAAATTTCCCTGACGGGGTGGGAATTCCCTGCGGCCATACAGGCCTGTTAGTCCATGCATGCGCCTCGTACACTTCACCGATCATGCCGGCATCATGTATTTCTTTGCCTGCCCTGACACCGTCTCCCGATCCGCCCTGGTTACCCATTTGCGTGATCACTTTATATTTTTTGGCGGCAAGCGATAATGTTCTTGCTTCATAGATGTCATGCGTCAATGGTTTTTGGGTATAGACATGTTTGCCCAGTTGCATAGCCGCAAGCGTCGCTACCGCGTGAGTATGGTCCGGTGTTGAAATCGAACAGGCATCAATTGTATTCTTTTCTTTTTCCAGCATTTCCCTGAAATCCTTATAGTAGGGAGCTTTGGGAAAACTTTCCCTTGATTTTTTTGCTTGCCTGTCATCCACGTCACAAAGAGCCACGATATTGACTTTCGGGCTTTTGGCAAATTCTGCAAGGTCGCCCTGTCCCTTGCCTCCTGCGCCGATACCGGCAATATTCAATTTATCACTTGGTGCGATAAATCCACGTCCAAGGACATGACGGGGAACAATAAAAAAACTTCCGCCAACAATAGCCGAGTTGCGGATAAAACGACGGCGGGAAGGATTGAAATGTTTCTTGTCTCTCATGCGGTAAACTTTACAGGAAGATAGCGGTAACTGTTTTAATCATCAAAAAAATTTCGGGTTACATTTGGTAGTAAAATTTAGTACAGACATGCCAATCACCTGGGACGATTTTGAAAAGGTGGATATCCGGGCAGGAACGATCATTGAAGTCAGGGATTTCCCGCAAGCGAGAAAGCCCGCTTACCAGCTACTGGTTGATTTTGGAGAACTAGGGATAAAAAGGTCGTCCGCCCAGATCACTGTTCATTACTCGAAGGAAGAACTGCTGAACCGGCAGGTGATTGCAGTGGTCAATTTCCCACCCAAACAAATAGCTGCATTCATCAGCGAATGTCTCATTCTGGGTGTGTATGATGAAAACAAAGATGTAATTTTATTGCAACCGGGAAAACCGGTCAGAAACGGGATGAAAATTGGCTGATATCTTCACTACATATTATCATTCTCCGGTTGGCTTGCTGAAAATAAGCGGCACAGAGAATTATATCTCCGAAGTCAGTTTTCATGATGTTACCGAGAAAAGCGAGGGCAACAAAAAACATTTGCCTCCCATCCTTATTCATTGTATTGAACAACTGATCCAATATTTTAATGGTGAACGAAGAGTCTTTGATTTGCCCATAAACCAGGAAGGGACAGCTTTTCAAAAAGAGGTTTGGAATGAATTGTGTACGATACCTTACGGTCGCACGATCAGTTATCTTGACCTGGCCCGCAAAACAGGCGATCCCAAAGCAACAAGAGCTGTTGCCAATGCAAATGGGAAAAACAATGTTGCTATCATTGTTCCCTGCCACCGGGTAATTGGTTCCGATAAAACATTGGTTGGCTACGGCGGGGGCCTATGGAGAAAGAAATGGCTGCTGGAACATGAGATGAAAGTGGCACATGGGGTTCAAACTTTATTTTAAACCCTGCCCCTGAAGGGAACCTGGATTGATTGCTTCCCTATGATTGCAGCAGTAGCGAATTAATTTCATTCTTATGATTGGAGTTATTATTTTAATTCATCCGGGGTAAAAGCAAAGGGCAATAAAAACCTCACTGTTTTTACGATGTATACCTTTCCTTCCTGGCCTGCCAAAATCAATCGTATGGGTTTCTCTGTTCTGGTTTCATATTCCAGTAAAGCCTGGCGGCACATACCGCAGGGAGAAATAGGATGATT
Source organism: Bacteroidota bacterium (assembly GCA_030706685.1). Classification (GTDB taxonomy): domain Bacteria; phylum Bacteroidota; class Bacteroidia; order Chitinophagales; family Chitinophagaceae; genus VBAT01. Next base: position 31,918 of record JAUZOA010000033.1, read on the forward strand.
GCTTGAAACTTCTTTGCTGTCATAACTGATCGCTATGGTATCAATGCCGGTACCGGGATAGAGAGTTGCTGCGTTTCCCAGTAATACTCTTTCGGCACAAATACCTACAGGATAAGAAGCATTTTCCTGGTTGGTGCCGGCTACTGTTTCTCCATTATTCAATTTGGCAATGGCGCCGACAAAAAAATTTGAATAAGGAGCGTAGGCTTGTTTGGTAACTGACCTGGCTTTTGCAAGCAATTCAGCATCCTCCTTTTTTAATTCGGAGATATCGTTATAGACATCATACTGGAATTCAAATTTATGTTCCTTCATATAGGGAAGATACTAACTATTATAAATGAATAAAGGTAGCTGTCCAAAAGCCCGGGAAAAAAATTGCCCGTAAAGTCGCAACGTCCAAAGAATGAAGAAATCGCTTTCAAACTTTGCGACGTTGAGTCTTTGCGGGAAAATGTATTTATTAGGATCCCGGGTCTTACTTTACGATCTTAAATAACCGGCTCCATCTTGGGCCGCCTTCCCAGCTAAACCAGATCATCCAGGCCTTGCCTACAATCCTGTCTTCCGGGACAAATCCCCAGTATCTTGAATCCTGCGACCCGTGACGGTTATCTCCCATCATCCAGTAATAATCCATTTTAAAAGTATACGTTGTTACTTCCTTACCGTTCAGCAGGAATTTGCCATCCGGTGTCATACTGAAATCATTCTTCTCGTATTTGCGGATAGCTCTTTCATAAACGGAATAATTTTCCCGGGTAAGCGGCAGCGTTGCTCCTTTTTTGGGTATCCAGACCGGTCCATAATAATCCAGCGTCCATTTATGCAATGTATCATAAGGAAATATCTGCTGGTACCATTTGTTAAAATCGACTGATTCCTTTTCCTGCAATTCAAGTTTCATGCTTTTGATCATCGGCGCAGTTCTCAACTTTTCAGCAGCTTCAGCAGTTAATTGCATGCTATACAAATTGACACCCGGGAAATTGACTTCGGCCGGGTCGTCCATATTGATCCCATACTCCGACTTCATCAGGTCCTGGTCAAGGCTCTGACCATTTGTTTCCACGATGTAGGTCATGAGTGAATGTGGAGGAAACTTGTTTTTAACTCCATTCGTGTATACCTCCCCGCCTTTGATTTCTAAAGTATCTCCCGCCACAGCTACACATCGTTTTATATAATTATCTGATTTATCAGCCGGGTGTATTGCCAACGGTAACGTATCCGAATTAAAAATAAACTTGCGTCCTTCAGCCATATTCCCGTTACCATACCTCCTGCACAAATCGTAATATGGATTTGCCGACTGGTAACCATCCCGGTTAATCACTGTATCGCCGGCAGGGAAATTAAACACCACTACATCTCCTCTTTTAGGTGATGTGGCGAACCAGCGGATATAGGGCAGTTTGATTGCTTCCGAATAAGATTTCCAGGAGCTGCCCGGCAGGTAATTATGAACAAACGGCACTGAAAGCGGCGTATTAGGAATTCTTGGCCCATAGCTTAATTTGCTTACAAAAAGGAAATCATTAATAAGTAATGTTCTTTCCATGGAGCCGGAAGGAATAGTATAGGCTTCAAAAATAAAAGTACGGATCAGGGTGGCGGCCACTACAGCAAAGATGGCGGCATCTACCCATTCGCGCCAGCCCGGTTTTTTATGCTTCTTTACCCCTTCGGGCCCGATGAACTTCAGATCTTTTTGACCTGCCAGCCAGGGAAAATAAAAGAAGGCAAGCAATGCAGCCAGGGTATGCTGGCGCAAAGAAAATACCCCAAAGACCTTTGCAAATTCAATAAAAATACCGGGGGTAATAAACCAGCCTACTACCGGTATGAATTGCCAAAAGACCCAGTGCCTGGGTCGCTTGGTTATTTCCTGCATCACCCAGGTATTATAAAAAGGAACATAAGCTTTCCAGGCAGGCATTCCCACTTTTGTAAAAAGTCTTGCTAAACCATAAGAAGGCAGGAAAACGAGTAATGTGCCGATAAGATAAACGATCAGTAATTGTTGTAAGGGCATGCGCCGTAATTTATTGCGGACAAAAATATTAGAATAATCTGTTTATTTAAAATCTGTGCATGAAAGTTTTGCTAAAGGCGGTGAAAGGTACATTAGTATCGGTGAAAAATATCGTTTAAAGGTTGAACGGTTTAAAGGTTGAATGGTTCTTCAGGAAGAGAAACCCTATTATCTCAGGGCTACCGGCTTTATGAACCTTTAAACCCTTGAATGTTTTACACCTTTCAAACTTTTATCTCGGCATCACATAACTTTTCACATCTTCCGAGGTAATGGTTTTGGCAGACAGTATCACCAATCGTTCCACTACATTGCGCAACTCGCGGATATTACCGGTCCAGTTATATTGTTTTAATAAATTGATCGCATCATCGTCAATCGTTTTCCTGGCAATTCCATAGTCGTTGCAGATGTCTTCAAGAAACTGGGCAACCAGCATCGGTATATCATCCCGTCTTTCATTCAGAGAGGGTACATGTATGATAATAACGCTCAGGCGATGGTAAAGATCGAGGCGAAATGCCTTTGCATCCACTTCTTTCAGCAGGTCCTTGTTCGTGGCGGCTATCACACGAACATCCACGTTGATATCCTTGTCTGCTCCCACCCTGGTGATCTTTCCTTCCTGCAATGCACGCAACACCTTGGCCTGCGCATTCAGGCTCATGTCACCTATTTCATCGAGGAAAAGAGTGCCGCTGTTGGCCTGCTCAAATTTGCCGATCCTTTGCTTGATAGCTGAAGTGAACGATCCTTTTTCATGACCAAATAATTCACTTTCGATCAGTTCGGTGGGAATAGCTGCACAATTCACTTCAACAAGCGGTCCTGTGTTGCGGTTACTTTTTTCATGTATCCAACGGGCTACCAATTCTTTTCCCACGCCATTATCTCCCGTGATCAGTATGCGCGCCTCGGTGCCGGCGACTTTATCAATCGTATCCTTGATTTTTACAATGGGAGCTGATCCGCCGATCATTTCCTGCACCCGGTTCACCTTTCTTTTCAACACCCTGGTTTCAGTAACCAGGCTTGTTTTCTCCATAGCATTGCGGATAGTGATCAAAAGCCTGTTCAGGTCAGGCGGTTTTGAAATAAAATCATAAGCGCCTTTTTTCACCGCTTCCACGGCCGTTTCAATATTACCATGACCCGATATCATAATAATAGGTGTATCACCATTGTTTTCCGCGGCTTTTTGCAGGAACTCGATGCCATCTAATTTTGGCATTTTAATGTCACAGAGCACTACATCGTACGATTTCTCCCTGAATTTTTTTAATCCTTCTTCGCCATCGGAAGCTTCATCTATTTTATATCCTTCAAAGGAGAGTATCTCGCTTAAGGTTTTACGGATCGCTTTTTCATCGTCAATGATCAATATATCTGCCATCACCAGCTGAGTTTAGTCGGCAAAAGTAACTGAAAACCGCCAATCTGCCACCGTGGAGAGCCGGGATAGCAGGTCAGTTTGAACCACCACTTGTCCTGGTTCTTCGGGACAGGCACATAGAATACCTGTGTAATTCTCTTCTGGTCCTATGCGCCGGAGCCTGCCCCGGCAAAGGAGGGCTCTTGTCCATTCAAATCAAAAAATTTCGTGAAAAAGTTAAACTGCGCACTACCGGGTTTAGCTACACCTTTAAAAATCGGGTTAAAGACTCCTGAAATGAAGCCTGCCAGTAATGTGAAGAGGGGGAAATAAAGTAATAATAATACCAACCAAATCCTTTCTGAGGGGGTAGTAGTAAAATAAGAGGCCGGATAGAAATCCAGCCTCGTTTTAAAATCCAATATCCTATGAAAAACCATTACAAAGATGCTTCATAAAGGGGAGAAAGCTGCATGGTTTCGCTAAAAAAATTATCAATAGTAATTTTACGAGTAATGTTGACAAACCAACCCATCAAGACTTAGACCAGATAAGCATTTTCATTGTTAATTTTTATGCCGGATCACCTGGCGAGATACATGACTTCTTTGACCAATTTTACTGTTCTTGGTACATCAGGCAGCGCATTGGCTACAAGGTTGGGCGCATAATGAAGAGGGGCATCGGCAGCAGTAATCCGCCGGATCGGTGCATCTAAATAATCGAAGCCTTCTTTTTGTATCTGGTAGGTTATTTCTGACGAAATGGAAGCAAAAGGCCATTGTTCCTCTACAATGACAAGCCTGTTCGTTTTCTTTACACTTTCAAGGATAGTATGCCAATCAAGCGGGCGGATTGTGCGAAGATCAATCACTTCAGCACTGATATTTTCCTTTTCCAATTCAGCTGCAGCACCCAACGCTACTTTCATCATTTTATTAAAGGAAACGATCGTTACATCACGGCCGGCTTTTTTTATATCCGCCTTACCCAGCTCAATATAATATTCTTCTTCCGGCACTTCGCTTTTGTCGCCATACGACACTTCACTTTCCATAAAAATTACAGGATCTTCTTCATAACGGATTGCCTGTTTCAGGAGACCTTTTGCATCATAACCGTTACTTGGCGAAACAACCTTGATCCCCGGAATATTTGCATACAGGCTTTCAAATGCTGTAGAGTGTTGCGCTCCCAGCTGGCCGGCCGAGCCATTGGGGCCCCGGAAAACAATTGGGCAGGAAATCTGCCCACCGCTCATTGCGAGCATCTTGGACGCGGTATTTAGTATTTGATCTAAAGCCAGTACAGCGAAATTCCAGGTCATGAATTCAATGATGGGACGGAGTCCATTCTGGGCAGCACCCACACCTACCGCGGTAAATCCAAGTTCAGAAATAGGCGTATCAATTATTCTTCTTGGTCCAAACTCTGCCAGCATACCCTGACTTACCTTATAAGCGCCATTATATTCGGCGACCTCTTCTCCCATTAGAAAAACCCTGTCGTCCCTTCTCATTTCTTCGTTCATAGCTTCACGAAGGGCCTCACGAAACGCGATTGATCTTGCCATGCTGAACAATACTTTTTTGAGGGGGCAAAAATAAGCGAGACGACGGATAAAACCTAAAATGAAATAGACGGGCAATCACCCATTTGGAGTTTTGAAAATAAGAATTTCTATAGCTGGCTTGCTCACTTTTTCAAAATAGGACAATGCCGGGTAGCGGGTCTGTTTGAAACACATACATAGTAACATAGACTACTCATGGAAATTAGCTATGTGCAGCACCTATGTGTATGTTCCCCCCGGCTGAGGAGGGGTGGTTCCGTTTTAAACTTAAGGTTTTAGTGGCAAGATTAAACTGATCCACTCCCGCTATCGTATTACCTGTACCATAAAAAAGGAACGCTCCATTGAAGCATTCCTTATTCATAACTGTTGCTGCCTGTAAAGCTATCACGGTTATGTTGCCCATGAAAAGAGATAAATATTGTATCGTTTAATTGCCCGGCAAGCGGTTTTAGTGTACATAACACCAAAGTAAGCGATCATCAAAAAGAGCGCAAATACTTAATTTAGTGTAGAGCGGGCCGCTGGTTATTGGCCATATTGATCAAAAGGGTCACTCATCATCCTTATCGCCCGGATATTTTTCAAGGCAATTTACAAAGATGGTACTGTCATAGTCCGGGTTGCTGGTTTCATCCATCTGCTTATAACCCGGGTAATACTTTTGGGCCTGGGTAAGCATGCAGGAACAAAAATCTTTCATTTTAGCCGAGTCTACTTTCCCGGCCAGGTTGATCCTGCAGTCTTCGAGAAATTTATTTTGCTCAGGTTCTTTCCATTTGTACCCACTTTCCTTGTCGCGCTTATCACCATCTTTAGCCTTCATGGATGTATCGCTGGTGGTCTCTTTTTTTTCCTTGCTCTCAATTTTTTTATCCCTGTCATTACCATTTTTGCAGGAAAAGATCAGCGCTGAGGCGAATAAGAGAATAACCCATTTTTTCATGCAGCTAATTTGGACTTTATAAAAGTAAATAAATTGGCAAAGCCTGCCGGGCCCCGGCAGCCTGCTTAGCATTATATTTGTCCACATGACAGCTTCATATTTCCCCATAATCATTGTAGGCGGCGGTCCCATCGGCCTGGCTTGCGCTTTTGAAGCCAGGAAAGCAGGATTGGAATACCTGGTTCTTGAAAAAGGATGCCTGGTTAATTCTTTATATAATTATCCGGCCAACATGACTTTTTTCTCTACATCGGAAAGATTAGAGATCGGCGGTGTTCCTTTTGTATCCAATAATCCAAAACCTACCCGGGTTGAAGCGCTGGAATATTACAGGAGAGTGGCATTATCCGGCCAGGTCCATATCCATTTATTCGAAGAAGTAAAAGAAATAAGTTCGCGGTTCCCTGTTACAGGTTCACAGGAATCGGTGACGCTATTTTCTGTGGCTACCAATAAAACAACTTATACTGCAAATAACATTATCATCGCTACCGGCTTTTATGATATCCCTTACCTGTTAAATGTACCTGGCGAAAATCTTCCAAAGGTGACGCATTATTATAAAGAGCCTCATTTTTATGCTTCTCAAAAAGTGATGGTAGTAGGTGCTATGAATTCGGCGGTTGATGCTGCTCTGGAAACCTGGCGTAAAGGGGCCGATGTCACCATGGTCATTCGGGGGGAACAGATCGGGGAAAGAGTAAAATACTGGGTGAGGCCCGATATTATCAACCGAATCAAAGAAGGATCCATCAAAGCCTTTTTCAATTCGACTGTCAAAACGATCAGGGAACACGAAGCTGATATCGAAACTCCCGAAGGAATAAGAACACTCGAAAACGACTGGGTGATTGCCATGACCGGTTACCAGCCTAACCTTGCATTTCTCACCCGGACGGGCATTCAATTATCCAATGATAAAGTAAGGGCCCCGCAAATCAATACGGATACTCATGAAACCAATGTGAAAAATGTTTTTCTTGCCGGTGTGATATGCGGTGGGATGAATACGCATCGCTTATTTATCGAAAATTCAAGGGAACACGCGGAGAAAATCATTCGTACAATAAAAAAAAGATCGGGAAAGTTTTCCCCCTCAGGCGGATGATGCAGAGAGTATCTCTTTCTTCATCAGCCAGTCTGTTTGCCGGTCATTCCCGAGAACAAAATCATGTTCACCGAATATTTCAAATCCCCATCTTGTGTAAAAATCAATCGCCCGCTGGTTCTTCTTCCAGACAGCTAACCATATCACCTGCTTATTTTTCTCTTTGGCAATCTCAATACATCTTTTCATCAATGCGCTTCCTATTCCTTTTCCTATTTTATTTTTCACAGCATATATCCTGGCGATTTCCAGGGAAGGCTTTTCAAACCCGGGTCTTATTTTTCCTTCTCTCATCCGGGCATAGCCCACCGCTTCCTGCTCCAGGAAAGCCAGTAAAAAAATATTTCCTTCAGTTCTTACTTCTTTCATCAAAGCTTCTTTGGTGAATTGTTCATTCATAAACCTGTCCATATCTTCCTGTGTATTCTGCGAAGCATAGCTGTCATAAAAAGTCTGCCTGCTGAGATCAGCAATTAATTCAGCATCTTCTTTATTCGCAAGCCGGATATCTAGTTTCATAGGTGCAATTTATCTTAATCAGGTAAACTACTTAGAAGAATTACTATTCAAAACGACTTTATGGATAATCTTCCTATGGTATTTACGTTTTTTATTGCCAGGCTAATACCTATTTTCTAATTTTGTTTTAATGTCCGAGCGAAATCCGAACATCCACCACTATGAAAAAACTTTTACTCTTTTTCTTTTCACTTTATTTATTTAATTATTCGATCGCGCAGGTAGTAGGCCCGCAAAGCGCAAAGATTTTTGGTAATGCTGCCCTGGCCGGTTTTGACCAGTCGTGGGTAAATACTGAAAATGCCGGCGCCAGTGACAACAAGTACGCTACTTTCGGCAATCTTGCTGATATAACCGGTAGCCATACTGATTATCTTATGGCGCAGGGATTTGGTTTAATTATTCCGGCAAACGCACAGATCACCGGTATCATGGCGTACATCGAGAGTTCGGATATGAATGCATGTACCGCTGATTACAATATCCGCATCGTGAAAAAAGGGGGGATCGGAACAAGTGAACATTCGGCAGGTGACTTATATTTCAATGCAGATTCTAAGGATAACTACCGTACTTATGGTAATAATGCCGATCTCTGGGGTGAATCGTGGACGCCGGATGATATTGAAGCAAATGATTTCGGAATAGCCATCGCCGCGCTACGTGCCGTGACCGGGCGGGTAACCGAGGGCCGCATTGATAATATCCGTATTGCAGTTTATTATTTTCTGCCTACTACCCTGCCTTTAAATCTTATCTCTTTTTTCGCAACGCCCCAAAAAGATAAAGTCCGCCTGGAATGGACAACAACGGATGAATCAGGCATGGACCGGTTTGAAATACAACGATCACCCGAAGGAGGAGATTTTACAAGTTTTGGCACTCTTCTTTGCAAAAACCAGGTTAGTACAAATTCCTATTCTTTTACGGATTACTCTCCGCTTCCCGGCGTTTCATCCTATCGCTTAAAAATCCTTGAAAAAAGCGGAAGTGTTACCTATTCGAAAATAATCCCGGTACATCTCAAGGCCGATAATGCGGCTACATTATATCCAAGTCCCTGGAAAAAAGGAGAAGCTCTTTTTATCAGGAATGCTGCAAATGAAAAATTACTTATAAGATTTTATGATGACGCGGGAGAAATGGTGGCAAAAGCCAGCACTTCCTCCGGGCAGGTTACTATGCCGCCATTACCCAACGTCAAAGGAATTTTGCGCTATAAAGTTTTTGATGAAATAAATGAACTGAGAGGTTCCGGCGCATTGGTAATATACTAAGACGAAGCGATTATGACACGGTTAATTAGTCGAACCCCTTCTTCCGGATAAAGAAGGGGTTTTTGCCCGGGCTTCGTAAGAGTTGCCAACTTTAGAAAGACCCGGTTGTTACAGTAGTAACCTTCTAAACCTGGCAACTCTTACGAAGTTCTACTGTTTAACAATTTTCACCTGGCTGCTTTTTTCCTGATCGCTCACCTGTACCCAGTACATACCGGCCGGTACATCCCTGGTGGACATATTCCTGGAATAATTTCCTTTGGCCTGCAGCCACTTTTCTGTTAACAACAATTTGCCCGATACATCAAAGATTTTTGCAGTTAATAAACCTTCGGAATTGGAATAACCGCTGAGGATAAACTCTTCTTTTACCGGGTTGGGGTATGCTGACAAGGCTTCCTGTCCCTTTTTCGCGTTTATTCTTACTATGGGCGAATACCGGACCTGGTCCTGCATTCCTGTTTCTTTGACCCTGTAATAAACCGTGCCCGATCTTGCTTCTTGCCCATCATCTGTAAGGGTATAATTTGTAATAGCGTGCTCAGCGTTTACCCGGCGGATCACGGTAAAATGTATGCCATCGGTTGATCGCTCTGCTTCAAATAAACTGGGATCGTCATCAGCATCAATCTGCCATTCCAGGTTTACTCCTGCCCAATTCCTGTCTGCCGTAAGTGAAATACCATGCAAAGGCAATGGAGTCGTTAACCCGGTTGCCATTACTCTTACCAGCAGGCTGATATACGCTGCTTGTGTATAAATGCCGGCCTCTGTGATCTCCCATGAATTTTCATTGGCTGTTCCGTTCCAGCCAGTATTCCATTCTTTATAACTTTTTTGAGGAGGTTGGCCGCCCGGCGGAGTCATGGAAGGAATAGAAAAATCTTTATTGGGCCCCCCGGGAACATAACCCGGTGGCGGCCCGTACAAAGAAGTAAATACATTATCCCATACAGTTCCGTCAGCAAACCAACTATGATAAAATTCATTGACACAACTATCGCCTCCATAAGCGTACATATTTGTCAGCATCACCTTGCCCATCGGGTTCACGCCATGAAACCAATGAAGATAGCTTTCCCCTGTTTCTTTATACAAAGCGCTTTGCGCAGGGTTAATGCCAAAAGTGGCAAAATCAAAATTATCCAGGCCTGCATTCGCTTTTACTTCATGACTATTCCAGTGATATTGCGCGTCCGGCATGGAAGAGCGGTAGAGATCTGTTTTATTATTATAATCATCAATACTTAGTACGCCGTTTTGCCCGGCTTTTTGTGTCCGGATATTATTGGCTACAGATGCAGTGGCGCCGGCCATTTGTGTATACCGTAATAAGGCTCTTTGAACAGCAGGATAATAAGGTCCCCACCACCAATTCGCATACGGCTCGGCATTGACATACTGCGCATCGAATACTGTTCTGTATTCGGCAGCGCCTGTTGCTTCAAACAAATAGGCGGCTGCAGTCACTACCAGGTCTTTTTGCGACGCAACACTTGCATCCGCGTCGCCGGAAACGATATTCTGATCATCACAACTTGTTTGAAAACTGGTAAAGTTGCTGGTCGTTACCTTGGCCCTGTTCCAGGCATTGATGGCACGGGTGAGAAGGTCATTGCCATAGGTTGTCATAGAGGCCACACCCAGGGATTTGTATACGGTGGAAGCCAATGCGAAAACAGCTGCGCCTGTCAGCGTGGAAGAAGTACATTCCGGTACATAGTATCTTGGATTATGATCTGTACTGGGCGGCGAACTGCCGTTATAATTATCGGCGCCCACTTTCAACAATAATCCATTTGTGCCCGTAGCATCCTGCATACGGGTAAGCCAGTCAATTTCCCATTTTACTTCATCCAGTATATCGGCAATACCATTTCCCGATTCAGGTATATTATAGTTATCCGCGAAATAAGAGGGATGCATACGGTAGGTCTCTAATAAATTGCATAAGGGACTTAAAGTAAAAGTGACATACTTATTGCAATCGCCGGCGTCAAACCAGCCGCCATGCACATCTTTCGCTGTTGCTGCATTGGTCTTATCGTATCTTGAACGGGCTGCATAATCCTGGTTAGCCCCTCCAAATGCCGCTGCATCGGCCCACTTTGCATCGGTATAGGGTGGTTGTTTGGCAAAATTTACCCGTTGATAAAAAAACATCCTCGCAGCTTGTTTCAGTACTTCCGCATACACATTATTATTGATCTCGAAACGATATGAACCTACATTCCTGGCTACATCATAAATATAATACGAGCCGGTACCTGTTACTGAGCTGAAATCAAACCACCAGCCGCGGTCACCGCTCTGGGCATGCGTGGCGCCGCCGTTCCAGGGCACAAGAGTCCCTGAATATACAACAGCATCATTACTCCAATTTCTTACCTGGTATTGATTGGCGCCCGTGCCCGGCGAAAAAGATTCTGCTGCATTATACCCGGTTTGCGGATCCACGATCACGGCTACTTTTTTACTGGTCGGCAGGTATCCAAACTGGTCAATCTTGATATGTTTACTGGTAGTACCGGGAGGAAGTGCAAGTACAGGGAAACAAGCAAACAGACCGATGCAGAAGAAACAGAGAGATTTGGTTTTCATAAAGATTGTTTAACTGTTTTCGGTCAAAAAAACGGGTGGGAACAATGGTTGAGGCTGGCTGGAGAAATTTTCAAAAACCATGCCTTTACTGCTCAATCATTCTATATCCGGCAACAATAGTAGTTTTTTATGCCGCTTTTGAAAACTTACTCCATCATTTTACGATAGGCTGATCACATAGCTTAAAGCCTGCGGGTTTGCGATAAGTCAAAAAAAGAATCTAAAGATCAGCAAGCCTGTAATTGTGATTACCTTACTGATTCTTCCCCCCTATTTCAGCTTACCCTTCTTTTTTAACTTTTAAAAAAACATGTACATGAGAAAGATCTTTCTTCTCTGCCTGCTTATTCCTGTATTGGGAATAGGCCAGAACAAAAATGTCGTAAACACTTTCCGCGTTTTTCCGAAACCAGAAAAAAATGCCGAGTTCGAAAAGGCATTAACGGCTCATGCCCAGAAGTATCATACCGGCGACTGGAAATGGAGAGTATTTGAAATTCAAACCGGTCCTGAATCCGGCGGTTTCCAGGTTAATGAAGGGCCTCTTAGCTGGGAACAATTTGATGGTCGTGGTGATCTCGGCGCTGAGCATACAGCTGACTGGAACAAAAATGTAGCGCCTTTTACTACGAGCCAGGGTGCCCAGAGCTATGCTTCTTTCAATGCAGAATTAAGTACTGTGCAACTGACGGATTATGCCGATAAGATCGTGATCAACCACATTTTTCCAAAACCCGGTATGATCAACAATATAACAGAGATGATAAAGAAGCTGAAAAAAGCCTGGGCTGCAGGTAATGAAAGCGTGGCTGTTTACAATATAGTTAATTCCGGTGCGCCGCAAATAGTTACTGTCACCAGGTTGAAAGCCGGGCTGAAAGAGCTGGATGAAAGTTTCAGAAAATCATTGCAGGATAGATTTAACGCAGCCAATGGTGAAGGATCATGGAATTACTGGCTGGAAGAATATGCCAAAAATGTGGAGAGTCGCTGGAGTGAAATGCTTTTATACCGGGCTGATTTAAGCTCTAAATAAATTATTGCCGTCAAAGCAAGCTGTCTCACAAATATTTTCCATAAACATATTTTTGAGGCAGCTTTTTTTTAAGCCGGTACGAACCTGTCTATGTTTAACTTTTAAAACACTTCCCCCACATTTACAAAAAAACCTCTCATCCCTTCCGTACCAAAACCATAATCAATAGCAATATTCGTATTGGATTTTTTGTTTAGTTTGACGCGGAGGCCAATACCCTCACCCGGTTGAATGGATCGGGGTCGGTGAGAAGGGGCATCGGAAAAACTTTCGGCATTGACAAATACTACTCCGCCGATCAATCCATTATGAGTAATGCGAAAACGATACTCCGATTCAAGATAGAGCATTGTATTGCCGCGGAAGCGGCCCTGTATAAAACCCCTGCCGGTATTATTAAAATTGTCCCAGCCATTCGAAGGAAGATCAAGATAAGGCGACCTCCCTTTTAGTACGATCCAGCCATAGGCCCAGAAGGCCAATACGTTTTTTGAATGACCGGGGAATTGAAAATATTTTCTTACATCTGCTATCGCCGATTGCCAGTTGCTGTTGCTGCCTGCCCATTCCAGGTTGTCGCGAAAAAGTAAGCTGGCATATAAGCCCCTTGCAGGATTGATCGGGTTCGTGCGGTTATCATAAATAGCGATAAGTGCAGGGCCGGCGGAAGTAGTTTTTTCCGCCGCACCATAATGAGCGTAATCAGAGACAGTGCCATCGGGCAGTCCTTTTTCAGAAATATTCCAGTGATAATCGAACGTATAACCCAGTCCTGCTGAAAAATTTTCAGCGACTTTTTTCAGTACATACTGGTATACGCGGATATATTTATAATCCATCGGGTCTTCCACTCCCAGTTTCGTGTCAGTTCCCAATCCGTAAGTGCTTTGCGGGTATTTCATATAGCGCCAGTCGCCAAGCAAGTTATACTGGTCGCCTTTCAGCCAAACACTCAATTGCACAGGGATGGTAAATTGATTGTTTTGTGTATAGGTAATATTGGCATTTACTACCGATAGCTTTGACCGGGGTTGATCGCTTGTAAAAAAAGCGGCATTACCTGCTACAATGACCGCGAACCTGGTTTGTAAGGTATAACCGATTGCAGGCAGTACAGTTATCACTGGTTTATCCCCTGGCTTTATATTATCCGATTTTGAGGAAGACTTCAGGCGCAGCCATTTTCGTACTACATCGATGATATCCTTTTCCTGTGTTTTTTCTGCAGTGTCAGCTACGGGAATGATATGCACGGCATTGGAATCAACAGGTACCTGCGATTTTGCAGTAAAGAAAAGAAACAGCGCAAGACAGGTTATTATTTTAGGGAAATGATGGTGCAAAAAAAATGGTTTAGGTGAGCCTGTAAAAAAACAATCAGCAAAAATAAGGGATAGAAATTTTGCAATAAACCAAAACATGGCCATGAACGACAACAATAAAAAAACCGCAAAGGCATTAAACAAAGCGCTTGCGGTGAACTGAAATCCTGAATCATGTTGCTCCTTTAACTATTTAGTGCCTTCCCCAGAGTTCCACGATAGCTTTACTGTCAGCAAAGCCCTTTGTTTCATACCAGAAAACTACTTTATCAATAACCCGTTTGTTACCCGGCAGGTCAATAACCCGGCTTTCACTTCCGGCGGCGAAATTATTGCGTAACTCTATTTCTTTCGTTTCACCATTGTGAAAATGCACTACCATTTTGAACATATTGATGGGGCCTCTTTTCACTTTTACCTGCAGGGCATCAAAGAAACCCTCAAACCGGCCCACCCCTATCTCATCCCTGTCAGCTTTAAAATTTACTTTTCGCTCACCTAATTTTTCCCATTTAGAGAATGCAGGCGCAGGGTCTTTTAGAGTAGTAAATGATAAAAGAGGAGTTAGCAAAAAGGCAACTATGGAAGCCGCTGAAATGGCTGTCATAAGTTTTTTCATAAATAAATGTTTTTTGGTGTTTGGATATAAAGGTCAGGGATTAATGACCTCCGATGATTCACCGGGTTTAATAGGGATAACGATTTTATTTCCTGTTAATCCGGTTAATCTACTCCAATCCCCGTTCAGACATTTTCGATGACCATAGCCGAAGCGCCTCTCCTCCATTACACCCCTCTAACTCCCCTGAAGGGGAGAATATCATTCAATATTTTCGATGACCATAGCCGAAGCACCTCCTCCTCCATTACACCCCTCTAACTCCCCTGAAGGGGAGAATATCATTCAATATTTTCGATAACCATAGCTGAAGCGCCCCCTCCTCCATTACAGATACCTGCGGCGCCGTATTTCGCTTTGTTTGTTTTCAATACATTGATTAATGTAACAATGATCCTTGCGCCACTGCATCCAAGCGGATGACCCAATGAAACCGCTCCTCCATGCACGTTCACTTTTGCCGGATCGAGTTTCATTCGCCGGCTATTTTCTATACCTACTACCGCAAAAGCTTCATTCAATTCCCAGTAATCAATATCACTCATCTTTAAGCCCGCTTTGGCTACGGCTTTCGGTACTGCCAGCGACGGAGTAGTAGTAAACCATTCAGGGGCTTGCTCTGAATCAGCATAAGAACGGATCAAGGCTAAAGGCTTAATGCCAAGGGTTTCGGCTTTTTCTTTACTCATCAGTACTAATGCAGCCGCGCCATCATTCATCGTGCTCGCATTGGCCGCTGTCACCGTCCCGTCTTTTTGAAAGGCAGGACTCAATGAAGGTATCTTCTCAAATTTTACATTATAAGGCTCTTCATCCCTGGAAAAAATCATTGGCTCTCCTTTGCGTTGCGGTATTTCTACCGGAACTACCTCATTGGCAAATACTCCTTTCTCCCAGGCCGACTGTGAGCGTTTATAACTTTCTATCGCGAATTTGTCCTGCTCTTCCCGGCTGATGCCACATTCTTTGGCGCACAACTCCGCAGCATTTCCCATGGCCTTACCGTCATATACGTCAGTTAATCCATCTTTTGCCAATCCGTCTACCAGTAGTACATCTCCATATTTATTACCCCAGCGCAACAAAGGAGAATAATAAGGAACATTGCTCATACTCTCCATACCACCCGCTACCACAATATCCGCATCACCTAATAGAATGCTCTGCGCTGCTTGTGCAATGGCTTTCATACCGCTGGCACAAACTTTATTGACGGTGGTGCAATTGACTTCATTGGGCAAACCGGCAAACTTGGCTGCCTGTCTTGCAGGAGCTTGTCCCAGGTTGGCCTGGATCACACAGCCCATCAGCACATCATTTACTTGTCCGGCCTGGATACCCGCTTTGGCAATAGCTCCTTTGATAGCAACAGCTCCTAACTGGGTAGCTGATAAACTTTTTAGTGAACCGCCGAAACTTCCGATAGGAGTTCTTACAGCCGATACTATGACAACTTCTTTCATCTGGAATTAAAAATTAAGAGTTATGAATTAAGAATTGCAAAGATAACGATTGTTAGTCTCTGGTTTTTGCCAGTGTTGGAAAAACCGTGAGACGGAAAACCAGGAAGACGAGTTTTTCAGAATGAAATGAATTCACATTTAGAAGGAGAAATTCATCATTACCGAAAACGATCCGGGGTTTGATCCTGCCATACTTTCAGAAGAGGCAGATAAAATTCCCCGGATTACAGGGTTTTTTACAATGGATAGCCGGAAGCTTTTGTGGAATTTTCAAAAGCCAAAATAAAAGGCTTTATTATGGCAAAAAAATAAAATCATCATCATAAAGCGAAATATCCCTTAGTGTTCGGTTTCCAATTTGGGACCAGAGTTGAATTTTGAAGGACTCTTCCTTTTTCGGGGCAGGCACAGCAGCACAAAATAGGAAAAACACACATAGAACTATGAAAACCTATGTTTACCCTCGTACCCGGAAGTATCCGGATGACTTTACCAGGAAATAATGAAGTATGAAAATAACTAAGAAATACCTGGATGAATTAACTTATAAAGTGATTGGTTGTGCAATTGAAGTCCATAAACAGTTAGGGCCAGGCCTGATTGAAAGCGTGTACGAAAAGTGCTTTGCAAAAGAATTGGAATTAAAAGGCTTACAATACAAAAGGCAACTATGGGTGCCATTGGAGTATAAAGGAATGGAGATAAAGACCGAATTAAGGCTGGATGTTTTAGTAGAAGATATTTTATGTGTCGAATTGAAGGCTAATGAGGAGTTTTTGCCAATTCATGACTCAATATTGCTGACCTACATGCGGATGTTATTAAAACCTAAAGGGATTTTGATAAATTTTAATTGTGTGAACATTTTTAAGGAGGGCCAAAGAACCCTGGTAAATGATTTGTTTGCAGCCTTGCCAAATCAATAAGAATTTGAACCACATAGGAACATAGGCACATAGAATTTCACATAGAAAACCTATGTGTAGTCCCTATGTGCCTATGTTCCTATGTGGTTCAAATTCAGGTTCAAAGCTATGAAAATCGCAATCTTAAAGCCCTTCGTTTTATATTGCAAACATGTCTCTTTTGGAAATTTGTGACCCTCAAACGAATTGTCTGCCTACTTATTTTTAATCAAGTGTTTCGGCGCCTTCAATAGCCAGGATTCAAACAATAGCTTTTGCAGATCTTTTTTCCTCACCGTAGTCAAATCAATCAGCATATAAGGGCCATTTTCATAATGTTCGGTAATAAAAAATGTAGCGGGCTTTTCTTTCATCCACTTATCGCGTTCTGTCGTAAGAACAACGATCGTTTTCCCGTCTTCCTTTAAACGGACAAACATATTTTTATCGACTTTATATGCCGGCGTTCCATAGGAAGTGGAAAGG
>JAUZOA010000034.1 GCA_030706685.1 Bacteroidota bacterium
ATAATTATGTCGGCACGACTATTATTTCTGCTAATGGGGGACAGGGAGGCACAGAAGATGATGGGCTTAATTTAAATCATTGTTATGGAAGCGGAGGCGGCGGAGGTGGCGGAGCCATTTATTTTTCCGGAGCAGTTCCCGGGGCGCCGGTTACAACTTCCGTAGCCGGAGGCGGCGCAGGCCCTGAAATTAACCACGATGGTTCGTGTAATGCGGCAGTCGCTTCATCACCGGGCTTGGCGGGGCAGATATTCACTAACTATACTTATTCGAGTTCATTGGTATTATCCAATACTTATTGTTCTGTTTTGCTGCCCGTAGAGCTTAGTTCGTTCACCGCACAATATGTAAACAGTCATACAGCCCTGAACTGGATAACAGTACAACCAGAATTGGTCGATCGTTTTATTATCGAAAGAAGCACCGGAACAAATGACTGGGTAACAATTTATGATCAGCCGGCCAACGATGTTGTCCAGGCTTATTATTATGACGATCCCTTACCCTTACCCGGCAATAATTATTACAGGATAAAGGTGCTCAAAAAGAATAATGTCGTTACCTATTCAGTTACCCGGAAAATCCTTGTCCCGGAAAAAAGTGAGGCCATCACCATTTATCCCAATCCTGCCGGGAAAAAAATCTTTGTCAGTGGCATTACTTCTCCTGCCAGTTTAAAGCTATTTGATCTCTCCGGGAAACTCCTTTGGCAAAAGACGATACTTACGAATCAATCCTTTGCAGAAGTTGAACTTCCCTCCCTGCCGGCTGCCGTATACATGCTGCGTGTTGGCAATACCATCAAAAAAATAATAATTCATTAGGCCGTCTTAGCCTGGTAAAAATCAGTGCAAAAAATCCGTATTTATGGGTATAGAGACCCTGTGCAAATCGCGTATCTTAACAGAGAAAAAGCCGTTATGAAAAGATCTGTTCTTTTTTGGGTAACAGTGCTTAGTTTTTTCGGGAGCGTTGCCCAGACAACTGCTAAAGAATGGTTCGACAAAGGAGCCAGCCTGGTAAAAAATCAAAAATATACGGAAGCAATTGCAGCTTTTAAAAACTCAATAAAAATACAACCTGGTTATGCAGAAGCTCTGCACCAGCTAGGTTGGTGTTACAATGAAGAGGGGTTGTATAAAGAAGCGATTGAGGCGCTCAAGAAAGAAGAAAAAACCGGTTCGCCGGATAAGGTCCTCAACAACTTTGAATTGGGTTATGCTTATAAAGGTCTGCAGGAATATGATGATGCCTTATTATATTTTAACAAAGCCATTGAAGGGGATGCCAACTATGCCCTGGCTTATAAAGAAAGAGGGAATACCTGGCAGAAAAAGAAAGAGTATGAAAAAGCAATCGCCGATTATAACCGGTACGCGGAATTATCCACCACTATTGATGATGATGATTACTATTATAACAAAGGATGGTGTGAAAATGAATTGAATAGATTCAGTGCGGCTTCTGAATCGTTAAAAAAATGCGTGGAATTAAATAAAAATAATACTTCCGGCTTTACAGAACTTGGCTATTCGTACTACAAGCTTAACCTGAATAATGAAGCGATTGCCAATTACCGCATTGCCATGAGGCTGGCCAATGAAACCAATTATGTTCCTATCCTTGGTATTGCCGATGTATATTATGATAACCTGAAGAACTTCGACTCTGCTATTGTATACTATGAAAAGGGTACACAGCTTCAGAAAAAAAACAAGTCGGCCTATTATCGTCTCGGCTGGTGCTATAATGATAAAGGAAAATATACGGAGGCGGTAAGCCCCTTGCAACAAGCCGTTTTACTGGATGCTGACTACGATGATGCAAGAACGGAACTCGGGTATGCTTATTATAAGCTGGACCAGTATGATAATGCTCTCTCACAATTTCGCCCGATAATGACCCGTAATCCCAAAAATGAGTTAAGCCGTTATTACGCCGGTTTTTGTTATTACCTGAAAGGGGAACAGGATAACCTTAAAAAAATGATTGCGGAGCTGAAGGCTTTAAATTCCTCGAAATACGTTGAGACGCTTACCAAATATGTGAAATGAAAAGTCCGAAAGATGAGTCTTCGGACTGAAATGATTTTACAACTATCCAGAGTAATTCTTCCGGACCTTTGGTCTTTCCTGCTATTTATGCTGTCTCCATTTTCTTTTGCACCTTCTTCCGCTCGTCTTCATTCAAGATCACTTTTCGCATGCGGATATTCTTAGGCGTCACTTCTATACATTCATCCTGCTGAATATATTCCATGCATTCTTCAAGTGTCATCAGCGTTTTGGGTGCGATGCGGGAAGCATCATCACTTCCGCTGGCGCGATGATTGGTGAGTTTTTTAGGCTCTGTCGCATTGACCACCAGGTCGCCGGGTTTAATATTTTCTGCAATGATCTGTCCGGCATATACTTCTTCACCCGGGTCTACGAAAAAGGTTCCCCGGTCCTGTAATTTGTCAATAGAATAACCGGTTGTTTTTTCCTGGTTTTTGGAAAGTAGCACCCCATTATTTCTTCCGGGTATCGGTCCCTTCCAGGGTTTGTATTCAGTAAAGCGATGGGCCATTACGGCTTCCCCGGCTGTATTTGTAAGCATATTGCTCCGCAAACCGATCAACCCTCTTGAAGGAATTTCAAATTCCAGGTGCTGTATATCACCCTTGGTTTCCATCACCAGCATTTCACCTTTACGCTGCGTAACCAGGTCTATTACTTTGCCGCTATATTCCTGCGGTACATCCACCACTAAATTTTCATACGGTTCGCATTTTTTCCCATTAAGCTCTTTGACTATTACGGTTGGCTGACCAATGGTCAACTCATATCCTTCACGGCGCATTGTTTCTATTAAGATCCCCAGGTGCAGGATTCCCCGTCCATAAACCAGGAAGCTATCTGCGCCGCCGGTATCTTCCACTCTCAATGCCAGGTTTTTTTCTGTTTCTTTCATCAGGCGGTCGCGTAAGTGGCGGCTGGTTACAAACTTTCCATCCCTTCCGAAAAAGGGCGAGTTGTTAATGCTGAATAACATGCTCATCGTAGGTTCGTCTACACTGATCACCGGCAATGCTTCCGGGTTTTCCGGATCAGCGATCGTATCCCCGATATTAAAATCTTCAAGACCTACAACGGCGCAAAGGTCACCGGCAATTACCTCGCTCACTTTCTTTTTACCCATCCCTTCAAACACATACAGTTCTTTTACTTTGGATTTTTTTACAGAAGTATCGGCTTGCATCAATACGATGGACTGACCTTCTTTGATAACGCCACGGCTTACTTTACCGATAGCGATCCTCCCAAGAAAAGAGGAATAATCCAGGGAAGTGATTTGCATCTGCAGCGGGCCCTCATTCACTTTGGGCGCCGGCACATGTGTCAATATTCCATCCAGCAACGGGGTGATATTATCAATTTGTGTCAATGACTCATTGAACCACCCGTTTTTTCCGCTTCCATAATAAGTGGGAAAATTCAATTGTTCTTCTGTAGCGTCGAGGTTGAAGAATAATTCAAATACCGCATCATGCACTTCGTCCGGCCGGCAGTTAGGTTTATCCACTTTATTGATAACGACGATCGGCTTCAGGTTTAAATGCAATGCCTTTTGCAATACAAACCTTGTTTGCGGCATCGGGCCTTCAAAAGCATCGACCAGCAACAGCACCCCATCGGCCATTTTTAAGACACGTTCCACTTCCCCGCCAAAATCGGCGTGACCGGGTGTATCAATAACATTAATCTTAACGCCATTATATACTACCGCGGCATTCTTACTGAATATCGTAATTCCACGCTCTCTTTCCAGGTCGTTGCTGTCCATGATCAGCTCGCCGGTCTCCTGGTTGTCACGAAATGTCTTGGTAGCATGTAATATCTTGTCTACCAGGGTGGTTTTACCGTGGTCAACGTGGGCAATAATAGCGATGTTTCTTATATCCATAACACAACTTTCAAACGGGCTGCAAAGGTACGTTAATTAAGCGGGGAGAGCAAGAGAAAGGGACATTTAATAATCGCTTAATCCTTTAAACGGGGATTTAGTGTAGTTTTAGGAAAACTGCCGATGAAATTTCTGAAATGGCTCGGCCTGATCGTATTATTGCTGATTATCGTTTATTTTCTTGGCCCCAGGCCTTCTTACCCCAAATACGAGCTGTCTTTGCCTGCTGTGCCATCCAATGCTGTTCAGTTAGAGAATTATATCAGGGACCATGAGGCATTGCACAAGCTGAAACCCGGTAATGAAGCAAAGATTACCTGGCTGAACGATTCACTAAAAGATAAAACAGAATACGCGGTCGTCTATATTCACGGATTTTCAGCCAGCCACGAAGAAGGCAATCCTGTGCATTATGATTTTGCCAAAAAGTTCGGTTGCAATTTGTTCCTTGACCGGCTGGAAGATCATGGCATTGATACTACCGAACCCCTGCTGACCGTAACGGCTGATCGCCTTTGGAATTCCGCCAAAGAAGCTTATGCTATCGGGAAACAATTAGGAGAAAAAGTTATTTTAATGACTACTTCTACCGGCGGAACACTGGCCTTAAAGTTAGCCGCCGAGTACCCGGATATCGCCGGGCTCATTCTTCTTTCCCCCAATATCGCCATCAATGACCCAAATGCCTGGCTCCTGAATAATCACTGGGGATTACAGATCGCTCATTTGATACAGGGGAAATATGTACAGGCAAAAGATACATCTGCTTTGTATGCAAAATACTGGAATGTAAAGTACCGGATGGAATCGGCTGTTGAACTGGAAGAACTGATCGAAACCACGATGAAAGAATCTACGTTTGAAAAAGTAAAACAACCCGCATTGGTATTGTATTATTATAAAGATAAAGTGCACCAGGACTCAGTGGTAAAAGTATCCGCTATGAAAACAATGTTTGCGCAGCTCGCTACTCCCCCCGATCAGAAAAGAATAGTGGCTATCCCCAATGCCGGCGATCATGTCATCGGCTCCTATATAAAATCCAAAGATGTAAAGAAAGTGGAGGAAGAATGCGAGAAGTTCGCCAGTGAAATTCTGCACATGGATAATAAGAAGAATTGAACACGGATGCCGCGGATAAGATGGATATAAAAGTGTGACTTCTTCCGGTCAATTATTTTGATTCGCCGGGTCAACTACCCGGCAATCTTGCCGGCCTACGCCCCTCAATAGGGGTATTCAAAGCTTTTACTATCCTATTAAGATGGGCGAAAAGTGCTCTCTGTTATACAGTAGCCATATAGCAGGGATGCGGGAGGAATAGAGACACTATACAGGAGGATCTCGACAGGGTCAGGAAAGGGTCAGGACAAGGTCAGGTCAGGGTCAGGGCAGAGTCAGGGAAAAATCAGGGGAGGGTCAGGGAACAATCAGGAAAGAGTCAGGCAAAAGTCTCAGGAAAGCCACGTAAAAAGAGGAAAAAATATCCTGTAAACCCGGTAACGATTTTTATCACTTTCCTGCCGTTAGTTCCTTATTTCAATTTACAAAAAAACGCGGCTATGGCAAATATTTTTTACCGGCGAGTCTTTCCTGTTGCTGCCGCTAAGGAGAATAAAAGCCCCGGTTAGCTGTTGCTAAACCCGTCTTATTATCCAGATAATTATAGTGACCAGTATGCTGAACAATATCATAGTGGTAATAGGAAAATAAAATCTGAAATTCTCTTTCTCTACCCGTATATCTCCCGGAAGACGTCCAATCCAGTGCAGCTTATCATGGAAAAAATAAATAAGAATCCCGAGAAGGACAATTAAACAGCCTGTCAAAATGATGTATTTCCCGGTATTGCTGTCCATAGTGCAAAATTAGAGATTAACTAAAAGTAAGTATAAGACGGGAAGTATTGTTTTGGGGGTTCTTATCGTCTTTCCGTCTTCCCGGTTTATACTTGCTCCAACCGTTGTTTGCCGGCCGTGCAAAAAACTGTAATTCGCTTACATTTCCTATCTTCCTTTTTTTAAATGCTTGCTATGACCCGAACAAAGATCGCCGGAATTGGAATGTATGTCCCGTCCAGGGTAGTAACGAACAATGACCTGTTGAAATATATGGACACCAGTGACGAGTGGATACAGGAAAGAACCGGTATCAAAGAACGCAGGTATGCTCATCGCACCAATGAAACCACCACTACGATGGGTATAGAAGCGGCTAAAATCGCTATTGAAAGAGCCGGTCTTACCCCGCAGGACATTGACTTTATCATCTTCGCTACCATTTGCCCTGATTATTATTTTCCCGGTTGCGGTGTATTGTTGCAAAGAGCCATGAAGATGAAAGAGATTGGCGCATTGGATGTCCGCGATCAGTGCAGCGGCTTTATTTATGCGCTGAGTACGGGCGACCAGTTCATCAAAACCGGTATGTACAAAAATATCCTGGTAGTAGGTGCAGAGAAACATTCATTTGGTTTGGATTTTTCGACAAGAGGAAGAAATGTATCCGTCATATTCGGTGATGGAGCCGGCGCTGTGGTATTGCAGCCGGTTGATCCTTCGTCAAACACGGGGCAAGGAATACTCAGCACCCACCTGCACAGTGATGGTGAAAGCGCCGAAATGCTGGCGATGTTTAACCCCGGCACTCATGCCAATCACTGGACCAATGGACAAATATTAGCTGATTTTGATAAAGCGGAAATCGGTGAAATGTTTTTTAGTCATACCATGATTGATAAAGCGCAGGTATTTCCGAATATGGATGGGCCAGCCGTTTTTAAAAAAGCAGTAGAAAAATTTCCCGAAGTAATTATGGAAGCCCTGAACGCTAATGGTCTTCAGCCAGCCGACCTCCGGCTCCTGGTTCCTCACCAGGCCAATCTCCGTATCAGCCAGTTCGTTCAAAAAAAATTAAGATTGAGAGACGACCAGGTACAGAATAATATCCAGAAATACGGCAACACGACTGCGGCATCCATTCCTATTGCATTATGCGAGGCCTGGGAAGAAGGAAAGGTAAAAGAAGGCGACCTGGTTTGCCTGGCGGCTTTTGGGAGTGGGTTTACTTGGGGGAGTGTATTGCTGAGATGGTGATTTTATTACAACAAGTCTCTCTGATTGATAATATTCTCATTGCTATAAATACAAAAACGACACCCTGTTAAGTAATCAACTTGACCTAATTTCGCTGCAACTATTCATTACCTGCTCCGGTCATTATTACAGAAAATACATTGCGATCATGAAAAAAATATTCCTCCTGTTAAGCCTTAGTTTTGCTTACATGCTTTCTCCCGCTCAACCCCTGAAAGCCGATTCCTGGAAAATAAAATGGAATAAGAAATGGATCCTTGAAGCCAATAAGGAGAACGCAGCCTCCAATACCCGGAAGGTAAAGCTGGCCGAACTTAACAAAAATTGCTTCCTGGAAATATCCTATAAAGAAGGGGACGCACAAAAAGAAAAAACATGGAATCGCTCCTTTCTGCTCTTTGATGAAAATGATAAAGAGTTATTACGAAAAGACAGCACGCGGAATGCTAAAATCCCCGCTCCGGAACTGAAAAAATTATTCAGCGACAAAAAGAAGATCATCATTTATACCCTGGCTATTCCCACTGACCCGGACCTGGCTGCGAGGATCCGTGTCCGCCGCATACATTTATGTACTTTGGAGCTGCAATAACGAATGCCCCGCCATATTATTTATATCATCAACCCGATCTCCGGAACAAGGACCAAAAAAGATCTGCAATCTTTCATTGAACAAAAAACAAAAGAGCAGGGGATTCCCTTTCTTATTTTTCCATCCATCGCCGGTGGCGATTATTCTTTTTTGCAGGCTGTGATCAAAGAGCGGGGAACAACCGATATCGTGATCGCCGGTGGCGACGGCACCGTAAGCCAGGTCGTCAGCAGCCTGATGAATTGGGATATCAATTTTGGTATTATTCCCTGCGGTTCCGGAAATGGCCTCGCTTATACAGCCAAAATACCCGCGCAACCTGCAAAGGCACTTGATATTATCTTTAAGGGAAATGCTTTGGCGATCGACGGGTTTTATATCAATGACAGGTTTTCCTGTATGCTTTGCGGTTTAGGTTTTGACGCGAAAGTGGCGCATGATTTTGCAAAGCAATCCAAAAGAGGGTTGGCTACTTATGTCAAACAGGTAATCAGGAATTTTTTCGCCGCCAAACCTTATTCTTTTGAATTGCAGGTTCCGGGTAATTCGTTTACCACCGATGCTTACTTTATCAGTATAGCCAATAGCAACCAGTTTGGCAATAATTTCACCATTGCGCCACAAGCGAGCCTGAGTGATGGCTTGCTGGATATCGTGATTGTCACTGACCAAAAAAAACTCAGTTTATTATTCCAGGTTTTCAAACAGGTAAGAGGCCTCAACCCTGTGACAAGGAAAGAACATTATAATCCTGCCGCCAATAAAAAAGGAGTTATTTATTTGCAAACAGACCAGGTGGTCATTATCAATAAGTCACTTGCGCCCCTGCATATTGACGGCGACCCCGCGGAAACTGCTGATAGGTTCCGGGTCACCATTAAGAAAAAATGTTTCCGGTTGTTGCAACCCTGATACCGAACACGGATAACACGGATTCAATAGATTTTCACGGATTTAATCTTTGGCAATCCATACAATCCGTGTCATCCATGTTTTAAAAAAAATTCGACGGTAATAATACAAGAGCGGGTTTATTTTTTCCCCGAAAGCAGTTCCATTGTCTTTTCAAAGCCTTTAGTATTGGAAAAAGAATTGATCGAGCGCACGACATCCTGTTTTTCTCTCTTGCTCAGGTGAAAATTCAGTGTGGCCTTATTTTCTTCTTTATCCGCGGCATATTCGAACAGCACTTTATGAACATTTCTTTCGGGGTGATTGGCATAATAACTTAGCATGTCATTCTGGAAATATTCCATCATCTTAAACCAATTATGCTGCAACAGCAGAAAGGGTTTGGTAGCATGATCGCTTATATCATCCGATAAATAAGGGGAATCCCAGCCTCCCGGGCTGCGGTCTCTTATTTGCATGATCAATACTCCGCTTGTATTTTGCCGTATCCAGTCATCAAATGTTTCTAAAAAGCGAAGGATCGTTTCCAGGCCATAATTGTCGCGGAGACCAGCGTCCATCACGTCTATTACAGGATCGCTGGGCAGCCATACGTTGGGTAACACAATGGGAAAGGTCGCGTTCATTCTTAATGCTGTTAGCAGGCGCAGGCTGTAAGGATCCTGTTTTTTAAAAAAAGCTGTAAAGTCAACCGCATCGGGATCCATGAAAGAAAGCCTGGAAGTATCCTGCCAGCCCTGCATCATAAAACTCACCGGTTGCGTGCTGATGATCATTTTGCGGCTGTCCCTCGTCACTACCGAATTGAAGAACATCAAAGGAATAGCAGCGGCTTTTTCATCCTCTGTATAATCTTTGAGTTGCTTATTAAGTCGTCCTTTTGTATTGGTGTTTAGTTTTTCTTCAAATGCATAGCCCCTGTCTTTTACATAGGCATAGTCTCCTACCTTAAACTTTTGTGCAGGCGCAATCAGGTCCCGGGCAACAAAGGAAGAGAATACCGGGTTTAGAAGATCGGCTGATATATCATCAATGTATTGCGGGTCCTGCAAACGGATATTTTGACCTTTTTGTTTCTCCCTGTACAATTCCCTGAAATAAGCAGCTCCAATCATACCCCCGGAAGCCCCGCTGACCAGGAATATATTTTTCATAATATTTCCGTGGGTGATACTGTCCAGGTGCTGAAGCACACTCATCGTAAAAGTAGCGCTCCGGTGCCCTCCTCCGCTCGTACTTACTACAACCAATAAGGGCCGTGCACTGTCCTGTTTGCTTTTCCATTTTTCGAGGATGCTGATCATGTTTTGTTTGTCAGCCTCTTTCTTTTCTTCGGTGCATAAAGCGAGAAGGCCTTCCCGGGTATAAGAGGGTCTTTCGGTTTTATTGGCATAGTTTATTCCATACGCTTTGTTGCGGGGGTCTATCCAGTCGATCTTGTACAAAAAATTCAGCATCATCACCAATAAAATGAGATAGGGGACACTCCAGCTTTGTAAAAAATAGGAAAAAGCTCCTGCTACGCCGATCAGTATGGAGAAGAAAATAGTGATGCTGGCGGCAGCAGGGATCTGGAAGGCCGGTGTTTCAAGAAAAAAACCGATGATGACCAGAAAAATAAACGCAGCAAATACACTGATGATAGCCGCAAAATGGTGACGCTTAAAAAGAGAATCGATAAATTCCGAAGTATAATGCTGTACATTTCTTGTACGTCTCAGGCGAAGAGGTGTTTCAAAATACCAGTCGGCTTTGATAAGACTTCCTTCTTCAAACACTTCGCGGGGCGGGCGCAGATGAGTGATATATTCTTTGGGCTCGTTGATGACCGGCATCATCCGGCGGAATATTGACCGGTCGGCCCTGAAAAAATAGATAAATGATATGGCCATAATGAGCATGAGCCCGCTTAAGAATCCCCCGGCCAGGAAAAGAAAGTCGGTCGTATGGATAAGCTCTTTGTAATGAGCGAATTCATAGGCCCTGAAAAAATAAAAGATCAAAAACAGAGCAGGAATGATAAAATTATTGATGCAATATTTCAGGAAAGGGTTAGTAGTGGCAGCCAAAAAACGAAAATGCTTGCTGAACAAAATAAAGCTGCTGATATTCCAGCTCATAATAAACATCCCGATAGATATTCCCGCAATCGCTG
Organism: Bacteroidota bacterium; assembly: GCA_030706685.1. GTDB lineage: Bacteria > Bacteroidota > Bacteroidia > Chitinophagales > Chitinophagaceae > VBAT01. The sequence goes on from JAUZOA010000034.1 coordinate 10,700, forward strand.
AGCCAATAGCGTTTACATCCCCCAGGTATTCCGGCGCTAGGTATAAAGCATCCGCTCCAAACGTTTTCATAAACGTTCCGTTCACCGTGCTGAATAAGATAAACCAAAACAAAAGAAGGACCTGGTATTTCCTGAAATGCAGGAACAATAGCTGTATAGGAAAGGAATGATAAAATCCGTTTAGCCAGGCTTTCATATATCAAAACTGAATAACAATAAAAATACTCAAATAGCCGGATGAATTATAACTATTCCTTTATTTCATTTTCAGGCGGTAGGAGAATAAACTAATCGCAAGCAACACACCGGACAAAAGGTGCAGTGGCTGGGCTACCGCAGGTATATTCATAAAGAACATTGCCAGGCCTGCGGCAAAAGAGCATAACATAAAAAACAAGATAACCCGGCTATGCCTGGCAAGAATGGGTATGGATCGGGACCGGATGAATAAAAAGACACAGGCTGCTGCCACTATTGCCGCGAAACTCCGGTGAATAAGGAAATCCTGGCCCAGCTTGCCGATCCATAGATTTCTTTGCCCGTAATTCAGCCCTGACGCAATTTCATCTATCTGTTCTCTTACCCGGGTACCCAGTATTATTTGAACCAGTACCAGGACAAGCGTAGTAACGGTAAGCGCTTTCAGGGATCTGCCGGCAATAACCTTACTGGCTTTAATCTTTGAAATGATAAGGACCGGTAATACCACGATAACCAGGGCTACGATCATGTGTGCTGTAACCTTTAAGGTTGCCAGGTTCGCATCAACCACTTTTTTGCCAAGCCATCCCTGGAAACCAACCGCCAGCAGCATTAGCAAGGATATATAAAAAACGGAACGGTTATTATTCCTGAATTTCCTGAAGCTCCATATTGTATGGATAAAGATAAAAACGCCCAATAAAGCTCCAAGCAGGCGATTCATATACTCTATCCAGGTGTGATAGACATTAAATGTATGGTCAATGTCCTGTTTTCGTAAATATTTTTCAAAATCAGGGGGTAGCTGGCTTGCGTTTACGGGAGGGATCCAGCGTCCAAAACAGGTCGGCCAATCGGGACAGCCCATCCCGCTTTGCGTCATTCTTACTACTGCACCGGCCACTATCACCAAAAGAACCATTATTAACACAAACCGGGTATACCGAAGATAAGAGGTGGTTGAATTCATTAAAGACAAAGTTAGTCAGCCTGTGGGCAAAATAATTTCCAAGTAGATCTTTTTATAAAGAAATTGCAGCTTCATGCTTTTGCCTTATTTCCAGGATGAGTTAGTTGAAGCCGGCTGTGATGAAGCGGGCCGCGGTTGCTATGCCGGGCCTGTGTTTGCAGCAGCAGTCATCTTACCCAAAGATTTTTATCATCCAGTACTCAACGATAGCAAGCTGCTTACAGCAGAACAAAGAGAGGAACTGAAAGCTTTTATTAAAGCCCATGCCATTGCCTATGCTGTAGCCATGGTAGACAATGAAGAAATTGATAAGATCAATATTCTCCGCGCTTCCTTAAAAGCTATGCACCTCGCATTGGATAAATTAAGAAAGCGGCCTTCTTTTCTCCTGGTAGATGGTAATTATTTTACCCCCTATAAAAAACTAAAGCATGAATGTATCATAAAAGGCGATGGTATATATGCCAGCATTGCCGCTGCGAGCATTCTTGCCAAAACGCACCGGGATGCTTATATGAAACAATTGCACAAAGAATTTCCTTACTATAACTGGAAGCAGAATAAGGGCTATGGTACGGAAGAACACCGGGATGCCATACAAATTCATGGGCTTTGTAAATATCACCGCAAAAGCTTTGATATCGTACCTAAACAGATTAACCTCTTCGCTGGTGATATGCCCCGGCCTGTTTGAAGGAAATATTTATTCTCCTGCTGGTCAAACCATTGTATAGCCGATAGTAGTTTTACATCGTTAAAGTTTTCTTAGCGGCTAAACCTGCTCCATCCTTTCATGTCTTATACCTGAAACAATTATTACACTAACAAAAACATCAGTCATGAAAAAATTATTCGTACTCGGCGCTATACTTACTTTATTAGCCGTCTCTGCATCAGCGCAGGGTCCCGGCGAACGTACCCGCCAGCAACGCATTGAAAGAGGTTTTAACAACGGGCAGCTTACCCGCCCGGAAAAATTCCGCCTTGAAAATGATCATCGCCGTATTAAAGCCGAAAGACGCAGGGCATTCAGCGATGGAAGGGTGACTCCAATGGAAAGGAGAAGGTTGCACAATATGAGGCGTCATGAAAACCGCGAAATATTCCGGTTAAAACACAATGGGCGCAGAAGGGTAATATAATTTGTCAGCCATCTATATACAGAAAGAATCTGCAGTTGAAAGTCAAAAGCATCGCACTAAAGCGGTGCTTTATTTTTTTAACAGGGGGAAATTGAAACACAGTCCTATTGAGGCGTTGAACTTTCTCGACCTGATATTTGAAATGTTGACGAGAGGATCAGATGAAAAGGTAAATCCGCCATCTATTTTCACCCAGTCGCAATGAGGCACCCCGATTTGCATATTGAGCGTGGGTTCAAAAAATTGGAACGTCTTACCCGGCAATTTGTCCAGGTCCAGGTAATCCAGTTCATCATTTGTATAAGAAGTCAAAATATGACTGCTCCCCCGGTATTAAATGCTGCTTGCAGGGTTCAATCCTTCCATTCCCCGGCGCCTTTTCTTATTACTGCATATTCATCGCCCGTGCAATCAATCACTGTAGAAGGTACTGTGCCCCCGATACCACCATCAATGACCATATCCACTTCGTTCATAAAATTTTCGTGCATGATCTCCGGGTCGGTATAATCCTCTATCATTTCACCGGGCAATGAAGCGCTGAGGATCGGCCGGCCCAGTTCCCTGACGATGGCCTTGGCAATATTATTATCCGGTATACGAAGGCCGATCGTATCTTTTTTACTCTGCAAAATTTTTGGCACCATTTTGCTGGCCGGCAAAATAAAAGTATAAGGCCCGGGCAAATATTCTTTTAGTAGCCGGAAGGTAGATGTTGAAAGCTGTTTGGCATAATCACTCAGGTGGCTAAGGTCGGAGCAGATAAAAGATAGCTGGGCTTTTCTTGGATCGACTTTTTTTATCCTGCATATTTTTTCAATAGCTTTTTGCTGGAAAATGTCGCAACCCAGACCATAGATGGTATCTGTAGGGTAAATGATCACTCCGCCCCGCTGAAGGGTTTCCACCACCGTCTTTATTTGCCGGGGCTGGGGATTATCGGGGTGAATACGAACAAGCATAGGGGGTTACTTAATAACTGTTTAGATGCAAGTTTTTTATAAAATATAATGCGCGTCAGCGGGGCATAAAACTACAAGTGTTTTGCCAAAAATTGCTTTATATCAACCTCTAATTGGCTAACAATTAGTATTTTCCCCTATGATTTATATTTGCACAAATGGCTTGCTATGCAATTAAAACCGGTTAAGACAGTTGATTCCATAGAACCCGGGGTTTTTAAAAAAGAATTTTATCAACCCGGTGTCCCTGTGGTCATAAAAGACCTTGCGAAAAACTGGCCCGCATCTACCAAATGGAACTGGGATTATTTTAAAAGCCTGGTCGGGGATAAGAAGGTTCCGCTTTATAATAATATAAAAAGCGATGCCTATACGCCTATTAACAAGGCGGATGACTATAAAACATTCGGCGAATACATCGATATGATCAGCAAAGGCCCCGCCGGCTGGCGCATCTTTTTGTTCAACATATTTGATCATGCACCTCAACTGATCAACGATTTTACCTGGCCGGAACACCTGATGACGGGTTTTGTAAAAAAATACCCGATGCTTTTTACCGGGGGCGCCACGTCGATCACTCATATGCATTTTGATATTGATATGTCGCATATCCTGCATACCCAGTTTGCAGGAAGAAAAAGAATATTATTGTTTCCATATTCCGAGCAACACAAACTTTACCGGAAGCCATTCGAGGTATTAAGCCTTGCTGATTTTTCCCATTATCATGAGGGTAATGGAACGCCCGATTACAAACAATTTCCGGCCTTAAAGCTGGCACAGGGATATGATTTTATATTGGAGCCCGGCGATACATTATTTATGCCGGCCGGGTACTGGCATCACATGGAATATTTAGAAAGTGGTTTTGCCATGAGCTTGCGGGCTTTGCAGCCTTCCCTGGGCGGCAAGTTAAAAGGTGTCTGGAATTTATTTGGTATGCGCAGCATTGATACCATGATGAAGAAAACAGCGCCGAAATGGTGGTATGAGAGTAAGAAGAAGAAGATATTTGCTAATGCGGAAAAAGAATTAATGCACACGTGATATAATCAAAAAGCCCCGGTTGCCGGGGCTTTTTGATTATATCATTTCATTATTTGTTAATTAATCGTCCACACTTCATTCCCTTTGAGCAGCTTATCGAGGTCAGCTACTTTCTTTGCCTTGGCATCTTCTATTTGCAGCGCCATAACTTCTTCATAACAAGGCCTGTCCGTTTGGTAGAATACGCCAAAAGGTCTTGGTAAATGGCCTTCTATTCTCGGATCATCAAAAACACGGACGAGAATTTGCGCTTTATACATATCATGTTCATCATGTATCCAGAGGTCATCAGCGCTATACCCGTCTGCGAGGTTAACTATTTTGGGTGTAAATCCATCCAGCCTGATACCTTTTTCATTGTGGGTACCAAATAAAAGTGGTTTCCCTTTTTCCAGGAAAATAGTTTCATTTGCTTTACTGGCTTTTTCTGTATAAACCTCGAATGCACCGTCATTAAAGATGTTGCAATTTTGGTATATCTCTAAAAAGGAAGCGCCTTTATGCTGGTTAGACCTCAGCAACATCGCCTGCATGTGTTTGGGATCACGATCCATTGTCCTTGCCACAAAAGTCGCATCGGCGCCCAGGGCAAGAGCTAATGGATTAAAGGGATGGTCAATGCTTCCAAAGGGAGTTGATTTGGTGATCTTATGTTCTTCGGATGTCGGAGAGTATTGTCCCTTGGTCAAACCATAGATCTGGTTATTGAACAATAAAATATTCACGTCAAAATTGCGGCGCAGCAAATGAATGGTGTGATTGCCACCGATACTTAAGCTGTCACCATCGCCCGTCACAATCCATACACTCAGATCAGGACGCGCGGCCTTTAAGCCCGATGCAATAGCCGTAGCCCTGCCATGGATCGAATGCATTCCATACGTATTCATATAATAAGGAAACCGGCTGCTGCAGCCGATACCTGATATGATCACGATATTTTCCCTCGGCAGGCCAAGGGTGGGCATTACTTTCTGCACCTGAGCCAAAATAGAGTAATCTCCGCATCCGGGGCACCAACGCACTTCCTGGTCGGTAGCAAAATCTTTGGCGGTTAATTGTGAAGTAGCTGTTTCTGACATAAAAAGAATTGGTTACAAATTTACAAAAGGCAGGTATATGAACATAGCTATTTTATAAGATAAAAATTCTTTCCCTGTCCTCTTGACTTAATTTAACAATCCCGGATCGCTGTTTTATCAAGAATTACCCGCTATTCATCACAGAAAATCGTCCCAATCGGGTATAGTTTGTATTTTGAACAATTAAATTCAGATTGATGATCTCAAGTCGCCGGTTGGTAACCTTGTCGGGCATTGTCATTTTTGTAACGGTGGGTATGGCGGCCACCCGCCTGCCCAATAAGCCCCGGAACCTGAAAGTATTGCCCGGGGATATCAGCAATGAAATGCTTGACAGTATTATGCACTCTTACAATAAAGCATTGGGGGTTAACTGCTCCTTTTGCCATGCACCTTATAAAAACATACCCGACAGCTTAAATTATGAACTGGATGAAAACCCCAGGAAAGAGGAGGCGAGGAAAATGATGCGTCTTACTATTGCTGTGAATAAGGGTTATTTCTATTATGACAGTGCCCAAAGGCCGGAATATCTCAAAGTAGTAACTTGTATAACCTGCCATCGAGGCGACCCCATGCCGGCAGATCTAAAATGATTACCCCTGCCCCTGCATACTTTTCAGCCAGTCTTTGATTCCGAGTACGATCTTGGCCGCTACAGCTTTATGAAATTGCGGGCTCCTTATTTTCTTTTCATCTCCTTTATTACTCAAAAAAGCCACTTCAACCAGGCAATTAGGATATTCTGTTGGCCCGCTCAATGAAAAATTGAAGTTGCCTACGTTTCCAAATTCATCCAGCCCTAATTGAAGCATCCGCTTTAAAATAGTTTGTGTAAGCGGCCGGAACCCGATATAGCGATAATAAGTACTTACTCCTTTGGTACTCTCCTTATCCGACGAATTAAGATGAATGCTGATGAGAAGCTGGGGAGTCTCCTGCCTTAGCATCATTGTCCGTTCTGCCATACTGAGAGTCGTATCTTTCTGCCGCGTCATAAAGACTTTTGCTTTTTCCTTCTTTAAAGCCTTTTCCAGCTCTTTAGCAATTTTCAACGTATAGTTTTTTTCCTCTATACCGGTTCTGATGCCTGTCGCCCCGGTATTATCTCCGCCATGCCCGGCATCTATGGCTATTTTTAATTTATTCAGGCTTAAGACGGGTGGTTGACGGTTCACCCTGATAACGAGTTTTTTTTCTTCATAATAAATGCTATACCCCCAATGTTGCTGGTGTTTTAACTCGATGATCACACGAAATACATCATCTTCGGGTTGTTCATAATAAGCATTTTTTATTTCTTTTGCCGTGGTAAGCTGTGTAATCCAGTTTGTATTGCTGGTGACCCCAAATATGTCTACTACTATTTTCGACGGGTTGATTTCCTGGATACTGCGATAAGGTAATTTTTCGTCCAATGCGATAGTGACATAATCATATTTGTCATCGCCAAATACCTTCCAGCTCTCGGTCAGGTAATAAGGATGGATGACTGAGAGGCTATCTGTTTTAAAATTGACTTTCGGCAACCAGGCCAAATGAAATTTTGACAATTGAACTTCGTAATCGTCTTTTGTACTATCCACTACTTTAACCATAATGAGAGTATCCAGGTACGTCATCTTGGCTCCTCCCAGCCGGTCTTCACCAAGACCATATTGAAGATAGGGGAGCGACCCGGTGGTCCTGCCAGTTAAATAATTATTCGGTAAAGGCTGTGCCACCGCTTTTAAACAACAAAAAAGAAGGCATAAAGCCAATAATCGTATCATAACAGAAAGATAGGATAAAAACACTTGAGCCATACTTCCGTAATATTACGCAACCTCGTCAAGTTTTTACTGAATTTTCATATAAAGTGCTAAGCATAAGCACTATGTACGCTTATCTGTCGTTAAATTTACAGGAGAAATTTGAATTGTCAAGGAATGTGATTTGATTGCCTTATCCTAAAGAAAAAACGAACTCCCTATGACATGGTACACTGTGGTGGGTATTATTTCGACGATTGCTTTATCGCTGCCCGTCATCAGCATATTAACCTTTCGCCTGGCCTGGTATAAGAGTTTTCCAGCGCTCCTGGTCTATTACCTGATAGTATTTGGTTTTAACTTCGTTTCACTGAATTTTATACGGGTTGATAAAAACTTTATTTATTACTATGGAGTGGCTAATAACTTCCTGGACATGCCGCTTATGTTTTCCTTTATGACCTATTTCAGCAAAACTGCGTTATTCAGGAAGCGAATGAAACTGGTCATCCCCGTATTTCTTTTATTTGAAATCATTGTGATAGCCTTGTATGGTTTTAATGTCCGTTCCTCGGTCATTGTAGTAGGACCGGGTTTATTAACGGTCCTGGTTTTTTCTGTTGTGTTCTTTGTGCACCAGGTCAAGATCACCATCATCCATCAAAAAGCCGCGGGTAAAGCATTTATTGTAACATCATTGCTTTTTGCCTATGGAGGATATTCTTTTATCTACGTAGTTTATTATCTTATCGACACTCCTTATAAGGCCGATACATTCCTGGTCTATTATCTTGTTAATATATTTTCATCCCTCGTCATTTCTACCGGGATATTCCTGGAAAGAAAGAGGGTGCAGCAGTTGGCTGAGTTACAGGTCACCCGGCAGGAGCTTAAAGTGATCTATGGAAGAGCCGAAACCAATACGGCCGCTTCCCTGAAACGGCCGTAACTGAAATATTCTGCAATTCTTTTATCAAAAACAATATTTCCCTTCGCTTATCATCTTGTCGGCAATTGATCTTCTCGCATCTTTACTGTTAAAAGGTTCTGCTTTGGTAAATCTTTTCAGCCCCATCAGTATCATTCGTTGTTCATCACCCTCGGCAAAGGCATTGATGGCGTCCTTACCTGATTTATTTACTTTGTCAGCTGCATCATACAGGTAAGTTCTCATAATGTTGAGGTGATTCCTGCAGGCGGTATCTCCCTGCTGATCTGTCATTTTCATTACGCGGAGCAATACGCTTTCAGCATTAAAAGTTTCAATAGCCATATCGGCAATGTTCATTAATACTTCCTGTTCGGTTTCTATTTTCATCATCAGCTTTTGTACCGCGGCTCCCGCTGTTACCAGGATAGCTTTCTTAAGATTGGCCACCAGCTTTTTTTCTTTTACAAAAGGAGCTTCCTCATCAGCACCAAAATCAGGGATGCTCATTAATTCTTTCTGTACATTCATAGCAGGGCCCATCAGGTCAAGTCTTCCCTGCATAGCTCTTTTTAATGTCATATCCAGCGTTAGCAGGCGATTGATCTCGTTGGTACCTTCATAGATCCGGTTGATGCGGCTGTCCCGGTAAGCTCTCGAAATATTATATTCCGCACTGAAACCATTACCTCCATGTATTTGCACCCCTTCGTCGACCACGTAATCCAATGTTTCACTGCCATATACTTTCAGCATGGCGCATTCAATCGCATATTCTTCGGCGGCTCCAAGTAATGCTTCACTGAATGGCTTGCCGGCAGCCGATAATTCTTTTTCTTTTTCATCGATCCATGCAGCCGTGCGGTACAAGGCAGATTCTGCTACAAATATTTTAATAGCCATCTCCGCCAACTTATGCTTGATAGCGCCAAAATTGGCAATAGGCTGTTTGAATTGTTCCCTTGTCTTCGCATAATCGACGGAAGTATTCAATGCCCTGCGGGAACCTCCTACCGCGGCTGCACATAATTTCAGGCGACCAATATTGAGAATGTTAAACGCGATTTTATGACCTTTACCGATTTCACCCAATACATTCTCTACAGGCACTTTTGCATCCTGGAAATACAGCTGAACAGTAGAAGAACCTTTGATACCCATTTTGTGCTCTTCCGGCCCCTGGGTAAAACCTTCTGTCCCTCTCTCCACAACAAACCCGGTGAATTTATCACCATCCACTTTGGCAAAGACAGTGTAGATCTGGGCAAAACCTCCGTTCGTGATCCAGCATTTTTGGCCGTTCAATAAATAATATTTCCCATCATCACTCAGTTTGGCTGTCGTTTTTGCACCCAATGCATCACTCCCGCTGTTGGGTTCTGTCAAGCCATAAGCCCCTGCCCATTCACCTGTAATGAGTTTGGGCAAATACTTTTGTTTTTGCTCCTGTGTACCAAAATATAAAATCGGCAATGTGCCAATCCCGGTATGTGCTGCAATGGCAACAGAAAAGGAATGGCCGGCGCCGAGGTATTCGTTGACGATTGTAGCTGTTACAAAATCTTTCCCAAGTCCTCCATATTCTTCTGGAAAGGCAACTGACAATAATCCCTGTTGACCGGTTTTGGTTAGCAATGATTTCATTAAACCCGGCTCCAGGTTATCAATACGATCAAGTATCGGATACACTTCTGCATCCAGAAACTGGTCACACATATCACGGATCATCCGTTGTTCTTCGGTAAAGTTTTCGGCAGCATAGGTTTCAAATGCCGATGATTCTTTCACCAGCCATTCACCGCCTTTCAGTACTGCTTTGTTCTGGGTTGTAGCGCTCATATAGATAAGTTTAAATCGTTTAAGGGTTCTTATTGTTGCAATTTTTTATACCCGCACTTCTCATAATCATTGTTCGCACTCATCACTTACCATTGACTAATCGCTATTTCAAATTATCATACACAATCTGCAGCACTTCTTTACACACATCGATCTTTTCGGCCGGAACAGTTTCCAATGCTTCGTTCAACGTTTCTTCAGCCAGTTCCATGCTCTGTTCCTGCAGTTTCTGTGCCTGCCTGGTGAGATAAATTAAATTAATCCGCCTGTCATTTTCAGAAGGGACTCTTTTCACCAGTTCTAATCTCTCGAGATTATCCACCAACCTTGTAATGCTTGGCTTATCCCGAAAAGTGGCATTACAAAGTTCCTGCTGACTGATGCCTTCCTGCTTCCATAAATGATATAATACACTCCATTGCTCAATGGTAAGATTCAGACCTGCGTTGTTGAATTTCTTCTGCAAGCGCCTTGCAATAGCCGTGGAAGCTTTACCGGTAACAAAACTATAAAGCTCCCCCTTCTTAAATTGGTTGTTTGACATATAGTTGTTTGTGCAACTATGTAAAAATAATCTTATTTTTGAACCAGTGCAATATATTTTCCCTAAAAAATTCCATCCTGATTGGAGCTTTTACAATTAACATATAAAACCTCCCGGATCAGCTACATACGATTTGGATCGGGGCCTAAACTGACTTTCTGCTTTCATGGTTATGGTGAAGACAGCACCTCATTTTCTTTTTTTGAGAAATATGCCGGCGCTTACTACACTTTCTTTGCTATGGACCTGCCTTATCACGGACAAACCGAATGGAATGATGGATTAACCTGTACGACCAGCGATATAATCGAGATCATGGAAAGGATTTTGCATGAAAATAATAAGCCCCCCATCACCGGTAGCCAGCAATTTTCTTTAATGGGCTTCAGTCTCGGGGGAAGGGTAGCGCTGAGCCTCTATGAAGAAATGCCTTCTCAAACGGAAAAAATTATCCTTCTCGCTCCTGACGGATTGAAAGTAAATTTTTGGTACTGGCTTGCTACGCAAAGCAGGGTAGGTAATAAATTATTCGCATTTACCATGAAACACCCCGCCTGGTTTTTTGGGTTGCTAAAATCACTGAATCAATTTAAACTGGTAAACACAAGCATCTTCAAATTTGTCAATTACTATATTGGAGACGAAAATGTAAGACAGCTCCTGTATAAAAGATGGACCGGCCTGCGAAAACTTAAACCGGATTTGAAAAAAGTAAAATCATCTATCCCTAGAAATAAAACACAGGTCAGGTTAATTTATGGCAAACACGATCGGATCATCCTGCCGGTAAGAGGTGAAAAATTTATTAAAGGGATGGAAGAGAACTGCGTCCTCTCGGTTATTCACTCCGGTCACCAGGTCTTGCATGAAAAACATGTACAGGAAATATTGCCGGCTTTGCTGTACTGATATTCATTAGTTAGCTTTGTTCTTCTTCATGATCTTACTCTGGATAATCATACCGGTATTTATTCTTTACAGCATTCTTATTCTTTATTATTGGCAAAGCTGGCGATCCATTCCGGGCTATATTTATTCTCAAAGACCCCAGCGTATTAAAATATCTGTTCTTATCCCCGCCAGGAATGAAGAAAACAATATCGGTTCTTTATTGACCGCTTTGCAATTACAATCTTATCCCAAAGAATTACAGGAAATCATTGTAATTGATGACCATTCTGACGACAGAACCGCTGAAATAGTAAAGCAATATGATAATGTAAAATTGCTGACGCTGAAAGATGATAATATCAACTCTTATAAAAAGAAAGCCATAGAAACGGGTATTACAGCAGCTACAGGCGAGCTGATCGTTACTACAGATGCAGATTGCCTGCCACCCCCTGACTGGCTGCTAACGATTGCCGCATTCAAAGAAGAAAAGCAGGCTGTATTTATTGTTGCCCCAGTAGATATTACTTGTGATTCATTCATCGTACAGATCTTCCAGGCAATGGACTTTATGGTTTTACAGGGCATAACCGGCGCCGTTGTCCATAAAAAGAAATTATCTATGTGCAATGGTGCGAACCTTTGTTACGAAAAAAAAGCTTTTTATGAAGTAAATGGTTTTGCAGGTGTAGATCATATTGCTTCCGGGGATGATATGTTGTTGATGTATAAGATTTGGGAAAAATACCCGTCCGGGGTTTATTACCTTAAATCAAAACAAGCTATTGTAAAGACAAAGCCTGTGAAAACATGGAAAGCATTTTTTCAACAACGGATCCGATGGGCCAGCAAGGCAAGACAATATGATGATAAAAGAATCTTACCCGTACTGGTACTCGTTTATCTATTCAATCTTTCTTTCTTTTCATTACTGGTTGCCGGCTTTTGGGGTTATCGTTATTGGGAATTTGTCCTGGCGCTATGGCTGTTGAAAACAATGATTGAGTTTCCTTTTTTCCTGTCATTGTCTGTCTTTTTTGATAAACGGTGGGCTGTGAAATGGTTTTTGTTGTTTCAGCCATTGCATGTTTTCTATATTGTCCTGTCGGGTTTATTCGGGCAGTTCGGAAGGTATGAATGGAAAGGAAGGAGGGTGAAATAGGCCATAGGCAAATTTCTATTGCCTCACCCCTTTACCAATTGCTTATTGCTCATTGTCTATTGTAATTTATTTATATCTTCCTCTTTTATGATGACAACTTCCTCTTCTTTTCAACAAGCTGCATGGCGCCGGCTTCGCAGAAATAAAGGCGCCATGTTTGGGCTGGTCGTCATTTGTATTACTATTATCGTTGCCGTTTTCGCCTATTTTATTGCTCCTGATTCTACACCTTATGCCAACAGGATCATCCTCGAGATCGGGGGTAAAAAACCAGGCTATAAACAAACCTTCCTGAAAATAAAAAATTCGCGCCAGATTGAACCTGCTTCATTTTTTACAAGATTATTGTCGGGGTCGGAAGATCAATACACTTATCTTCCTGTTTCGGATCATGAAACAAAAGGCGATAGTATCATTGTCCAGAAATATATTGATGAAGGTCTGAGCGAGCGGCAGGCCTATCATCTTTCGCGATTAGCGGAAAAGCCGGTAGTAACAAGGAAATTTTTGCTGGGTACGGACAAGTATGGCCGTGACATTTTAAGCCGTCTTATTATTGGAACCAGGGTCAGCCTCAGTGTTGGGTTGATCACGGTAGTTATTTCCCTTTCAATCGGCCTGGTACTTGGCTCATTGGCCGGCTATTTTCGCGGTACGACAGATGATATTATTATGTGGTTGATTAATGTGATCTGGAGCATTCCGACTTTATTATTGGTATTTGCCATTACGCTGGCTTTGGGCAAGGGTTTCTGGCAGGTATTTATAGCCGTCGGCATAACGATGTGGGTCAATGTAGCGAGATTGGTACGCGGGCAGGTATTAAGTGCAAGAGAACTGGAGTATGTGGAAGCTACAAGAGCATTGGGGTTCTCTGATTTCAGAATTGTAGTTCGTCATATCTGGCCCAATATCATGGGGCCGGTCATGGTAATAGCAGCCTCTAATTTTGCATCCGCTATCGTAATTGAGGCAGGTCTTAGTTTTCTTGGAGTAGGCGTTCAGCAACCTCAACCAAGCTGGGGCCTGATGATAAAAGAGAATTATAATTTCATCATTACTCAAAACCCAATGCTGGCTTTGGCTCCCGGTTTCGCTATTATGCTGCTGGTGCTTGCTTTTAACTTACTTGGAAATGGACTGAGAGACGCGTTGAACGTCAGGGGAAGAATTTAAAACCCGGCTTGATCCGGTGAAGGAAGCCGATAGACAACCTACGGTCAGATGATGTTCATCATCGAATTGAAGAACTCTCTTGCTTCGTGTTGATATCAGTAACAATCAACACAGATAAGCACAGAAAAAAAAGACTGCCAATTTTATCAGTCTCTATCAGGTCGCTTAAAAAATTCACGGTCAGGATCATCATAATCATTACTCCTGAAGTGATTGAAACAATTTTGTAAAAGTCGTCCTTACTACGATGATAAAGATGTTGTGCATAATACAGCATAGTTCCCACTAAAAAAAGGAAAAAGACCAGGCCGGGGATGCCCTGTTCAATAGCGACCAGTAGAAAATAATTATGAACAGTCGAATGCTCTTTGTTATCGCTGACATATGTCTTAAACGCGGGAACCGCATAAGGCTTGTAGTTATAATAAAAAGTATTAGGCCCATACCCCGTAAGCGGATTATCCTTTATCATTCTTACCCCGGCTACCCAGCGGTAAAAACGCTCGGCTGTTGACAGATCCCTGAACTGGTAAGTTGCAGCAAGGTGTTCCCTGAAATCTTCATGAAATATAGTGCTGCGGTAATCAGGCGCATATTCCAGGTAGCGGTCACCTGTTTTTAACCAAAACAGGGTGGCCAGCACAATAATGATCGCCGCCACGTACCCTGTGAGCAGTAGCTTGTTCTTTATCAGCCACCATGAGAATATCCCTGCGACTAAAGCCAGCCATGCTCCTCTTGAGTAAGAAAGGAATAAGGCCGGCAATAAAACAAGAATGGATGAACCAATTATATTCCTGGTGATCCCGGGACGGCTTAGCTTATAACACGCAAAAAAAACAGGTATCATACATACCAGCATGGCAGAGTAACTTACGTGATTGCGAAAAAATGGTTGCAATGCATCATTAATGTTCGCAAATGAAAAACTATACCGGAAATGCCGGAATAAGGTTATAAGCGTTACAGCAAGCATAGCAACTGCGATTGCCATTGCTGTGATTTTTATTGCTTTTTTTTCCTTAAAAATAATAAGGGGTGCCAATACAAATGCTCCGAGGTACCAGCATTTTGCCAGTAAAAACTTTGCTGAAACAAGATGATCCGTTGAGAAGAGTGCCGAAACTACCGACCAGGTAAGCGTAATAAATAATAACAGGATCAGGGGATGCTTTATTGTTTTACCGGTTAGTATACCTGGCGAATAAAGCCAGTAATAAAAGAATAACCCTGCTGTAAAAAGCATCAGTAGTTCATCGGGAAAATCAGTACCCAATGTGGCCGTCACCCGGAGCTCTGCAGAAAATGGCAAGGAACAGGCTAATAAAAAGAAAACAGTATGGATATACTTCCATCCTGCACAAAAAAATAAAAGCACAAAAGGAATAGCGGCCAAATAATACACTCCGGACCATACTGCTGACAGGAGGCCCAGGAAAAATAATCCTGAAAGAAAAATAACTGGTAAATGAGTATGATTGGTCTTTGCGATCATGGATAAACTGCTTTCCTTTTTTCAAGATATAAAGCAAGCGCTAAAGCAAATAAGAAGCTCAGGACAAAGGTTGCAGTCAATATCGGCAGTTTTTCAGGTTTATCCGGCCAGCTGGCTGGTCTTGCCTTTTCTACGATGATCAGGACAGGCGGCTTGTTGTCTACCATCAGCTGGTACTGGCTGATCAGTTTTTCATATTGCTGCAATTGTTCTGACAGGGCTACGCGCCTGCTTGTATATCCCTCCGCATGTTCAGTAGGGATATCACTGTGTTGTAAAAAAATAGTTATGCTGTCAATTTGAGCCTGTATTTTTTCTTTTCCCGACTGCAGGCTCTTTAAGGTAGAAATATTATTGCTGTTTTGGAGATCCTGGTGAATGGCCTGTAATTTATCTGTAATAGCATTGGCCAATTGGGAGGCCAGGATATTGTCCTTATCCCAGGTTTTTACTTTTAATTCGCTGAAGTCGCTCTTGATTACTTTAGTGTTTGCCTTAAGCAAATAGGCAGCTTTCAGTATCGCTGCTCTTCCTTTTTCTTCTGTTTTATAATGATCGGGCAGGTTGAATTCTTCTGCAACAGCAATATAAACTGTATCTAATTGCGCCGTGCCAACGATCATATCCACATCTTCGGGTGTACCCAAAGAGGGATATAAGAGTTGTATGTTGCTGTTAAAGATACTTGCCTTATCAGCAGAATAGGAGCTGGCAGGCAGAGCTGTTGAGACAGACAGGTATTTAGCCGGTCGTAAATACAGGGTGGTAGCGACAATAGCCAATGAGAGCACCACGATCAGAAGCATTTGTTTCCACCATTTTGAAAGAAGGTAAAAAAGATCAGGCATTGATTTTTTTTTAAGCATAATTATTAAGAAGAGCTGTCCGGGGTATCCCGGCAGACGCAATATAAGTTATCCGGAATAATGCGGATAGTCTCGTAAAAATAATTAGCCGCGTCAGTTCACTACTTTGACATTCCGGCTAAAACTTTCTTCAAGTGAGATAAATGTTTCTGTTCTTTCAATCCCTTTGATCTTCTGCAACTGGTCGTGCAATACGAATCTCAGCTGGGTGATATCTTTACAGACGATCTCGGCAAACATGCTGTAATTACCGGTAGTATAGTTAAGCCGGACGATTTCTGTGATTTTTTGGAGTTCTTTGGCGACAGTATCATAGAGTGAGCTTTCTTTAAGGTAAATACCAATAAAGGCAATGACATCATAGCCGAGAAGTTTCACGTCAACAGTAAGTTTTGTACCTTTCACTACGCCTGCCTCCTGTAGTTTTTTGATACGGACATGAATAGTGCCGCCTGATACAAATAATTTCTTGCCCAGGTCGGCATAGGATATTTCTGCGTTCTCCATCATGTGATGAATGATCTGCAGATCAAGTTTGTCGAGATTTAATTTAGCAGCCATTTTTGAAATCAATTTTTGATATTATTCACTAAAATACATATTTATTTGAATATTATCTATATTTTTAAGATATTTATTAGAAAATTTGGAATGAAATAGTCAACAGGCCTAAATTTGTCCTATCAATGTTCTTTTACATACTGTGGGGTGATGAAATCCTTGGCAGACATGCCCTCTCGTCTCGGGGGTGGGGATAACAGGATAAACGGAGCATAGAGCCGACGTAGTCCCGATGAAAATCGGGATTCAGCCGACCAGGGTTGACCACTAAACTTTGTGCTTTAGCTAACTGCCTCGTGGAGGTTCGACTCCTCCCCCTACAGCAGAGTTTTTTTCATGTGAGTGCTAAACCTGTACATCTCCGGATTTGCAGGTTTTTTTTTGCCCAAATTTTAAAAAACCATTGCCCAGACCACATAAGAAAGTTTATAGTTTCTTCCCCCGAAATTTCTCTCTTTGAGCAGCAGCTTTGTTTGTTTGTCGCAAGCATTTTTATTGATAATTGTTACGCCCGTTAGTGAGCAGAATCAGAACCGGTATCAGTTTTGATGATTAATTTCGTAATTGGCTCGCTTTACATTAAAACTGATCTTATATGAAAAAAATTCTGCTTATTGCAGGTATCCTTTCCTCTTTACTATCTTCAGCACAGGATGAAAAAATAAAAAATCTCCGCTCTGAATCTGATCGTAAAATCTCAAAGAACGCTAACGACACAATACCCAAAAAATGGAGAACAGGGGGCCTGTATAGCCTGAACCTCGCCCAGGGCACTCTCAGCAACTGGGCAGCGGGCGGCGAAGATTTTTCATTGGCCCTTAATTCTCTTTTAAGTTTGTATGCCTTTTATAAAAAAGATAAACATAGCTGGGATAATACATTTGATTTTAATCTTGGCTATGTAAAAACGACAAGTCTCGGCAGCCGGAAGAACGATGATCGCTTTGACCTGCTCTCGAAATATGGATATGCGATTAGCCCTAAACTCAACATTGCCGGCTTGTTCAATCTTCGTTCACAGTTTTTTAAAGGATATACTTATTCTGATACAGGCCGAACCTATGCATCTACCTTCTTGGCGCCCGGGTATATTTTACTCGGCATCGGCCTCGACTATAAACCGGCCAAAGATCTTTCTATCTTCCTGTCTCCGGTAACTGCAAGATGGGTAATAGTAAGAGATACCGCATTAGCGAATAAAGGTCTCTATGGAGTCACGCCCGGGAAGAAAACCAATCTTGAGTTTGGCGCTTTTGCTACCATTAACTATATGAAAGAGTTCAATAAAGTATTAACCTATAAAGGAAGACTTGATCTTTTTTCAAACTATCGCCATAATCCACAAAATGTTGACCTGTATATGACCAATGCACTGAGCGCAAAGATCTCAAAGGTGCTGTCAGCTACCTGGGGTCTTGACCTGATCTATGATGACGATGTTCGGCTTTTTGGTAAGAATAAAACATCTGCGGGTTTACAGGTTAAATCGCTCGTTGGGATCGGCTTATTGGTAAAATTATGAGCATAGCTTCAAAGAGCGCGACTCAAAAGGCACAAAGAGATTCTTTATCATTGAGTTTTACTTTGCCCCGCAGTCGGCTGGGTGAAATAAATGGGAAAATTGACCACTACCGGCCTTACCCGATTTTTTTATTGCCGGTTGCTTTAAATTATCTTTGGCGGTTCATGGCTCATAAAAAATTAATACGCTTTGCAGAGTTGAATACATTTCCTAATGTCCTTCAATTTCCGAAAGGGATAGCAGGACGATGGAATTCATTTTTTAAAAATGAAAACCCGCTTATCCTTGAACTGGCTTGCGGCAAAGGTGAGTATGCTGTCGGTCTTGGTCAATTATATCCATCCCGGAACTTTATCGGCGTTGACCTGAAAGGTAATCGAATCTGGGTAGGTGCTAAAAAAGCTTTGCAAAATAATTTGCCGAATGTTGCTTTCCTGCGAATACAGATTGACCAGGTAAATGAATGTTTTTCGGAAGGAGAGGTTGCTGAAATATGGATCACATTTCCCGATCCGCAATTGCGGATGTCAAAAGCAAAGAAACGACTGACGCATCCGAAATTTCTCAGGTTATACCAGCAATTCCTTGTGCCCGGCGGCCGGATACATCTGAAAACAGACAGCCCCGACCTGTATGATTTTACCAAAGAAGTCATAGCACTGTATGGATGCACTTTACATACCGATTATAATGATGTGTACAATGAGGCCGGCATTCCTGATGAATTAAAGATCAAAACACATTACGAGTCGCTGGATATCGCAGGGAGCAACCGTATACATTATCTTTCTTTTTCATTGCCTGCGAAACTGCCCGGAAAGGAAAAAGATGAAGAATTAAAACAATTATTAAAGACTCATGCAGGAGATGATTGAAGGCATTCATTATTATGTGAATGATGACGGATATATAGTGCTGACTTCGCGGTATCTCCTGGAAAGAGGATATTGTTGCGGTAACGGATGCGTGCATTGTCCTTATAACTATGAAAATGTACCGGAACCCAGGAGAACCGAATTAACCCTGAAATCTTTTAAAGAGGGCCGGGGAGATTCATCAAAAAAATAATTGCTTTCAATGCCTCCATTAAAAAAAACGTCGGCCAAACTCAAATCAGTAAAGCCATCGGGCAAAAAAGATGAAAATTTTTTTGAACTGGTATATGAAGTAGTGCGACAGATACCAAAAGGCAGGGTTACTTCTTATGGAGCCATTGCAGCCTGCCTTGGTACAAAACTATCAGCGAGAATGGTGGGGTGGGCCATGAACGGCGCCGGAAGAGTAAGGCCTAAAGTACCTGCCCACCGGGTTGTGAACCGTAATGGTATTTTGAGCGGGAAACATCATTTCAATCCTCCGGGAACTATGGAAAAGCTATTGAAGAAAGAAGGTGTTAAAGTAAAGAATGATATAGTTGTTAATTTTAAAGAACGGTTCTGGGACCCGGTAAAGGAGCTGGGGTTTTAACTACATTGGACTCAATATGCTATGACATCACATTTCATTCTTTATTTTTCTTCTTTTATACCACTGCAAAAATCCCGTTATACTCAACAAACTTCCTGTCAAACCCAACAGGCTATAACTAATTTTCACCGCTAAGCCTCCATATTGCCCAAAATGAATCTGTGAATTGATAATATCATACCGGCTGGAAGCATCAATCTCATTGACAAAGGCTGTCCGCGCCACATTTCCTGTACTGTCGAGAAAGATCGCATCAGCGAATTTTTTTGATTGAATAAACGAATTATTCTCCCGGCTGCCATAAATAGTTGTTTTCCCCTTCGTGCTCTGCGGGAAATAAATTACCCGCGCGCTGAAATCCGGGAATTGCCTATGCAGGTTCTCTAAAGCGCGATCCATACTGAAAAATAAAGGAGGAGACGGTTTCAATACAGGTGTATAATCATAACTTTTATAGAATTCCTTTTTAAAAACATAACGTTGCATCCAGAAACCTGTAACGCCAATCATAAGATTAAACAACAAGGCATAAGTCCCGATAAGCTGGTGAAGATTTCCTTTTTTAAAAACGCGTTTACGAAATGCGAGCACTGCTCCTATATTTCTTCGGAACAGGATCAGCCCTGTAAGAATACTTAACAGGAAGACCAACGAAAAGAATCCTAACAGCCATTCTCCTGTTTTTCCTAAATAAAAAGATGAATGAAACCGGCCCGCCCAGCTCGTTATAGCGGATTGTGATCCCTGGGTTTTTTTAATTGTCCCTGCCTGCGGATCTATGAATACTTTCAGGGCCTCTTGTCCGCTCCTGTAGGATGAATCATAAATCGTAAATACGAAAGCTTGTTCCTTGTTCAGTGTGATCAGGCAGTTGCTTACCCGGGCATGTGGAAATTTTTTTTGCAGGTTATTATAGCAGGTATCAACTGGTATTATTTTACTGTTTACGCGAACAATAACCTGAGGATAGTCTAAAAGATCCAGTTCATCATGAAAAACCAACACAGCCCCCGATAAAGACATAAGCAGGATAAAAAGACCGGATAGAAGACCCGCTATGCTGTGAATGGAGAAAACAAACCCTTTCTTCATTTCCTAAAGCTATTGACTTATTGCCTATGAATAATACGGCTGTATCATCCAATAGATAATAACTCCTGTTACCGCTACATAAAACCAGATGGGCCAGGTGATATGAGCCAGTTTTTTGTGCCGTGGATATTCCCCGGTCAATGCCCTGTAAGCGGTAAATAAGATGAAGGGAAGAATAATTCCTGCCAAGGGAATATGCGTACCAAGAAGTATATAATAAAGAATCCGGACCGATCCTGCACCGGCTTTTTCCGCATCGCTCAAAATACCGTCATGATTAAGGTCTCCAAACCTGGTTTCCCCGGCAAACAAATGATGACAGATATA
This sequence comes from Bacteroidota bacterium, assembly GCA_030706685.1. GTDB lineage: Bacteria > Bacteroidota > Bacteroidia > Chitinophagales > Chitinophagaceae > VBAT01. The sequence continues at coordinate 31,728 of JAUZOA010000034.1, forward strand.
GCTTATTAAAAAAAGAATGGAAAGAACCATTGCCGTCAGCATAAGTTTCTTATGCGTTTCATAATTTTTTTTCTTTACAGCCAGTAAAGCTGCCAGCAACAACACTGTGACACAGGAATTAATGATTGCATTGGCCAGCGCAAATAAATGAACATCGAATCCCGGGTTCAATTCCAGTTTTAGCCTGCTTAATAAAATGATTGCAGAAAAAATGATTACAGAAAAAATAATGATCAGCATACTGGCTTTCCTGTCATTTTTTTTCCAGGCCGGGGCTAACATGGGGATCCTTTTTTTGGATGATGAATACTAACGCTCCTACTAATAAGATAGCCACTAAAAATACTATAGCTATCAGTTTAAGTTTGCCGGCTAAGAAACTTTTTTCATTCGGATCTTTTTCCAGCGATAACAATACAATATCTTCCGCAAGATTTGACATGGCTTTATCATCCAGGCTATGATACAAAAGCGGGTTACCCATCTTATCCCTTCTTGCGCGAATGACTCCATGTTTATCAATCAGCACGAATATATCGGTATGGGGAAAGGTGGTATCCATCTTAGGATCCTGCACTGTCAGGTTCATGTATTTTAGCGAGAGATCATAAATTGTTTTTTTGTCACCGGTCAATAACCACCAGTTTACGGGATCAATCTGGAACCTATTGGCCCATTTTTTCAGTGCTGCTACAGAATCTTCCTCGGGATCAATGCTCATAGACATGAACTGGACGTAATCAGCCGTATTATCCCCAACTTTTACTCCTCTCTGAACTGTTTGCTGGAGCCTTTTCATTTGCAACGTCATACCCGGGCAAATAGTGGTACAATGTGTAAAGAAAAAATTGACAACAGTTATTTTCCCGCTATCGGAGAGGGAGACATTGGAAAAAGAAACTTTCTTTCCCAGTTGATTGGTTAGTGTAAAGTCGGGGATTCGCTGCCAGACCGTATCAGGAACCTGTTTACCCTTTTTGACCTTAGTCAGAACAGTATCATAGAACAGCGGTTGCGGAATGGCGGCTTTGGGTAAGGAATCCACAATAAAGAAAAGAGTTACCGGCACAATCAGTGCGATCAGGATTCCATAAAATGCTTTCTTACTCACTCTGTCATTTTTTAAAACTCCCGCCAGTGCTCCTGTGAAAGAAGGTCAACGAAAACCATCTGCTTCTGTTGCAGATTGCTGCAAAAAGAATTGTTTACGCAACCATGTCCATATCGTTATCTATTGTTTGCCTGGTTTTTCCTCGGGGGCAGGTTGTGCCTTTTTTTCTTTTGGCATGGTTGATTCCTTGAAATACGGGTCATAATTATTGCGTAGGTTCTTATACGAATTACCATCTATGATAAAGGCCGCAATAAACCAGATAAAAAGCATCAGGGGCACTACGATGGTCATAATCATATTCCTGATCTCATCACCCAGGTGCATAAACACAGAAACAATATAATAAGCCTTGGCAAGGGTCAATATGGATATCATCCCTTTGAACATCAATACCAGGAGATGACTTGGATTTTCCCCTTTGTGTATTGTATAAATACTCAATCCTATTCCCAGTTCGATAATGGTAATTACAGACAATAGTATAGTCGTCTTTCGTATTTTTTTCCGGAATTCACCGTCTTCCGTATGATGCTGAAACGTTATCTCCGGCGATATGACATTTGCTTGATGCTCCATATTGTAATAAATTTCTTTTTGCCAGTTTATGATCAGATAAGATAAAAACACAGGAATACAAATACCCAGACAAGGTCCACAAAGTGCCAGTACAACCCGGCTTTCTCTATCATTAAATAATGTCCTTTCCGGTCAAATACTCCTTTGTAGGCCATGATCAGCATGATGGTATTAATAATAACACCGGAAAATACATGGAAGCCATGAAAACCGGTAATACCAAAGAAATACCCGCCGAATGCTATCGGGCCCTTTGTTCTTACATGCAACTCAGCCGTATTGATCATGCCCAGTAACTGATCTTTTGACATTCCGGACAATTGATCCAGTGTTTTGGAGTGGTCATGTTCCGCCACCAATCTTGCCAGCGTTTCGCCGGAAGAATTTTTTAATGCATCGGCTACAGCGCCACCTTCTACCAGTTGGCCCCAGGGATTGCCTCTCATGGTTTGTCCTATCAATTCGATCTTTCCATCCACCAGCACGGCATGTTCACCGGTGATCAGGTGATTCCATTCCCATGCCTGGCAGCTAAGAAAAGCCAGCCCTCCGACAATCGTCCAGGCTATCCATTTGATAACGCCGCTGCGATCTCCCTTGTGACCGGCATGAACAGCCAGCACCATCGTCACAGAACTGATGATAAGTATGAATGTCATCACACTTACAAAGGCAAGAGGTAAGTTGGTATGCCCGGCCCCGGGAAACGCATTGAATACTACGTTGGGATCGGCCCAGTAGTTCTGGCTGAAACGGATAGACCCATAAGAGATCAGGAACGCGCCGAATGTAAAAGAGTCACTCATCAGGAAATACCACATCATTAGTTTGCCATACTCCAGGTTAAAGGGACTTTTACCTCCGCTCCACCATTTTGTTTGATGTGTTGTTGCTGTTGTCGCCATAATAATTAAAGTTCCAAAAGTTTAAAAGTTTAACGAGTTCCAGAAGTTATCAAAACGCTACTTCCTGCTGAAACTTTTCAATACCTTTTCATACGTTTATCTGCTGCTTATCAATTCGGGGTTCATTAAACTTGTGAACTGCCGAACCAGCGAACTTGTATTCACTTTCTTTACCCGATCGCCAGGAAAAAAACCAGCAGGCAGACCCATAATATATCTACAAAATGCCAGTAAGTGGCGGCCACTTCCACCGGCACTGAACTATACAGTTTTATTTTCCCAAAGAACGCTTTCAGGAAGATCACCAGCAATGCTATTACTCCCCCCACCACATGCAACGCATGTAACCCGAATATCACATAAAGAAACTGCCCTGCACCCGCCGATCCGTTGAATTTTATATTCTGATCCCAAAGGCTTTTAAAGCCAAACCATTGCAGCACTATGAATGTGACTCCCAGAACAAAAGTCAACCCGATCAGCCACCTGTATTGATCCATCGCCCTTTGGCGAAAAGAACGTAATGCCATCTGCATGGTCAAACTGCTCGCCAGTATCGTAGCCGTAGAGAACCAAAAAAAATCCGGCATCACAATATTTCTCCAGCCTGTCAAATTGCTTTTCACAATAAAAGCGCTTGTCAATCCTGCAAACATCATCAGGATACTGGCAATAGCCACCCACAAAGTGAACTTGTGGGGATGCATTCTCTTTTGTTGTTGATTCATCACTGCTTCCATCACACTTTTATTATTATTAAACTTTACTCATTAATAAAGCCAGTAATACAACCGGCAAATACATATAACTTCCGAACATCACTTTTCTCGCCGCAGCTACTTCCATTGTTTTATATAACTTCAAACTCCGCATTAGCATAAAAATATTTGCCAGTACTATGAATGCCAACCCTGTCTTTCCCGTTACGCTGGCGTATTCGCACATCCCGGTATAATAAGGCACCAGGGTCACCGGCAGCAAGAGCAATGAATAGATCACTGTCTGCAACGCGGTAAATTTTGTAGGTCCTTTATCCGCAGGCAACAGTTTAAATCCTACCCTGGTGTAATCCGCATGAGCGATCCAGGCTATGGCCCAGAAATGCGGGAACTGCCATAAGAACTGGATACCAAAGAGCACCCATCCACCAATGGACAACTTATCATCTCCCGCTGCCCAGCCGATCAAACAAGGAAAGGCTCCCGGTATAGCACCTACTAACACCGCAATCGAATTAATCTTTTTCAACGGTGTATAAATAAATGCATACAGGAACAAACTGAATGCCGCCAATCCTGCCGTCAGCCAGTTGAAATAATGACCAAGAATAAAAATTCCTGCCGAGCCCGTTATGATAGCAAAGGCCCATCCTTCCTGTACACTCATTCTGCCTGCCGCCACCGGTCGTTTGCCGGTACGCTTCATCATGGCATCGGTATCTTTTTCAACTACCTGGTTGATGGCATTGGCACTTCCTGTCACCAGCATCCCACCTGCAAAGAGCATAAGTACCCTAAACAATTTATCCTGGTACTCTTTAAAATCGGGCGTCAGCACAAAAGCCATCACACTGCTGAACACCACCATGATACTGAGCGAAAGCTTAATTAACTGCAAATAATCTTTAATCTTATTCTTCACCGCTTCCGCTATTTAAAACCGCACCTGAATAAATGCGATGTTTTTTATGTTACCAGCTTCTGCACTACTATCATCGCCTGTTGCGACGCTCCATTCATCGTTCTGTAATTCTATTCTGCGTTAATTGGGAAATTTCGAAATTTCCCAATTGTACTTTTCCCAATTCTCTTTAATGTTTACTCTCATTCGCCCCAATCGGTTCTGTCTGCGGAATGAATTCCCTTCCATCCTTACCATAGTCATAAGCCCAGCGGTGTACTTCCGGTATTTCACCTACCCAGTTTCCATGACCGGGATTGACCGGTGTTGTCCATTCCAGTGTATTGGCCCCCCATGGGTTCGTGCTGGTTACTTTTCTTCCTTTGAAAATAGAATAGAAGAAATTAAATATAAACAACAACTGCACCGCGAAGACAATGATCGAAACCACCGTTATCATTTTATCCAGATCGCCAAACTGGCTGAACGATCTCCAGACACTCTTATCCAGGTAGCGCCGGGGCATCCCTGCCAGGCCTTCATAATGCATAGGCCAGAAAATAAGATAAGCGCCAACAAGGGTTACCCAGAAATGGATATACCCCAACGTGGTATTGAGATAGCGTCCGAACATTTTCGGGAACCAATGATAAACGCCTGCAAACATCCCGAACATAGAAGCTACACCCATTACAATATGGAAGTGCGCTACCACGAACATGGTATCATGAAGGTGAATATCAATCGTTGAATTACCTAAGAATATTCCTGTCAAACCACCTGAAATAAACAAACTCACAAAACCGATAGCAAACAAAGTAGACGGTAGTAGCCGGATATTACCTCTCCATAGCGTAGTAAGCCAGTTGAATACTTTGATGGCCGATGGCACAGCAATCAATAAGGTCAGCAATACGAATACCGATCCGAGGAAGGGATTCAAACCTGTCACAAACATGTGGTGCGCCCATACCAGGAACGCAAGAATACAAATGGCAAACAATGAACCCAGCATGGCCATGTAACCAAAGATCGGCTTGCGTGAATTAACTGAAAGTATTTCCGACACCATACCCATGGCAGGCAAAAGAATGATATATACTTCAGGATGCCCCAGGAACCAAAACAAGTGCTGGAATAAAATGGCGCTTCCTCCTTCATTCGGCAAAGTTTGTCCGTTCACTACGATATCGCTCAGGTAAAAGCTTGTTCCAAGATTGCGGTCGAATAACAAAAGAATAAGACCTGATAAAAGAACCGGGAAGGATAATACGCCCAATACCGCTGTAAAGAAAAGTGCCCAGATAGTCAATGGCAGCCGGGTCATGCTCATTCCTTTTGTACGCATGTTCAGGATGGTGGAGATATAATTCAAACCACCGAGTAATGACGATACTACGAATAAAGCCATGGCTACTATCCAGAGATCCATACCAAGTTTGGAGCCTTCTGACGCGTCGTGCAATGCGCTTAAGGGCGGGTAAACCGTCCATCCTCCTGCGGCGGGCCCCGTTGAAATGAATAAAGAAGATATCATCACGATACTGGCCATAAAAAAGAACCAGTAGGAAAGCATATTCAAAAAAGGAGAAGCCATATCACGTGCGCCAACCTGCAGGGGAATAAGAAGGTTGGCAAAAGTACCGCTGAGGCCTGCTGTCAATACAAAGAACACCAGTACCGTACCATGCATGGTTATAAGGGCGTAGTAAAACTCTGGTTGTATCTGGCCGCCTTTTGCCCAATGGCCGAAGAAGGTTTCAAGGATAGGAAATGACTGGCCGGGAAAACCAAGTTGCAGGCGAAACAATACCGAAAACAGACCGCCCACCACAGCCCATATTATACCCGTGACCAAAAACTGTTTCCCGATCGTTTTATGGTCCTGGCTGAAAACATACTTTGTAATAAATGACTGCTCATGATGCCCATGATGATGTTCATCGTGAGCAGCTTCATGTGCCACAGACCCTGGTTGTATATGAATTGTATCGCTCATAATCGTTTATTTTAATGATCCGCCGCGGCAGATCTTCTTATCAATTATTTTACTCCACTTACAGAGACAGTCGTTACCGGCTTTGTTGAATCCGCTTTTTGTGCGGCGGCGGCTTTTAATGCGTCTATGTATTTAGGTGATTTTTTTGTTATCCATGCGTCAAACTCTTCCTGCGTTTCTACAATGATCTCTCCTCTCATACCGGTATGACCCCTGCCGCACATCTGGTCACAGGATATTTCGTATACAAAATCAGCCTTACCTGTTTCCTTTATCTTATCCGCCGTTGTCTTGGTTGGCGTGAACCACATGGTAGTAGGTGTACCGGGTACCGCATCCATCTTCATCCTGAATTCCGCAAGACCGACATCATGTATCACATCCTTTGACCCGATGATCAACCTTACCGGTTTATTGACCACCAGGTGCATAGGCTCGCCTGTTACATAAATATCATCATGACCGTAGGGGTCATCCCATACTTGTCCTAACGGATTATCGCCCGTAATATTTTTGTAGTATTTCTTTCCAAAGGTCTTATCGTTCCCCGGGTAGCGGAATTCCCATTTGAACTGGCTTCCCGTTACTTCCACTTCCATAGCTCCCTTAGGAGCAGTTCCGGTTATTTTGAACCAGTAAAATATGCCAAATCCAACCAGCACAGTCAATGCTATAGCCGGGATAACGGTCCAGATGACTTCCAGTTTATTATTATGAGGGTAATAGTAAGCTTTCCTTGTGTCAGATTGCTGGTATTTATAAGCAAACCAGAACAAAGCGACCTGCGTGATAACAAAAACAAAAAAAGTAACCCCAATCGTAATATACAGCATCCTGTCTATCAGTACTCCGTGGTTGGATGCCGCTTCTCCCAATATTTTTCCTTTCAATCTTTCATTGCAATAATAAACCCCGATGAGACCAAGGATCAAAAAACAGAGTAACATAAAGGCATTCACCCGGTTGGTCTGTTTTTTAGCTTTTTCTTCGCCCCGCAATACAGCCACATACTCACTGGCCTTGGCTATCTGGAAAGTGATCAGGAAGCCAAGTAACAGGATCGCTACAATGAAAAAAGTTTGCATAATCTGTTATTACAATTATTATAGTCAATTATGTTACTTCAAAGTTCCGAACGTTTACGCGCTAATCCAAGTTGTAAACTCCGGGACTTTACATTAAAATACTTCTATGTGTGATGAATCACGCTTTCCTTTATAAAAGGGTGATTCCTTGCAATCAATGGAGCCCTGCCCAATGCCCTGCCTGTTACAAACATGATCAGGCCTACAAAGCCAAGCGCTACGCCAAAATCCGCCAGGATCATCGGCACATGCGTATCTCCTGTTTCATGATTGATCATAGGAGATGGAAATACCATCTGGTAAAAATTCAGCCAATGACCAAACAATATCAGCAACGACATGAATGTCAATGTCGCATAATTTCTTTTGGAGCCTCTTGTCATAAATATTAACAACGGCGCCAGAAAATTGATGCAGAACATAAACCAGAAAAGCACCCGGTAAGGGCTTCCTTTGGCAAAATTGCCGATACGTGTTATAAAATAGATAGTCTCTTCCGGCTGGTTGCTATACCATATCAGCATGAACTGGGAAAACCACAGGTAAGTCCAGAAAATGGAAAAGGCAAACATGAACTTGCCAAGATCATGCAAATGCTCCTCATTGGTAAGTTCCAGATAATTATTATTCTTCAAAAACACCACAAAAAGAGTGATCAATGCGAGACCCGCGACAAAACTGCTGCCGAAAGTATACCAGCTGTACATCGTACTGTACCAGTGCGCGTCAATGCTCATCAGCCACAGCCAGGGAATAGATGACATAACGGTCAGCGCGAATAATACAATAAACAAAGCCGCCCATACAGTATTGTTCCACATGTATTTTTTTCTTCCTTCCAAATCCATCGGGTTATCATCCGTACTGCGTGAAAGACGGCGTATTTTCCAGCCCAGAAATGACCAGCCTCCGATAGTAATGAGGGTCCAAACAGTGAAAAAGGTTTTATTTAAAAACCCGGATTTGCCTAACAACACCGGATCATGCTGTACGGCTTCCTTATCCGCCCAATGATAGATTGTATGATTATCGCTGAAGCAAATAGCCAACAACACCACGCCGGCTATCACCCCTATTACCGGCACACAGGTTGATATCGCTTCACTGACGCGGCGGAAAGACATTTGCCATCCTCCCCATGCCAGGGTAGTGGCGCAGATAAAAAACATCACCGCATTGACAACAAGCAGGAAATAAACACTGTTTTGCAATAAACTGGCCCAGAATCTTGCATCCCTGCGAAGTTTATATTCTTCCGTTCCCTTAACACCGTGGGTATAAATGTATAAAGTAGCAATAGCGATAATACCGATCGTCATTAATGCAATGGCAATTGTGTTGTACCGCTTTGGCACTATAAATTTTTCCCTGATTGAGATCGTATCCATTATATATAATTTCTTCAAAAAATATTCTTACTTCTTTTTCATCGCGCTGTCTGGCATTGCTTTCTTTATACTATCGGCCGCGGCTACTGTTGTTTTTGCGGCTGCGCTTGCCGCCTGTTTGGATTTTATATAGGCTATTACCATCCAGCGCTGCCTGGTGCTCAGTTGCGATGCATAACTACCCATCATATTTTTCCCATAGGTAACAGACTGGAACATGGTTCCTTCCGGCATATTGACTACTACAGGATCTGTCATAAAGTTCCTGGGCGCGGAAGTAAAAGGACCACTACCATCTTTCCACAACGGGCCATTCCCGTCCAGCTTACTGCCATGACAAATACCGCAATTGACAAGATATAACCTTTCAGCTTCCTTCATATCAATGGACCCGGGAGTCAATGGATTCTTTGTCGCGGCGGACTGAGCATAGCTGGTTGAATCATTTTTTAATGTATAAGGAAAAAAATCGCCCCGGGCAATTGTTCCTTCTACCGGTCTGCCATTATAACTGGCCCCCGATTTTTCCAGCCTGTTGGTAGGCGCGTAAGTTTCATAGGCCACACTATACACCATATCGGGCATATAAGCTCTGCCGGTATTACGACGTACCTTGTTACAGCTGACTATAGCGATCCCGGCTATGATACTTCCTGCTATGATCAAAAAATTTTTCATTTTCTTATATTAGAATGATCAATAACCCTTCAGTTTTTTTTCTCAAATTTCATGGTGTCCTTATCATATCTTCCCAGCCACCAGCCGGTTTCCTTATATTGGACAGCTACTTCCCTGGCCCCCAAATTGTTTAAAAAAGCAATGACCTCTTCATCTTTCGTTTTATCGTTGCACTCAAGCGCCAGTACAAACGTATCATCGGTAGAGCGAAGGTTGAAATGATCCTTCTTGACAAAAGGAGCTATTTGACAGAGATAGCAAAAAGTCATCACCATACCTACAGCAGCAAATAAAACGGTCAACTCAAACATAATAGGTATCCAGGCGGGTAATGAAAAATAAGGCTTGCCCCCAAAATTTATTTTCCAGTCAAATGCCAGCGTCCAGGAAATAAAACCAAGAGCCGTGCAGGTTCCCGTGATACCATAGATGAATCCTGCGGTATGCAGGCCTGTATCCCTCAATCCCATTGCCTTATCTAATCCATGGATAGGAAAAGGAGTGAATACGTCATGTATCCTGTACCCGGCCCTGCGCACTTTTTTGACGGCAGGAAATAATATCTCCTCATCATAAAAATTGCCTGTGATAAATTTTTTTATTGCCATCTTATTTTAGCTTTTAGCTGCCGGCCATTAGCTGTTAGCCCGCAACTCATAAAATATTTTGTTTTCCTTTTACACCTGCCTGTTGGTGATAGCTAATGGCTATCAGCTTTTCTCTACGCTCCATGATCATGTCCATGTTTTTCCGCAAATTCTTCCACAGTTTCCGATTCCAACTCGCCCATTTTTTCTTTGAAATTTTCGCCATTCTTCTTCAGGATATGTTTGATCTCCGCCAATGCGATTACCGGGAAGAATTTAGCAAAAAGGAAATAGCAGGTAAAGAACAAACCAAATGTTCCCATATAAAATCCTACTTCCCAGATCGTCGGTGAATAATAAGTACTCCATGCACTGGGCAGGTATTCCCTGTAAATAGAAGTAACAATGATCACAAACCTTTCAAACCACATACCTATATTCACCAGTATACTCATGAAAAAAGTCACAAAAAGATTTCTTCTCATTTTGCGGAACCAGAAAATCTGGGGCGACAGCACATTACAGCCCATCATAATCCAGTAAGCCCATCCATAAGGACTCGCCAGGTTCAAACGGTTTTCCTTGAATGCATGCCATTCAAATGCATTGCCGCCGTACCATGCAATAAATAACTCTGTGAGATAAGCGATACCGACAATGGAACCTGTCAGTACGATGATTTTATTCATCACATCGATGTGCTCGATGGTAATATATTCTTCCAGCGCCAAAACCTTTCTTGTCACCACCAGCAGCGTTTGTACCATCGCGAAACCGGAGAAGATGGCCCCTGCCACGAAATAAGGAGGAAAGATAGTCGTGTGCCATCCCGGAACGACCGAGGTAGCGAAGTCGAAGGATACGATCGTGTGAACGGACAATACAAGCGGTGTGGCTAATCCTGCCAGCACCAATGAAAGCGCTTCATGTCTTTGCCAGTGCTTGGTACTCCCGGTCCATCCAAATGCCGCGATGCCATAAAAAAGTTTACGCCATTTCAGTTTGGCCCTGTCACGCAATGTAGCTACATCAGGAATCAAACCGGAATACCAGAATAATAAGGATACAGTAAAATAAGTTGAGATCGCGAATACGTCCCAGAGTAATGGCGAGTTAAAGTTTACCCACAGCGGGCCGCGGGTATTTGGATAAGGAAATACGAAGAATGCATCCCATACACGACCCATATGCCATATCGGGAACTGGCCGGCACATATTACCGCGAAGATCGTCATGGCTTCCGCCGCACGGTTCACACCGGTTCTCCAGCCCTGCCTGAATAATAATAAGATGGCAGAGATCAGCGTTCCGGCATGACCAATACCGATCCACCACACGAAATTGGTAATGTCCCATCCCCATCCGATCGTCTTATTCAGGTTCCATTGGCCAACGCCATAGGTAACTTCCATGGTGACAGAAACAATACCAAATATCAGTACCAATACAGAAATAGAAAACCCGATCCACCAGGCCTTTGTAGGTCTTGTCTCCACGGGCCGGCAAATATCTTCTGTCACCTGGTGATAGTCCTTGTCACCCGCCACCAATGGCGCCCTTACTTGTGATTCGTATCTGAGTAATGCCATATTATTTTGTTAGTCTTTGCTATTTACCAATCCTCTTCTTATCTCTTTGTTTATTCCGCTTTATTCAACGAAGCCGGAATTGATGTTTCTGGTTTTTTTTCGCTGCCGCCACCCTCAGCATTTTCTATTATTTCATCCGTATTTCTCACTTTCTCCAGGTAGGTCACATTCGGCAATACGTGCAGTTGCTCCAGCACATAAAAACTTCTTTGTTTGTTATCCTCGCGTATCCTGCTCACTTCACTTGCTTTGTCATGTACATTTCCAAACACAATGGCATTGGCTGTACAAGCTTGCTGGCAGGCGGTTTTTGCATCGCCATCACCCAGTACACGATTTTCTTTTTTTGCTTTCAATTTAGCAGCCTGTGTACGCTGAACGCAGAAACTGCATTTCTCCATCACACCTCTTGAACGAACCGTTACATCGGGATTCAGCACCATCCTTGTCAGGTCATCATTCATTTGGTGAACCACATCATCCAGTTTTCCTACAATCCACTGATCCTGGTTATTCGGGAAACTGTCCGCGCCGGTATAGTCAGCCCAGTTGAACCTGCGCACTTTGAAAGGACAGTTATTAGCGCAATATCTTGTACCGATACAACGGTTATAGGCCATTTGGTTCATACCCTCGGTGCTATGATTGGTAGCAGCTACCGGGCAAACATTCTCGCAGGGCGCATTATCACAATGCTGGCACATCATCGGCTGAAACACCACACCCTTCAGGTCATCCGGGTTATTCTTATCTGATACAAAATACCGGTCAATGCGCAACCAGTGCATATCATGATAACGGAGTACTTCGTTTCTTCCCACTACCGGCACATTATTCTCCGCATGACAGGCCACTACACAGGCGCCACAACCATAACAGGAATTCATGTCTACCGTCATGCCCCATTTGATACCCGGCTGCGAATGATCGGGATAGATCGTCGCTTCCCTGCGAAAATCGCTCGTGCTCTTCGCAAAATCTTCCACCATCTCCTGGCGATACTCCGGGATCACATTGGGATTCTTTTTGAAAGTAGCTAAACTTGTCTCTCTTACTACTTCTACAAGACCTTCATAAGAATTATGTATCTGTGTCTGCGCAATTTTTTGTTTCTTGTTTTGATCCGTTATTGAAACATCAGCGGCAAAATAATCAACCGTCGTACCATTGAAAGAGATAAACGGATAAACATTCTGACCTGCTTCAAACGCTGTTTTGCCTAAGCTTTCAGCCCTTCCGTATCCTACCGCGATAGCAATCGTATCAGCATTCATTCCCGGGATCACCAATACGGGCAATTGCACTTTTTTATTTCCTACGGCAAATTCAAAAACCGGTTTTTGCGGGTAATATTCATAATTCATGTCCAGCTTCACCCCAAGTTCTTTGGCTTTAGCCATAGAGATCATGGCATAATTGTCCCAGGTAGCTTTGGAAATGGGATCAGGTAATTCCTGCAGCCAGGGATTGGTAGCGCCGGTACCTGTACCAATGGATATTTTTTGATACAATACCACTTCTGTCTTTCCACCTTTCTTTGCAGATGCCAGCGCGCTGGCAGCATTGGCAACCGGTGCCGCGCTATAAGATGCGCCCGTACCTCCTGCTCCAACCATTATTCCATCCTGCAGCGCTTTATCAAAAGCATCTGCAGTTCCAAGCTTCATGGTCCAGTAATTCCTGAAATAAGTATCGTAGTCAGTAGTATTGCCGGCCCATCTCAGCAAAGAAGTCTGGTAGGGACGTGTCTTGAATAAAGGATAAATAGTTGGTTGAATAAAACTGGTAATGCCTGCCTTGGGTTCAGCATCTCCCCAGCTTTCCAGGTAATGGTGTGCGGGAAGGTTGTAAGTGCAAAGACTTGTTGTTTCATCCCATCTTTCACCAAATGAAACAGTCAGTTTTACTTTTGAGATAGCTGATTTGAATTTTTCAGCGCTATGGTAATCATAAGCGGGATTAGCTCCATAAATAAATAATGCACCTACATTTCCTGCTTCCATGTCGGCTACCAGGTCATTCATGTCTTTGTCAATACCCTGGCGATAGTTGACCGGTCTTGTCCAGTCTATAGTACTGCCATTAGCGCCAATCGCATTATTGATAGCATTGACAATGACCTGCACATTCATATCATTACTGCCGGATACCACCAATGCTTTCCCGCTATTGGCTTTGAGGTCGGCGGCAACTTTTGCAATTCCCGCTTTCAACTTGTTGTCATCAATGGCCGGCGCCGTCACTGATCCGTCCAAAGCTGCCAATAATCCCAGGGCTACGGCTCCGGCCTGGGAAGGGCGATGCGTAAAACGTTCATCAGCACAAGCCCCGGTATTACTCAAATGAGATTCGAACTGGTAATGTTTGCTCATTTGAGGATTCTTCTCATCAATCTTGCGGCCTTTGGAATAACCGGCTGCAAATTCTACCGGGCTCAGCCAGGTGCCAAGAAAATCAGCGCCAAGGCTTACAATCACTTTCGCCTGGTCAAAATTGTAAGAAGGTATTTTTCTTCCAAATCCACTGGCTTCATTGGCCAGTAACATCCCCGCGTAAGAAACGGCATCATATTGAATATGTTTCAGGTTGGGGAATTTGGAAATAATTTCTTTGGTAGAAGGCGACACGATGGTGCTGCTCAGGAAAACAATTTGTTTGCCGCTTACTCCGGCCAACGCGTCCGCTATTGTTTTATCTAAAAACTCGTAAGTGCTCTCTTCAAATTTATCGCCCACTTTACGTGATGGAAACCTGTTCCGGTACGTATCATAGAGATCCAGTACCGATGCCTGCGCACGGGCGCTGGTACCGCCATTGGTAAATAAAGAAAGATCGTTTCCTTCTATTTTGATAGGGCGGCCTTCTCTTGTCTTGGCAAGAACCGGAATCACATCGCCATCCTGTACATAAGTAGTCGCATAATATTTTGCTTCGCCCAGTATAATATTTTCAGGCTTGTTGGCAAAAGGAATAGCCTTGCGAACAGGAGTTTTACAACTGGCGGCAAGGGTGGCTGCAGCGGTACTGAAACCAAGATATTTTAAGAAATCCCTGCGGGGAGCTTTGGCATCCAATAAACCCTTGCTGTCAATATCTTCAAAAGGCAATTCTTCACGAAACTCATCCTTCACTTTCTTCTGAAAATTTTTCGGGTCATTTACTTCGCCGAAACCTTGCCAGTATTTTTTTTGACTCATATACCCCAATCCGCCAACTGGCGGACAATTAGACTCCGGATTTTGTAATCGCTGCACTTTTCTGCTAAAACTTCAAATCCGGAATTGGTTAAAAAATAGTATTATTTAATTCTAATTAATCCTTTCCAAAACATAAATGAAACCGCTACCCAAGTTGCTCCGCCGTGGCGGAGACAGGGGCCTGGCCTAATAGTGACATTTCTGACATTCCAGCCCGCCGATATCTTTTACCGTCACGCTATCCATTTTACCGGCTTTGAAATCGTTGTGGAACCTTTCATATATACTGTAAAACTTATTACCTGTCTTATCATCATAGTTGAAATCCACTTTTGTCTGGCGATGACAGTTGATGCACCAGCCCATACTTAATTCAGAAAATTGTTTCACTTCATCCATGGCGGTTATTTCACCATGACAGGTCTGGCACTGTACCTTACCAGCCCTGATATGCTGGCTATGGTTGAAATAAACATGGTCGGGCAAGCTGTGTATGCGCTCCCATTCAATGGGCTTAGCTTTTGAAGGATCCCAGGAAGAAGGTCTTTTAGGATCAAAGCTGGCGTATTCGTATAATTTTTGTATTTGTGCGGTTCCGTCTATGGGGTCGCCATTTTCATCATAGAGCTTGGGGCCTTTTGTGTACTCGCTAATGTTCTTATGACAGTTCATACAAACATTCACGGAAGGAATCGCGGCTGTTTTGCTATCCCAGGCATTGCCATGACAGTAGAGACAGTTGATCTGGTTAATGCCGGCATGTACTCTATGCGAATAGTAAATAGGTTGTTTGGGCTGGTAGTCTTTTTGTCTTTGCAACCCGATGGCTCCTTTGGTGAGATAAAAGCCGCCGACAATAAACAATACAATAGATACCAGGGCTATATATACCTTATTGCGGTAAAAAGGAACCGGCTCCGGGCGCTGAATGCCTTCCGCGTCATCCGACATTTTTTTCAGGTTACTGTTTACCTGCATCAATATCAGCGCGATGACAGCAAGAATAAGAGAGATGATTCCAAAAATGACAGCGTTTTGATTGGAGGTTTCCTCTCCGCCTCTGCCTTCAACAGGTGGCGTCGGCGTACTTGCATCTACTACATATTGCTTTATATAGCCAAAAATCGCATCAATATCTTTCTCTGATATCGAATTGTGGTCAAACTGTGTCATTACTGATCCAAATTGACCCTTGAGAGCCATATAATGAGGATCCGATGCGACTAATTTGTTGACATTGTAAACCCAGTTATAAACCTTCTTGATATCGCCTCCATAAAAATCACTCTCCAATACTCCTCCGAGTTTCGGCCCTGTGGCATCTTTTAAAGGATTATGGCATGCGGCGCATTTGCTGTTGAATAATGTCTTTCCATCCTGTGCAAATACCGTGATACCATAAAAACAAAAAACAAAGAAAAGAGTCAGCGTTAGCTTTTGTATGATTGGTTTACAGGAAGAGATCATAGATACAATTGAGCTGAAAAATGTGGATAAAAACATTCAATTGGCTGCAAAAATAAGTCATGGACTTAACAAAATGACAACAGTTTTAAAAATTTTTTAACCCGCTACCAGCTTGCGTTTCATCGGATTTATAAAGCTTTTTAAGCAAGATTGAATTTTGTTTGTCATAAGCAGGTAAACCCTCTCAACCGCCGGATGCAATGTGAAAATGTAAATGGAGATTGAATGTTTTTTACTGACTTTTGCCCCGCAAAACAATAGCAACCTGGTTCAAAATGCTCAATCGCTTACAAAAAAAATGGAAAGTTACAGGTCTGCAACTCACACTTATACTTTTCACCTTCGCTATTGGCGGCAGTTTGACGGGTTATGCAGGCAGAAGACTCATGAGCTTTTTTGCCATTGAGCAAAAATGGCTCTGGGCAATCGTTTACATATTTATTATTATACTGCTTTGGCCGCTCGCTGTCCTCCTGGTCAGTCTTCTTACAGGTCAATTCAGCTTTTTTGCACGATATATAAAAAGGATCGGCTCGCGGATAGGACTAGGCACGAAGCCGGAAGTCAGAAACCAGAAACCAGAACCACTATTCACTACTCACCACTCACCAATCAGCACCCATATTGCCATCTTCGCCAGCGGCGCCGGAAGCAATGCGCAAAAAATCATTGATCATTTCGCCTCATCCCCGGCCTTTCTCCCGGCGGAGAAGGGTGAAGGCCCGAAAATAATTGTATCCTTAATCGTTTGCAATAATCCGGCTGCAGGTGTATTAAAAATTGCCGCAGATGAAAAGATCCCGGCCCTTCTCATTGAAAAAGAAAAATTCTTTCGCGGCAATGCTTACCTGGATGAACTCCGCGAAGCGCATATTGATTTTATCGTATTAGCCGGTTTTTTATGGAAGATCCCTTCCCTGCTTATTAAGGCTTATCCCCGCCGCATTATCAATATTCACCCGGCATTATTACCCAAATATGGCGGCAAAGGCATGTACGGAGATATAGTTCATGCAACAGTGATCGCCCGGGGCGAAAAAGAAAGCGGCATCACCATTCATTACGTAGATGAGCAGTACGATCATGGCGATATCATTTTCCAGGCAAAATGTCCTGTGCTG
>JAUZOA010000035.1 GCA_030706685.1 Bacteroidota bacterium
CCGACGCAGGATATCTCCACGGCTTTGCGGAGAAGGTTCATTTCCTCAGGCATTTTTATTTCCCTCAGCCTGCCCGTGAATTCGCGGTAAGAGCGGGTATCAAATTTTTTATCTTTTGAATAATCTTCCGGTATCGCCGCCTTTTCTTTGAATTGCTGGATCAGGTGAAGGAGATCGGCGTTATCTCTTTCATTGGGAACATCTGCCGGGAACCTGTCAAAAATGATCTTGTCGAATTTGGAGAAATCAATAGGGAAGCTCTTAAAATCTTCCCCGTTGAAGGCCATCGGGATACCCAATCGCTCTTTTACACCTTCCGTACCCATCCTTCTCCCGGTCCATTGTTCGGCCTGGGCATCTCTTTTTTGTACAAACAATAATTCAACATATTTATTACCGGCAGAATCCGTTTGTTCATCCTTAAAGATCAGTAGAAGAGAATGAGGTTCTTTATACCCGCTGAAATAATACATATCAGGGTTGGCATGGTAGAAATAATCTACATCGTTAGAAAAATTCCGGGTGGGATAAGCAAATACAACAAAGACTGAATTGGCAGGCATCATTTGGCGAAGGGCCACGCGCCGGCCTGCATGAAAAGAAGCAGGCAGGTAGTCTTTGGGCAGGTCATTGTCTTCCGCATCGGGCCGGGCAGGTTGCGCAAAAGCAAAACCGGTTAATAATAGTGTGAGGGCAAAGAATAAAATTCTTTTTGGGAAAGTGCTGTGCATAAAAAAAGTGATTGTATGATCTAATATAATCATTCCAACCACTATCCCGGATAAAAATACATGAACGGCTTCAGGCGCTATTTTTTAGTCATCATCGTCTTCCTCTTCATAATACGCGTCTTCATTTTTGTAATGTTCTTCCCAGGCTTTTACAGCTTCATCGCTCAGGCATTCGATGATGTCAAACAAAGCATCTTTTTTCAGTTTCCATTCCGTTTCGGTAGGATCGTCAAAACGCTGCACAAAGAGACAGTGATCCGTTTCCACGGCTACCTTGATCAGCGTGATGGCTGAGTCTTCCTTTTCCTTTACCAGGTAATAGCATCCGTTTTCTAACAAGTCATAGGTATACATAACCCCTCCCTTTTTTTTACATTGTTCTTAGAATCTTCGCCCCGGTCATCAATCAGCCGGAATGGGAATAGTAATTCAGAATTTAAATGGTAATGTCAACAAATTAGTAAGGAGAATAGAATGAGTTAGAAGTACTATCCAAAATTAGGGATTTGCTCAATTGATAAAATCTAAATTTTTGCCAGTTTCGTTAAATTCCTGAAATCCTGTAATTGACTATCTGGAAATCAGTTAGTTATAAAATGTTACTAATCAAGTACATGAGATAAACTGCTGAATATTCCCAGTTATTGACTATTACTGCTTTATAGGAATCGGGCCTTCTTTTACCTGGTTTTCTGTTCAGTTTAGTGAAAGATCCGGGAGTATTTATTTCCCTGTATGAAGTCTTTTATTCAGCTTCTTTGTCTTTGAAATGTGAGCGTCAAAAAATAAAATAATAAGATTTTAACAGGTATAATTTCTGTATGCTATCTTAATTTTTTTTTTGAATAATTAATAAGGATAAAAAAAATCCCGTCTCATCTCAGATGGGACGGGATTCATGTAGCCGGTAACTTTAGCCGAACATGCAAGTTCTTCTGCATTCGTGTTTCTTTTCCTGTTTTTCGGTCTTTTTTTCCATTGACTGCTTGTTGCTGCTGCGGTTACCCAGGCTGGCATAAGCGATAAAGCCAATGCCACCGGCTAATACAAGAGCGATCAATACTTTTTTCATACCGAATGGTTTTACTATTAAAAGTTACGATCATTTTACAATACCGGGCAAATTTTTTAGACAAGTGGCAGCTTTTCAATCATGAATTATTTTCTTTGTTCAGTATTAGTAATAGGTTGCTGGCGGGAATAACAAGGAAAAATAAGCTCTGTTGCCCTTCTTGTTAATTCCTGCAAACCCAGATTATATTTCTGTCTTTTCTGATCGGTAATATCAAACAATGCGAAATCATTTTCCCTGTCCAAAAACGAAGACTGCGTAAAGTTCCCGGCGCTGTTCAGCTTTTTATTCAATTCATCTTTCCCTGCCGGTGTCAATATTATAGTAGAATAGTCCTTTGCCTCAATAGTATCTTTTGAATAGAAATAGGCCTGTTCATCTTTATAGGCGATACATATCAGTTTGTATCGCATCAGCTCATCCAGTTTTTCGGTATATTTTCCTTCAATACCATCCAGGCGCATGAAACTGGTCAGTCTATCCGGAAGCAAATAAACATTGAGCCGGTCATATTGCTTCCATTGGTCTACCTGTACCGAAACAGGTAAATAATTGATGATGGCTTTTTTACCGGTACCGGGTTCAGTATAATTAAGTGAAGTGCGGGTAATGGTGGATTCAGTTACATACCTGTCTACATTACACCATCCAGTTGTTGTTACCTGCGCTCTGTAAGCGCTGGTACCGGGTCTGGGAACAATGGCAGTATCATATCCCAATTGCCGGTAAGCTTCTTTTATGTTTAGCCTCAATTCTTCCCTAAAATTTTGCGCCATCCTGTTAATTGAATCTGTTTCATGTTTTGTCCTTCGGTCCAATGCTTCATCATCCAGTTGAGCTTGTTTGCCCCAGAATTCATTTTCTGTTTTGGCAATGGCTTCTGTGAATGCCCGGGCCTTATTTTGATAATATTCCCTCAACATTTCAAATTGTTTGGAGCCGTTCTGCACTTTCCCGTCATGCCTTGATGCAAAGGAAGAAAATATTTTATAGACATCACTGCCTCCATGCCAGATTAAAGCTGCCAATGAATCGATAACTGAAAGGCTTTTATCAAGATTATTGACATAAAGATCAAAAATAGCCGGGTCGCGATATACATGTATCCAATAAAGACGTTCTTCAAATTCACGGGTCGCAAGAATAGTGTTTTGAAATTTTTCATTCCATATAGCTTTAATCTTTGACGGGTTAATGCCATAACATGTTTCAGAAATAGATGAGTCAGCAGAAGATGTGATGGTATCAGTAGAGTAATATTTTCGGGGCTGTGAGGAACCATTTTTTAAGAGCTTATCCAGGAATTCTGATTTTGACATTTTCCCGCTTGATTTCTCATTTTCCATAATAGGTTTGCTGGCAGGCCCAATATACTCAGTCTCATTTGCAAACAATCTTGCCAGGGAATAGTAAAGACTATCTGTGAATTTTTTATTCATTCTGTCATATCCCCATTGCTGCAATGAATCCAGGTAATGGGGAGGGTAGAAGTTCAGCATTTGAATATCTACCGGCACCAGGTCATGTTCCAATGGTTTCGGATTGATCCAGTCAATGTTTCCGCTCATGGTGCGCTTTCCATTGAATAATTGCATACCGGGCCTGTTATTATCAGTGGGTATTTCGGCATAAATTCCATGCGCAGGATCTATCTTCAATATTTTTCCATCTTTTCTTGCATCTGTAAAAAACATGCCGCCGCTTTCCAGCAGGTTATTACCCGAACGGGTAGAAAGCCCTGCTTTCATAATGGTTGCCGGGTCGAGCGCTTCTTTTACCGCCAGTTCTATCCTGCCATCGACAGGATTGCCATTTTCATCCAGGAAAACATGGGCCGGAACCGCCATTACTATACCCCCTTTTGTTTCTATAACAGTATCTTTTGAAGCGTTAAGAAGGAATATTTGAGCCGGAATATTCCTGTCGGCATCCGCCCATTTCTTTTCACCCTGTTCATTATATTCAGGCAGAGATTTTCCTTCGTAAGCATAGTGATGGCTGGCATTTTTGTCATAAAAAAAGACAACAGACAGGATAACAGCAACACTCAATCCTCCCAGTCCCCATTTTCGGGCATTGACTCCCCACCGGAATCTTTTACCAGCTATCTGTATTTTTTGTTTGAGGATATTTCGTTCAATTCCTCTCATAATGTCCGCCTGCAGCTTTACTTGCTCCGCGAGAGCCGGATCATTGGCTATTTGGCTTTCAAAAGAGGCCTTGCCGGGATCAGTCATTTCACCCTTAAGGTATTGCTCTATTTTTTCCATTAGTTCAAGTTCGGGACGCATAGCTCAGTTATTAAAGGTTTGAGTAGTTGGTTTCAATTCTTTCAGCCTGTTCCTGGCCCCTTCAAGGCATTTATATTTTTGGTTTTTGGCCGTGTTTTCCGAATTATAACCCATGTAGGCGGCAATAGCTTTTAACTTCATTCCCCCTTTATAAAAAAGTAATAAGAGTTCGCGGCAACGATCACCCAGTTGATCCAGTATTTTTTCTGCTAATCGCGCCCTGCTTTCTTTTTCTATTATATCTTCCAGTTCTTTTTCTTCTGCCTCTTTCAATCCTGTTTCGAAATCAGCGCGGATATGATGTTTTCTTTTTTTCAATTCATCTTTCCATAAATACAGGCTAACGCTGAACAGATAGGTGCTTAAACGGGCAGTTAGTTCAAATCCCGGATTTTTCACTTTCCTGCACAGGATGATAAGTGTTTCCTGGAAGATATCTTCGGCATCTTCTGCATTTCCGCCATTTGACAAGATCATCTTGCGGATCATGGGAAAATGCCGGTACAAGACTACAAGGGCCCTGTCATTATTATCCGTTCGGATCAGTTCTGTTATCTTTTGGTCCTGCATTATTGACGGCTTTTAATATATATGGTCAAAATGGAAAAAGGTCACCCTTCCCGGAAAAAATTTTTTTAAAAAAGGCAAGATTAAAACTAATAACTGGGAGAAAAGTGGTCTGTAATCTATAAAGAAAGCTGAAGTGGAGTAATTTCCTTCCTATCTATTCGCTTCTATATAAACACTGATTTTTCTTTGGTGGCGGAGTTTTATGATCCCGACATAAAGCGAAATAGATTTTCAACCAGTACTTTATTGAAACCAGATGACCGATGACGAGGGATAATTTCTATAATTTTATAAAATAAAATTTTCTTTGATAAACTATCAAGCAAAATCAATGAATAACCATTTGACAAGAAACGGCAAAGAATTTACTATAAGAAGGGCTGGCGAAAAGGATGCAGAGAATATCATTAATTATGCTAAAATATTATTCTCTTCCACCGACCAGGTTTTAACGACTTTACCAGAATATACGATTACAGTAGAAGAAGAAAAAGTTTGGATAAATAACTCGCTGAAAAATCCTGCTTCAATAATTTTAATCGCGGAAATGGATAACGCGGTCGTAGGGCTTCTTGACTTTTCCACAAAAAACAGGAAGAAAATGGCTCATATTGGAGAGTTTGGAGTAAGTGTGCACCCGGGCTACCAGGGCAATGGCATCGGGCAAAAACTTATTGAAACCCTTTTGGAATGGGCAAAGAACAACCGGCAAATTGAAAAAGTATTTTTAAACGTCTTTGCTACCAATCAGCGGGCCATTAATCTATACAAAAAATTAGGGTTCACGGAAGAAGGCAGGCATATCAAAGCAATAAAACAATTATCAGGAGAATACACTGACATCATTCAAATGTATATAGAAACAAAATAAAGTTACTGCGGGCAACGAAGCGGGCGCATGCTTGAAAATTTAAAAAGTTATCCCGATTAGCCTGGTTTCAAGCAACTTTCCATGGAAGATTTATTAAGCATCGGGAAACCATGCCGACATATCGGGCGCCCCCGTTATTACGGTTTTATCCTTGTACTGCTTCACGATTATGTTCTTCAGCTTTCCAAAGACACCAGCTAATAAAGGATTGTCTGTTACAATCATACCTCGATTAACTTTAGGTGAAACCATGTAAATTTCATTATATTTTCATGGTAAGTTCATAATTCTTCCATTCATCCTCCATTATTTAATGGAAGATGAATGGAAAATCTATGGAAAAATAATGTCTAAATAATGGTTAAATAGTAAGTTAAAAGAGGGAGCATTCTGGCTTTGACCCGGTAACCGGGTAGGCCATTCAACTGGACCTGGTCAAATTCCAGGGAGGACATCCGGCGCGAAGTAAGAAAGTTCTAAGGTGTCGCTTTTCACAGGGCATTATTTGTCCCGCACGCATCTCACACTAAATCCACTCGTGTTTCTCAGCCTGTTTCTGTATATATTGTTCCTGTCATGATTGACATAGAAAAACCATCCTTCCATATCGCCGAATTTTGAAGATGACCAGAAGCAAGCATGGTCGCCGAGATTATTGAAAGAGCCATCACTATGATAGCGGCTGCCTGCCGGAATTGCAGCAAAGCCGCTTTCATCCGTGGCGCCGGTATTAGGAGATAACCATTTATCCAGTGATTTTAATTTTCCTCCGGCAACAGAACTTCCTCCCAAATACAGGATCAGTGTATCCCATTCTTCCTTAGAAGGCAGGCGCCACCCGGACGGGCATGCATTTTCTGCAGCTTCCAATGTATATAACCTCCCGTATTCCGCTTCGTATTTTTCATCAGTTTTGTATGCAAAGCTCCCGGATGAAGTATGAAAAGCCAGGTTTTCAGCCAACCAGGTTTGACTGCCTATTGTTATGGTTTTATAAACTTTATTGTCCCTGCTGTCTACTATTTCTCCGTGTTTATTCTGAAACGAAGGTAAATGTGCCAGGAGCAGGTCAGGACGGTCCGTTGTAATCCCGGCTACTCCTGATTGTACCAGGCGCACCATCTCTTTTTCATCATTTACAGTATAGGCAAATAGTTTTAGATGATGCTTTTTTACAATGGACACAACAGATGAGTCAATAATGGAATACCGCAGGCTTACCCCATCCAGGGACAGGCTGTTTATTTTATCAATATTGGCAAAAAAACTATCAATGTCATTGCAAAGCCAGACACATTGCCGGTCGGGAAAATTTTTCTTAGTAGCCGTTATTGTTGCCAGGTCGAAACATATAAAGGAAATATTTTTATTTATTCCCTCTTCGTCGATGATCTTTTTAAGCGCCGGCAATAGCTTCATGCGGGCCTTTAATTCGACAACCAATTCCTTACCCCGGGGTAATGCCGCTACTATATCATCTAATAATGGAATTTTTTCTCCTTTGTATTTCTCACTTTTGAATGAACCAACGTCCAGCGTTTGAAGCATTTGATAATTGGCTTCTGCTACTTCGATATTTTTACCTGATGTTCTTTTGGTATTGGCATCATGTATACAAACGATACGTCCGTCAGCCGTAAGGTAAATATCCACTTCTGCCGCATCAGCTCCTTTCTGCCAGGCCAGATTAACAGAAACGCGTGTATTCTCCGGCGCATCATAGGATGCTCCGCGGTGTGCGATAATTTTGACTTGCGCATGTAACGTAAAAGGGAATGCTAACAGGATTACAAGTATTTTTTTCATGCCGGTTACTGCTTTTCGAAAGAATCAGGGTATATAACTTTAAACTTCACGGGACTGTCCGGGTACCGAATCCAGGTAGTAAATTTTCTTTCACCTTCCTGTAATTCAATAATCCTGGCTCCCCGGCCAATTTTTCCATAACATTCAATACCGGAAACTGAGCCATACGCAAGAGCAATTCCTTCTTTGTACCCGATAAAATTACTATTGTGGTCATGTCCGCAGAATATTCCGATTATGTCTTTCGATTCCTTCATGGCCCCGAACAAACCTGAATTAAATTTAGGAGAGCAGACCGATTCTTCCTGGATACCTGTTGTTGAAGCGTTATAAAGGACATCGTTATATTCGGGGAGAGGGATATGGAAGAAAGCCAGCGAGGGGATTGTGGTTTTATTTTCTTTTTTAAATCTCCGGCTGTTCTGTTTATACCAGTTTATCTGATCGGGCCTGATCCAGTCATAACCTGCCTCCTGGGATAAACTGCTATGTGAATCCAGGAAATATAAGACAGCTTCATTTTTTCCCGAAATTGATGATTTGAGGCTGATCAGGTAATTTCCATTGCCGGCCAGGCTATCAGGACCATTTTCCGCCAGGCAATATGGCCACCCCGTCACGATATTCATAATCTCTTTTCCTGAAAGTTCATACTCAATATCATGATTCCCCAATACAACTACCCACGGTACTTTTGTCTTGCTAATAGAAGCAGCCAGCGATCTCCAGGCGAGGTCAGTGTTCGCAGAACACACAATATCTCCCGTCAATACGATCAGATCAGGTTTTTCCTGCCTGACTACCTCTGATAAATTCATCAAGGCGGTGTCTGACCGTGGTGAATTATACTTGTAATGAATATCCGTAAACTGTGCAATCCTGAACTTTTTATTTTTGAAGTGCAATGCGGATGGAATATGTATGGGCCCGGCAGATGCTGAAGTATCTGTAAGCCATCCGGCAAAATCCGAGTCTACCTGGAACTCAATAACTCCCTTTTTTTTCAAAAATTCAATATGCTTTTTTGCTTCCTCACATTTGTGCTGTTTGTAATGATCATAATTGATTGAAGGAACTACAGCGATATGATTAGTTCTACTCCAATCAATGGCATCTTCTGTAAGCCTCGTTCCGCTGTCGAACAGGAAATAACGGGATGCGATATTTTCACCGTTGCTCAGCCGTTCCTTTATCCGGGGAATATCGGCGACCCGGAAATACAATTTGCCTTTTCCGTCAAGCATCTCTTCAGGGATATGGTTGATAAAATAGGCAGTATTGAATAAATTATACCTGCTCAAAATATCCTTCAACTTCCTGTAGAAACCAGCTTCGGGATTGCGCAATTTTATATCGATCATCAGCCTTATTTTCCCGCTGCACATTCTTGCCACTTCTTCCAGTGAAGGCGGATGGAATTTTCCTTTTACAGACCTCAATTTTTTTACTTCCTCCCATGTCAGGTCTTCCACCTGCGCAGGATTATCGAAGAAACGGTTGAAATTATTGTCATGATTCAGGATTAACATGCTGTCCTTCGTCGACCTGATATCAATTTCGAGCATGTAATAACCTCTCCGTATCGCTTCTTTAATCGAAGCAGGATCGTATTCTTCGAATTCTCCTCCCGTTATACCTCCCCGGTGGGCGATTAATTTGTATTGTCCCGGATGCGGGTCTGAATAGCCGTTTTCGTAGTAATGATTTCTTGCCTGGGAGTAAAAGAAGCAGACAACCGCTGACACAAAAGTCAGGAAAGATGACGCTG
Source organism: Bacteroidota bacterium (assembly GCA_030706685.1). Classification (GTDB taxonomy): domain Bacteria; phylum Bacteroidota; class Bacteroidia; order Chitinophagales; family Chitinophagaceae; genus VBAT01. The sequence goes on from JAUZOA010000035.1 coordinate 9,110, forward strand.
CAGGAAAACCTTTCATATTTTCTGTTTTAATAGCTGGGATTTTGGTGTAATAAAGGATTAAGTACGATCTGTGGATTGGGGATAGGGAAGATCCTCTTTCTGATATCCGTATTCGTCTTTACTCCCCAGTTATCTTCAAATTTGGCAAACCGGATCAGGTCATTCCTTCTCCATCCTTCATACGCCAGTTCTCTTGCTCTTTCATCCAGCAGTTCGTCCAGGCTAATAGTCGTGTACAGTGTTGCATTGGCTCTTTGTCTTACCATGTTCGCTAAGGCAACCGGTGTGTGCCCCATTGTAGGAGCGGCTCCCCTTAATAAGGCCTCTGCTTTGGTCAAAAGGATATCGGCATAGCGGAATACGGGCAGATCATTATTTTGATTCCGCGTTGTTGAAGTGCTGTCTGCCCTGAACTTATTTACGCGATATCCTATCGCCAGGCCCAGTTGATCATTCCCGGTCTCGAATGTTGCAAGATCCCGGAAAACAATATTGCGTGTGAATTCCAACTGATATACAACGGGAGCGGAAGGATTGGGCCCGCTGTAACTATTGTCTAACCCGGAATTGGTTGTGTTGATAGTAACAGGGTTGCCATTATAATAATACTGTTTCCCTGTCAAAAATATGTTTGTCCTGATATCCCCGGGACTATTGAGGAATTTATCATAGTATTCAGGTATCACTTTCATAGAACCACTCGGATTGAATGGAAGACTGTATTTTTGCCGCAATGCAGCATGCAACCAGTACCTGGCGGGATAATGTGTAGTCTGATACGCATCGCAGGGAATGGCAAACAGGAAATCCTTGATCTGGGGGCCATTATCAATATCAAACATTTTCAGATAATTATTATCAAGCCCGATATCTCCCGCAGTGGTAGCATGTTGAATAATCATATCGCAGGCTTTCACCGCATCGTCATACCTTTTTATTCCTGTGTATACTTCAGAGTTGATATATAGCTTTGCCAGCAAGGCATACGCCATCCACTTTGTGGTTTTACTATAGGTACTTATATCTTTATTTTCCCGCAGATCGGGGATTGATTCGTTAACCTCTTTTTCAATAAAGTTGAAAACATCTTCACGTGAATCCTGGCTTTTGAGCTGGACGCTGGGGCCGAAATCTGTAATTATCGGCACCCCGCCAAAGTTGTCCATTAACAAAAAATAATAGAATGCTCTTAATGTTCGCATTTCTGCAATAGTGGTCTTTTTGAATTCGGATTGTTCGGAATTTGCAAGAAGTGGCATTATACTGTTAATCTTGCTGATCCCATTAAACCAGGTTGTCCACATTTCTCCTATGAAACGGTGGTCGCCATCAACCATGTGCAGGTGTAGTTGCTTGTATCTCGCCCCATCATACCAGTTTCCGCCGTTGGCAGTAATGATAGCGCCATCACCCGACAACTCCTGGACTAATATCTGGTCGATTACATAGGCAGAGGATGATAAGTACGTGTATGCCGGCCCGGTCAGGGCGATGAAATCCTCTTGCGTTTTAGGAAAATTGTCAGGCGTTATTTCCGACTTTACATCAACATCAAGTTTGGTGCAAGACCATAACAGGGTGGAAGAAAGGGCAACAAAAAAAACGGTTTTAATAGTATTATATAAGAGTTTCATGGCTTGGTTAATTTTAATTTATACTGACATTCATTCCGAATACAAAAGATCTTGTTTTAGGGTAGATATTACTGTCATCTATTCCCGGGGAAAGGCCGCCGATATTTACTTCCGGATCAATCCCTTTATAACCCGTAATTATAAAAGCATTGTTGACAGTGGCGTACAATCGCAGCTTCCTGAAGGCCTGGCTCTTCAATTCCGGCGAATAGCTCAATGTAATATTATCCAGTCTCAGGTAATCTCCTTTTTCAAGATACCGGGTTGAAGTATAGTTGGCAGTAGTATTTTTGACAGACTCATTCAGCGTTTCTTTCGAAACATTGTATCGTAATATCTCTGCCGGATAGTTAAGGTCGGCACGGGTAGCATTTAATATGGTATTGCCGAATGTACCCCTTAACAGGAATTCCAGGCTGAATTGATGATAGCGAATGGTATTATACCATCCTCCTATAGCTTTAGGTTGAGCATTCTGTTTTGTTATTTTTCTATCGCTACTTGCCGGGCTGACAGTGAGGTTTCCGTTTTTATCTGCAAATTGTGATATTCCCTGGCTGTTTTCGCCTGCATATTCCCACAATGCAAATTGTCCAACCGGGTACCCTGCCTGCAACCGGAAAGCCAGGTTGCCGGATTGTCCATGCATGCCTACTCCATAGTAATCCACTGATTCAAGCTTGAAAATATCATTGCTCAGCGATACAATTCTGTTAGTATTGAATGATAATGTGAAAGATGAATTCCATTCGAGTCTGCGGTTTTTAACCGGTATCCCCTGGATCAGGAATTCCCATCCTTTATTTTCCATTTTTCCGACATTCGTAGTCAGCGTGTTCACATAGTATTGCGTGGGCGGTACTGAATAGGTCCATATCAGGTCATTTGTTTTCTTATTATAGTATTCTATCGTTCCCCGTAGCCTTCCTTTCAGAACACTAAAATCAATCCCTGTATTCAATACACTGGTACTTTCCCATTTTAAATCAGGGTTTTCATTTTGCACCGGGGTAATACCTACGACATATTGCCCTGCCTGGTAAAATGTACCCGAGGTGCCATAGCGCAAAACACTGATCAAAGGATCAAAACCAATTGAATTTCCGCTGATACCATAGCCGATGCGCAATTTCAGATCGTCGAAAAGAGATAAGTGTTTCAGGAATTTTTCCTCATTCAGTCTCCAGCCAATGGAGGCTGAAGGGAACGTGCCCCATCTATTGTTTTTTCCGAATGCTGATGACCCATCCCGTCTCACGGTAGCCTGAAAAAGATATTTGTTGGCATATTCGTATTTTACTCTTGCATAACCGGATATCTGGCGAAGAGTTGTCATAGCTGTTGTTCCATAAGAAGGAACATACCCGGTTGCGCCGCTGCCCAATCCCAGGTTATAATATCCGACTCCATCAGTAATAAAATTTATGTTGGAACTCTGAAAACCGTCTCCTGACTGATCTTCCTGCCAGGAGTAACCAGCAAGCAGACCTATACTATGCGCTCCGATTTTTTTGTCATAGGACAGGTACGTCTCCAGCAGTTTGCTTCCTGATTCATAGGTAGACCTGTCAGCTTCGCCATTACTGCCCTGCTTTAATCTTGACAGTTTGGAATAATAAACCGAATTGGTGTTCTGGGTGCTGTTAAGAGACGTGTTGATAACATATTTCAGGTCAGGCAATACTTTGTACTCAAGCCCGAAATTTCCAAACAGTTCTCTTATTTTAGTGTCATTCTTGTGTTGCATAATCAGGGCAACCGGGTTAAGCGGATCATTGATCCTTTCCAGGTAATTTCCATTCTCATCTTGTACTTTCCTGGTAGGCTGGAATACCAGTGCATTCCAGAGTATGCTCCGTTGGTCTATCAGCGCTTGAATGTTAGTCAGAACAGCTCCTACGTTTATCAGAATTTTCAGCTTGTTATTCAATGCAGATTGTTGCAGCCGCCCCCGTATAGTTAATCTTTCCAGGCTTGTACCCTTGATGATACCCTCGTTCTTAAAATGCTCAATACTGGAATTATACTGTGTCCTGTTACTTCCGCCGGACAATGAAACGTTATTTCTGTATGATATGCCATTCCTTGTAATTTCATTCATCCAATTAGTGTTAACGTGATGCTCATCATCAGGACTTAAACTCAGTCCGTTTTTATTTATGTAGGCACGGTATTCATCTGCGTTTAACATCTCAATTTTGTTCGATATAGTTTCCAGCGCCACAAAAGAATTGTAAGAAATTTCCTGAGCGTTTGCCTTTCCGCTTTTGGTGGTGATGATAATTACACCGTTGGCGCCCCGCGCTCCATATATAGCCGTTGCGCTCGCATCTTTCAATATATCTATTGATGCGACATCATCTATTGGAGGGATGATGCTGTTGGGCATTCCATCTACTACAATGAATGGCTGTTGCGCCGCCCCTTCACGTATAGTGGATGGTCCACGTAAAATAATTGACGCTCCACCGTAAGGGCTTCCGTCTTTAGATATATTCAGTCCCGGAACTTTTCCCTGGAGAGCCAGGATTGGATTGTTGATGACTCCTTTGTTTAAATCGTCTGATTTTATCGTTGTGATTGATCCCGTTACGTCTTTTTGCTTCACTTCCCCATAGCCGATTACTACTACCTGATCCAGGGCGCTGTCTTTCCTGTTCATCCGTATCAATAATGCGCTCATATCATTCTTTATCACCACATTTTTTTCTATATACTGTTCATATCCGACATGGCTGAAATACAGGTTGTAGGAGACCGCTATCTTTAAGCCTGCCAAAGAAAAGGTGCCTTCCTTGTTTGTAGTACCTGTAGCATCCGGCCCGGCATCGTTGTTTCCCGGCCTGGCGATTACGCTAACGCCTTCCATCGGGTTACCTCGTTCATCAAGTACAGTACCCCGTATCTGCGATGATTGCGCTGCTGCGCCTGTTGCTCCTGAAAAGAGAAAGCCTATCAGCAGTGTTTTGATTAGCCCTGTTAATTTTTTCATTTATTAGTAAAATTTATTTCAAAAAAGTCCCCTTATGCAAATCCTGTTGTTTTTGCATTCAGACATTTACAGTAGGATTGATCAGGTTTAAATTATGGAGCCGAAATGGTCACGGTCGTCCCTTCTATGCTGTATTGCAGACTATGCAAGTCGCAGATAGTTTTACATACAAATTCCAGGCTGTCGTTTTCTAAAAAAGTACCGGTAAATAATTTTTGTTCAATACCCGTTGCCGGATTAAAATGTATTGTTACACCAAACTTTTCTTCCATCTGTTTAAATACATCTTTCAGGCGGCAATTTTTAAACACAAGTTTGTTTTTTTCATTGGCCGGATTATCTTTTGCAATGTTTTTGGGCGCCCTGTTGACCGAGTTATTTCCAGGATTCCGTAGCAGGGAATAATTATTGAACCGGCCTTTGCTTACTATCAGTTGATCACCCGGACGTAATATCACGAAACTTTTCCCGCCTGCCGGATATTGCGGGCATACTCTTACGCTGCCTTCCAGCAACTGTACAGATACATTTCTTATATGATCCCGCTCAGACACTATGAACTGCGTGCCCAAAGCAGTGGTGGCAATCCCTGCCGCATAAACGGTAAAAGGCCTTGAAGCATCTTTACTTACGATAAATAGTGCCTTGCCTTTTAAATAAACTTCCCGCTTATTTTTCTCAAAGGCCGGTAAATATTGCAAAGAACTGTTGGGATAAATGGCAACTACGGAACCATCCTGCAGTCTCGTTTGTATTTCATGAGCTGTTTTATTTTCAATCATCTTCAATACAGGAACAGTATCTGTACCGGTGTTTATAACCCATTTTTTTTCAGGGGACCGGCTGCCTGTTTTTGTAAATAATTTTACTCCCGCAAAAAGAGCTACTCCAATGAAAGATGCTGCCACGCCGTACTTTACCAGTAATCTCATCAGGGAAGTCTTTGGAGGATTCAAATAACTTTTGCGGATACTATACAAAATCCTCTCGCTCACAGTTATGCTCAATCGTTTTTTCCTGTCTTTAAGCCAATCGTTTAAAGGAATATGCTTTTCAACTTCATCAGGATGCTGATTAAAATATTGCCGGATAATTTCTGCCTCTTTATCCGTACATTGGTTTCTTAAAAACTTTTCTACTAATTCCCTGTCTGGTTTCATTAAATTCCAGTTATAAACGATTCGTATGAAATAGCATTAGCCCCTATGGGTTAACAATTTGGTAATGCGAAGGACTTTAAAGCGTATTTAAAAACTTAGAATATAAGCGAGCGCTACAGCTTTTCTTACCGCTTTTAATGCTTTTGATATTTGATTTTCAACTGTTTTGGGAGAGATGGATAACTGGTTGGCTATTTCGGTATAAGTAAGACCTTCTTCGCGGCTCAGTATAAAAATTTTTCTGCATTCGGGTGGCAGGGTTTCAATGGCTTCTGATACTTTTATTATTAATTCTTTCCCGGCAGCCGTATCTCCGGCGATTACCGTATTTGCATTTTCTTTTATAGTTTCCAATGCCTTTCGTTCCGAAGCTTTCTTTCGTAAAATATCTATCATTATCGATCTGGCTACTCTCGCAATCTGTACTTCAATAGGAAAAGAATTTGATAAGTCGGTTCTTTTTTCCCATATTTTAATAAATGACATCTGAACCACTTCTTCAGCAATATCTTCAGACCTGGTATTTTTCAGCACATAGAAATAAAATCTTTCATGGTACCTGTAATAGACCTCTTCAAATACAAGTTTATTCCCTTGTTTTATTTCGCCAACGTAATCCATGGACTTGCAAATTGCCAAACTAGAGCAAAACCCGGAAATTAAGTTTTAGTTAAGTGGAGATGCCGGTTCTGTATTTCACTAAGTGTCATTTGTTTCGGCCAATTATGCCGAAAAGCAAAAACTTCAATTCAGAATATTTCCGGAAGGAATTTAGTGCGATAAGAAAAATGACAAGATTGAGCCCCTAAAACAAATGCTATGTTCTTGTTAAGTGCAAGTCTGACAGGAACTTCAAAAAAAAATGAAACCCGGCCTTTTGAAATCATATTCAAAAAGCCGGGTTGGTGACCCCGCAGGGACTCGAACCCTGGACCTACTGATTAAGAGTCAGTAGCTCTACCAACTGAGCTACGGAGTCATTATTAATTTATTTTCTTCCCGTTTTATGACCACGCCCCGATTCAAATCGGGGGACCTACTGATTAATCCCGATAGCTATCGGGATACCAACTGAGCTACGGAGTCATTTAAGGACTGCAAATATAAGAGAGATTGAGGAACCAGTTATTTAAAGATGACCAAAATTGGCAACAGCATCCGTACAGTTTGTTTTATACGCGCTGCCTTGGTTTCGGGTTTCTTGGAGCTGTCTATCCATCCGAAACACAAAGCTTCTTCGATGGTTTCGTGATAGGGTATCCTGCCCCGGCCGCATATTTTTTTGTAATAAGCCAGTTTCGCCAGGATTTCCTCGTCCCGGGATGGGTCATTTTATAATCAGGCGAAAGCAATAATGAGGTTACATAATAAACCAAAAACCCCGTCTTGATTCAGACAGGGCTTAGTGAAAGCGGGAAATGGTGACCTAGTATCTTATTGTTTAATGATTTTTTGATTAAAGGGATTGCCATTGCTGTTTTCCAGGTACAGCAGATAAGTTCCTGCCGGGAGATTGGCGACACTGATGGTGTTATTGCCTTGTTCAAGCTTTATGGCTATCATCTTTCTTCCGGAGAGATCAAAAACACTCCCGGTCGTATACTGGTTGATGCCTTTACTGTTGTTGGAAATATTAACTACGTTGCTGGCAGGGTTTGGCCAAACAGAGATATCCTGTTTTTCCTCCGCGACCAGGAGGTTTTTTACCGGTGAAAAACCAATCTTTTTCAAATCTATATCGGTATATTTTAACCGATAGTAATGTCTGCCGGAAGTAGCATTTGAAAGTTTGAAAGAATATTCCACGAGGGATTCAGGGCTGTTCTGGCTTGGAATAAATGCTACATCTTCCCAGTCTGCGCCGTTCAGGCTATGCTGGATAACAAAACTCTTATTATTATATTCGGTTACCACCCAGGTCATTTCTATAGTAGTAGCACTGACTTTGATATCAAAACTGTTGAAGAATACTGTCTGAACTTCAAAAGGGCTCGCTGTCTTCCCATAAGTGAATGTTGTCATCGTCATAAGCAACACAACTGCCGCTACTTTTGAAATTTTCATCTTGAATTGGCCAATATCCAGTTTCATGTTTAAATGGTTGATGTTTTAAAAAAGCTGGTTTCCTTTTGGATGATCTGGATTGACCTTTGCCAGGTCCGGTTGGCTTTTAAGGCTTTGGATATTCAAAAATGATTGAAGGAAATAGGGTCAGCAGTATTTTACTGCTTAATGATTTTTTGATTATAAGCCGTCCCGTTATTACTTTCCACGCGAACGATATAAGCTCCGACAGGCAGTTTGTTTATACTGATTGTATTACTGCCTGTGAGTAATTTCTGTTCAATAAGCATTTTGCCCGACAGGTCGAATATTTGTGCTTTTGCCAGGTTATCGTTACTGCTATTGCCTACGATCCGGATATGATCTGTAGCCGGGTTTGGAAAAACGGTAATATTTTGCTGATCATTTTTAAGGGTGATAGTCCTTACTTCTGAAAAACTGCTTCTATCATCAAGGTCTACCTGCTTAATACGATAGTATTGTTTGCCGTTCAGGTTATTGATATGTGAATAGGAATAGCTCTGTACCGATTCAGAATTATTTTTTGCAGGAATAAAAGCCAGGTCTTCCCAATCGGTTCCGTTCATACTGTGCTGTACATAAAAACCTTTATCCTGGTATTCTATTACATCCCAGTTCAGCGTTACATTGTTATTATTTTGTACAGAGACATCAAAACTTTCCCAGGTCACGGGAAGGATGGACGTAGGGAATGAACAAGAGGTAAGGTCATTGCCTACATCGCTTTTGTCAAAAATGCCGATAAAGGTGAGCGCATTTATAGTCGTCATTACATATAACCTGTTATCATTCTTTGTTGACATATACATTTGCCCGCTGGTACCGAACGCTATACCGGCGAAACTATTTCCTGTCGGGGTGGTGGCAGTCGGATTAATTATCCTGATAACATTCAACTGCGCTACCGGTGTAGTGGGCAGGGGGGCAGGGATCTTATAGAGGCCATAATTAGCGCTGCTGGAAGTAAGTAACCAAATATTACCAAGCCCATCAATCGCCATGTCGCCGGCGCTTTGAGTTTTGATAAGAGTTGATATATTATTTCCACCCTGGTCAACGATCTTTGAAGTAATAAGTGTCCAGGTATTGGTAGCGATATTATAATAACTCAGGGTACCCTGGATATCAGTTGTATAGTAGCCCGTCCCATTAAAGTTTATGCAACCGGTGTGGATATCATCTGTAGCGGTACTATTGGCAAGGGTTGTCACGACATTTAATGTAGGGTCAAATGAAACGAACTCCTGGGGTGCTGAAGTTGTATTCCTCTTGAAATAGTAGAACTTGCCGTTAAAGGTATTATATCCAATACCATTAGCGCTCGCAGGCGTTTGGCCGGGGTAGGTACTGTTCTTTACTATAGTGCCTGTTTTGGCATTTGCGGTTTTGATCGGGTAGATTTCACCATTGCCATCTAATCCATAGATAGTACTGGTGGGGCTTGTACAAACCAGTGATACCTGGCCGAAACTCGTTGTCGCACTAAACATAAGCAGCGCCGCTGCCAGGGTTGTAAGCGTCTTTTTTTCAAATAGGGTAGAGATCAGTTTCATCTTTAGGGTTTTAAGATTAAGTCAACTGATTTTTCTACGGATAGATTGGATAAGGAAAATAACGCTGTTCTTTAGTGTCCGAAATTTCTTCTATTGCGCTCTGGTGATCTTCTTCTTGTTGATTTAACCCGGGAATGATGAAGTGAAGTTTCTGCTGGTACTTTTACTGAGGCGAAGACTGTTATTCATCATAAGGTTCGGATCAAATACGATGTAAATTTAACAGTAAGAATCGCATATTTGCAATAGCAAAACTACGAATGCAATGAGGGAAGATGGTAAAGCAATGAATAATCATTTGAAGCACAGGTAAATGATGGCAATAAAAAATTTCATATGTTCCTTGTGGAACGATACTTTTTTTAAATGATAATGTATTGCGTGCCGGTAGTTGAATGATTTTTTGCATTTGCCCTGTTTTTAGTTTTGCGAAAGGCACAAGTAGTTTTACCATAGTTTATTTGAAGCTCCTGGCCTTCATTTCAACTTTGTTTTGTCGCCGGTTTAATCTGTAGCATTGTTGAATCTTAAAAGAACCTGGCAGGATAAATGGGAGATTGTTTGCCGGTAAGATATTAAGATGGAAAGTGATAGTTTTCGATTTACCCTTTTCTTATTGGTTTACTGTCTTCCTGGAAAACACCTCTTTTTAGTCAGCCAATACATTTTGAGGGTGTGAATGCCGCTTACATTCTTATTACCGGCATTTTGGGATGATCGAAAAGTGATAAGACATATATAAATGCCGGAGAGGCGGGAAGAGGAGAAAAAGGATATATCTCAGCTTGAAATAAGGCCACAGAGAGCCACAGAGTTAAAGAGAGCCACAGAGAAAACTATCCTATATACTCCGTGGTTCTCTGTGGCCTTATTTCAAACGAAACACTGCCCCAGGAAGCCAAGTTTTGATGTACAAGCCGTTTTTTCCTATCGTCTTCCCGACTTCCCGGTAAACTGAAACACTAAGCGGGTAATAAAATAAATTTTCTCATTCAAAATATCTCTTTACTTTTGCACCGTTATAGCAATTATGATTCAATACACTCATACTCATCATCATCATCTTACCCATGCGGTAGGCTGTGATGGTATTATGTAGTTTGTCAAATACATTAACCTTTAAGGCTTACCGGATCCGGTAAGCCTTTTTATTTTAAAGCCAATTATGAAACTGAAGATCGCCATACAAAAATCGGGAAGACTATACGATGACTCACTCCGGCTGCTAAAAGAGTGCGGCATTAGTATTTCCAACGGGGCCAATAAGCTCAAAGCGGAAGCAGCTAATTTCCCCCTCGAAGTCTATTTTCTTCGTGATGACGATATCCCGCAATATGTAGAAGACGGTGTAGCGGATACCGGAATTGCCGGCGAGAATGTAGTGTATGAAAAACGAAAGCAGGTGGAAGTAATGGAAAAGCTCGGTTTTGGTAAATGCCGGTTAAGCATTGGTGTCGGAAAAAATGAAAACTTCAGCCGGCAATGGCTGAACGGGAAAAAGATCGCCACCAGTTACCCTGTTTTACTACAACAGTATCTTGACCAGCAAAAGATCAGCGCAGAGATCCACGAGATAAGCGGGAGTGTGGAAATTGCCCCGGGAATCGGTTTGGCGGACGCTATTTGTGACCTGGTCAGCAGCGGGTCTACTTTATTGACCAATGGTTTGAAAGAAACAGAGACGATCTTATCCTCGCAGGCTGTACTGATCAGTAATAAAAGCCTGGAGAAAGAAAAACAAAATCTCTTAAAGAAACTGTTGTTCCGGATCAGGGCAGTTCAAAAAGCAAGGAGCAACAAATACATTTTGCTGAACGCGCCGAACGGGAAACTTCCTGACATAATAAAACTATTGCCGGGTATGAAAAGCCCGACTGTTTTACCTCTCGCGGAAAAAGACTGGAGCAGTGTACACAGTGTATTGCAGGAAGATGATTTCTGGGATATCATCGAACAATTGAAAGAGGCGGGAGCACAGGGAATATTGGTTGTTCCTATTGAAAAAATGATCGTATAAAAAATTATGAAAGTCTATATTAAGCCGGATAAGAAAGATTGGGGTGCCATTATCGCAAGACCGGTGATGGACACAATGGCATTGCAGGATAAAGTGAGATCTGTGCTGCAGGATGTAAAGGCCAACGGTGACCAGGCAGTCAGAAAATATACTTTACAGTTTGATGGCGTTTCAACCGAACAGTTAGCGGTCAGCGACAACGAAATAAATGAGGCTTCACAGTCATTATCTCCATCATTAAAAAGGGCTATTGAAACAGCTGCCGGGAATATCCGGCTATTTCATGAAAAACAAGTACAGCGCCCGGAAATCATTGAAACGATGCCGGGGGTGAAATGCTGGCGCAGGTCTGTCGGTATTGAAAAAACAGGTTTATATATTCCCGGGGGTACAGCCCCTCTCTTTTCTACTGTTCTTATGCTTGGAATCCCGGCGAAGATTGCAGGCTGCAAAGAAATAATTTTGTGTACTCCGCCATCCCTCTTCTCCGCAAGGAGAAGGGCCGGGGATGAGGCGGCTATTCACCCAGCCATCCTATTCGCCGCGCAATTAACAGGCGTGACAAAAATCTTTAAAGTGGGCGGTGTGCAGGCTATAGGGGCGATGGCTTATGGAACAGAAACCATTCCTTCCGTTTATAAGATATTCGGTCCCGGCAATCAATACGTGAATTGTGCAAAACAATTGGTGCAATTGGATGGAGTAGCTATTGATATGCCTGCCGGCCCCAGCGAAATATGTGTGCTCGCGGATGAAACCTGTAACCCGGCATTTGTTGCCGCTGATCTTTTATCGCAGGCAGAACACGGCGCCGACAGCCAGGTTCTTTTGATTTGCAGCGCGAAGCAGATCATTGATGAAGTAGAAAAAGAAATGAACATCCAATTGCCCGGTTTGCCACGCCGGGAGATTGCGCGGCAGGTACTGGATCAAAGCAATGCTGTTGTTCTTTCCCATATTGGTGAAGCGGTTGATCTGGTCAATGAATATGCGCCTGAGCATTTGATTCTTGCCTGCAGGGAAATTGAAACGATTGCCAATAAAATAGTCAATGCGGGTTCGGTTTTCCTGGGGAATTATTCCCCGGAGAGTGCAGGTGATTATGCCAGCGGTACTAATCACACTTTGCCAACGAATGGTTTTGCCCGCTGCTATAGTGGTGTCAGCGTGGATAGCTTTGTTAAAAAGATCACTTACCAGCAGATCACAAAAGAAGGATTACTGCAGGTAGGCGGGACCGTGGAGCAAATGGCGGCGGCGGAAGGATTGGACGCGCACCGGAATTCGATAAGTATCAGGATAAATGCTGACAGGCAAAAATAAACTGTTATGAATTTTGATTTAAATAAACTGGTGCGTGAAAATATCCGCGGGCTTACTCCCTATTCATCCGCAAGGGATGATTTCAGGGGGGAGGCAAAGATATTTTTAGACGCAAATGAAAACAGTCTTGGATCGCCATTGTTAAAATGGTATAATCGTTATCCAGATCCTCATCAATCGGATCTTAAAAAAGCCATTGCTAAAATAAAAGGGGTTGATGCCGGGCAAATCTTTTTGGGAAACGGCAGCGATGAATGTATTGACCTCTTGTACCGCTGTTTTTGTGAACCGAAGAAAGACAATGTGGTCATTTGCCCGCCTACTTACGGAATGTACAGGGTCAACGGTAATATTAATGATGTGGAAGTAAGGGAAGCGCCCTTGCTCGACAATTTTCAATTAGATATCAACCAGGTTGAACAGCTGATTGATGAGCATACAAAGATCATCTGGATCTGTTCGCCGAATAATCCTACCGGCAATTCGATGAACAGGGAGGATATTGAAACGATTCTCAATAATTTCAACGGGTTACTGGTGATTGATGAAGCGTATATTAATTTTTCAAGGCACAAATCTTTTTTGCAGGAATTATCCGAGTATCCCAATCTCGTTATCCTGCAAACATTCAGTAAAGCATGGGGACTTGCCGGGTTGCGCCTTGGCGTGGCTTTCGGGTCAAAGGAAATTATCGAATTGCTCGATAAAATCAAGCCACCGTATAATATCAACCAGGTTACCCAGGACCTGGTCACGGAGGCATTGGGTGAGCTGGACCAGGTGAATGAACTGATAAAGGAATTGGTAGGCATGAGAGACGCGCTGGCAAGAGTACTGGAGCACATACCCGGTGTTCAGAAAGTGTATCCTTCGGATGCAAACTTTTTATTGGTCAAAATAAAAGACGCCCGGAACGTATATGATTACTTATTGGCTAAAAAAATAGTGGTGCGCGACAGGAGCAATGTGCAGTTGTGTGAGAATTGCCTTCGGATCACTATCGGCACCGAAAATGAAATAACGTTGTTAGTAAAAGCACTCAAAGACTATGCAAAAAAATAAAATGAGCGACCAGGATATTAGTTCTTCGCCGGGTGGGCGAGCCAGTGGTAAAAGAATTTTATTTATTGACCGGGATGGGACACTGGTAAAAGAAGCGCCGCCAACCTACCAGGTTGATTCCTGGGACAAACTGGAATTTTATCCCGAAGCTTTTTTTTATATGAGAAAGATCGCCGAAGAGTTTGGTTACCTGCTTGTGATGGTAACTAACCAGGACGGTCTCGGTACAATTGGTTTCCCGGAAGAAAATTTCTGGCCTATTCACAGGCATATCATTAAGAGTTTTGAGAATGAGGGAGTGAGTTTTCATGCCACCTATATTGACAGAAGTTTTCCGGAAGATAATTCACCCGGCCGCAAACCCGGCATTGGTATGTTAACGGAATATCTTAATGAAGATCTGTATGATATTGCCAATTCATTTGTTATCGGTGATCGCATTACCGATGTCCAGTTGGCAAAGAACCTTGGCTGCAAAGCCATCTGGCTGAATAATAACCCGGATCTTGGCGCAGGAGAGATAAAAGACGATAGCAAAGCGCTGGAAGAAATAATAGCGATACAAACGCATAGCTGGGAAAAAATCTATGCATTCCTGAAATCAGGTTTAAGACGGGTAGTTCATGAGCGTACTACAAACGAAACAAAAATTAACATAGAGCTGAATGTGGATGGGAGTGGCAAAACGGCCATTGTGACGGGTCTGGGTTTTTTTGATCATATGCTGGAACAGATCGCCAGGCATGGTAAAATCGATCTTTCTATTTCAGCAAAGGGCGATCTGCACATTGACGAACATCATACCATTGAGGACACGGGAATCGCGCTGGGCGAAGCTTTTGCCAAAGCGCTGGCCGATAAGCGGGGCATGGAGCGATATGGGTTTGCTTTACCTATGGATGAAGCCGAAGCAAAAGTGCTGATAGATTTTGGAGGCCGCAACTGGATTGTTTGGAATGCGGAATTTAAGAGAGAAAAGATAGGAGAAATGCCGACAGAGATGTTCTTTCATTTCTTTAAATCATTCAGCGATGCGGCGAGGTGCAACCTCCATATTGAATGCAGGGGAGAAAATGAACATCATAAGATTGAAGCGATCTTTAAAGCTTTCGCCAAAGCTATTCGTATGGCTGTCAAAAGAGATCCGTTTGATAATTATTTGCCGAGCACAAAAGGTATTTTATAAATGAGTATTGTTATTATTAAATATAATGCCGGTAATATCCGGAGTGTTTTATTCGCATTGGAGCGAATAGGCCTTGAAGCCGTGGTGACGGATGATGCAGAGCAGATCCGGCGGGCTGACCGGGTCATTTTTCCCGGGGTCGGCGAAGCCAGTTCCGCTATGTTGTATTTAAAGGAAAGAAAACTGGATAAAGTAATAAAGGATTTGCAGCAGCCGGTGCTGGGTATTTGCCTGGGCATGCAGTTACTGTGTAAATATTCTGAAGAAAATGACACAGCTTGTTTAGGCGTCTTTGATGTGAACGTTAAAAAATTCAGTGCCGGCAATACAGGATTAAAAATTCCCCAGATTGGGTGGAATAAGGTGGAAGTTGTTGCCCATCCATTATTTAAGGACATAGCGGAGGGATCTTACTGTTATTTTGTTCATAGTTATTACGCGGAACTAAGTCCCGAAACAGCCGCTACGACAGAATATGGAATAAAATTCAGCAGCGCACTACAGAAAGATAATTTTTATGGTGTGCAGTTCCATACGGAGAAATCTGCTAAGGCCGGAGAAACGATTCTTAAAAATTTTATAGAACTATGATCATTATTCCGGCGATAGATATTATAGAAGGGAAATGTGTGAGACTGACGGAGGGCGATTATTCGCAAAAGAAAATTTATAATGAGCACCCCCTGGAAGTAGCGAAACAATTTGAAGATGCAGGATTGAGAAGGCTCCATTTAGTGGATCTGGATGGGGCTAAAGCGGGATTGGTTAAAAACTGGAAAGTGCTGGAGACGATTGCCGGCAAAACTTCTCTTGTTATTGATTTTGGCGGGGGAATAAAAACGGGCAAGGATGTACAGATCGTTTTTGATTCAGGCGCGAAATTGGCAACTGTCGGGAGTATTGCTGTAAAAAATGAAGAGGAGTTCGTGAAATGGTTGTTGCAGTTTGGCGCCGGAAATTTCCTGCTGGGAGCTGATGTAAAGAATGAAAAGATCGCTATACATGGCTGGCAGGAGACTTCGGATATATGGGTGTATGATTTCATCGGAAAATATGTTCAAAAGGGAGTGCAGCAGGTCTTTTGTACGGATATAAGCAAGGACGGAAAACTGGAAGGTCCTGCGATTGATCTTTATAAAAATATTATTGAAAAGTTTCCGGACCTGGAATTTATTGCCAGCGGGGGAGTAAGTTCAATGAAAGATATTGAAGAGTTAAGGAATATTGGGTGCAAAGGAGTGATTGTGGGGAAAGCTATTTATGAAAACCGGATAAGTATGGCCGATCTAAAAAAAGTAATAATTAGTAATTAATAATTATTACCTGGTAAAACTATGCTCACTAAACGAATCATACCCTGCCTGGATATTAAAGACGGAAGAACCGTAAAGGGAACCAACTTCGTTGACCTTCGCGATGCGGGTGACCCGGTTGAGCTGGGCGCCTTGTATGCAAAGCAGGGCGCTGATGAACTGGTATTCCTCGACATTACCGCGACGGTAGAAAAACGAAAGACACTGGTCGAATTGGTGAGAAGGATTGCCAGGCATGTCAATATCCCGTTTACAGTGGGTGGAGGGATCAGCAGTATAGCGGATGTAAATGCATTGCTGGAAAACGGGGCGGATAAGATATCAGTGAATACGGCAGCTTTTAAAGACCCCGAATTGATCACGAGGCTTGCCAATGAATTCGGCAGCCAATGTGTTGTATTAGCCATCGATACTAAACAGGAAGCGGATGGCGAATGGTATGTATACTTAAATGGAGGAAGAACAAAGACCCCGTCACGCTGTTTCGACTGGGCTAAGCAGGCCGTGGAGCTTGGCGCAGGAGAAATATTGCTGACTTCCATGAATCATGACGGAATGAAACAAGGCTTTGCCCTCGATATTACGAAACGGTTAGCGGAAAACCTGTCTGTGCCGGTGATTGCCAGCGGTGGTGGCGGTAAGATGGAGCATTTCAAAGATGTTTTTAACCAGGCCAATGCCGATGCGGCGTTGGCGGCCAGCATCTTTCATTTTAATGAGATAAGCATACCCGAATTGAAAGAATATTTAGAATTAAATAATATTCCTGTAAGAAAATAAAATGAAATGAAAATTGATTATGCCAAATACGCTGATGGATTAGTTCCCGCGATTGTGCAGGATGATCTGACCGGCAAAGTATTAATGCTTGGTTTTATGAATGAGGAGGCCGTTAAAAAAACCAAAGAGTTGAACAGGGTGACTTTTTATAGCCGTACTAAAAAAAGGCTCTGGACAAAAGGGGAGGAAAGTGGAAATTTTCTTGACCTGAAAAGTATTACCGGGGACTGTGATAATGACACTTTATTGGTCAAGGCTGTTCCGCATGGCCCGGTTTGTCATACAGGGGCGGATACTTGCTTTGGAGAAAGGAATACAAATGAGGATTTTATTTATCAATTAGATCAAATCATTGCGGATCGCCGGGAACACCCCGCTGAAAATTCTTATACATCCGGGTTATTCAAAAAGGGGATTAATGCCATAGCCCAAAAAGTGGGAGAGGAAGCGGTAGAACTGGTGATTGAGTCGAAGGATAATGACGATGACAAATTCTTAAATGAGGCGGCTGATTTGTTGTTTCATTACCTGGTACTTCTTAAGGCAAAGAATCATGCACTCCGGGATGTTGCCGGCATTTTAGAAAAAAGACATAAAAAGTGATTTCTTTTTTCCACACTCGTTAATAACTCGAAATCTTTAAAGGAAGGCTCGTTTTGGTATATTTGCCGGAATGTAACGGCAGGGCGCTTGCAATGGCGCAAAGGCGCCACGATTTTAAGGCTCTCTTTGCGGCTTAGCGTCGTTGTGTGAAATAAAAACCGACCGGGCCAAAACCGATAACCAGGAGAAAAACTTAGTAGTAAAATTTATAACGTACCACTTTTCATGGCAAAAGAAAAAGAGACTAACCTGTTTGAGTACACCGAAGAAAGTATAAAATCCCTCGACTGGAAAGAGCATATCCGCCTGCGGCCGGGAATGTATATCGGCAAGCTTGGCGACGGCAGCAGCCCTGACGATGGGATTTATGTGCTCGTAAAAGAGGTGATGGACAATTGTATCGACGAGTATGCAATGGGTTATGGCAAGACTATTGAACTGACAGTAGAAGGCAACCAGGTTACAGTAAGGGATTATGGCCGCGGCATTCCTCTTGGAAAAGTAATAGACGCGGTAAGCAAGGTTAATACAGGCGCCAAATTCGACAGCAAAGTTTTCCAGAAATCAGTTGGTCTCAACGGTGTAGGAACGAAAGCCGTAAACGCGTTGAGTAATTATTTCAAGGTGACCGCTATTCGCGAGGGTAAAGAAAAAACAGTTGAGTTTAAGAAAGGCGTTTTAATAAAAGAGTATAACCAGGCGAAGACCCAGGAAGAAAACGGAACGATGGTAACGTTTATTCCGGATGATTCGATGTTCAGGAATTTTAAGTTTCATCCTGAGTTCATGGAGAACCAGATATGGAACTATTGTTACCTGAATGCCGGTTTGAAGATTATTTTCAATGGCAAGCCCTATATCAGCCGCAATGGTTTGCTGGACCTGTTGCAACGCAAGACTAATGAAGATGAGATCCGTTACCCGATCATTCACCTGAAAGGCGATGATATTGAAGTGGCCATCACGCATAATAACGATTACGGGGAAGATATTTATAGTTTTGTCAATGGCCAGCATACTACGCAGGGTGGCACCCATCAACAGGCTTTCCGTGAAGCTTATGTAAAAACGATCCGGGATTTTTATAAGAAAGATTATGATGCGGCGGATATCCGTACGGGTATTGTGGCGGCGGTGTCGGTAAAAGTGGTAGAGCCGGTGTTTGAATCACAGACAAAAACAAAGTTGGGCTCAGTCAATGTGGATACAGATGGACCCAGCATGAAGCAGTTTGTGGGTGACTTCATGGCGAAAGAACTGGATAATTACCTGCATAAAAATCCATCCGTTGCTGACGGATTGAAAAAAAGGATTGAACAGAGTGAACGGGAAAGAAAAGAAATGGCCGGTATCAAAAAACTGGCGAATGAGAGGGCGAAGAAAGCTAATCTTCATAACAAGAAACTCCGGGATTGCCGTTATCATCTCAATGATGATCCACCCTCAAAAGGCAGGGAAGAGTTTATAGCGAAACAAAAGGAAACGACTATTTTCATTACCGAGGGCGATAGCGCCAGCGGCTCTATTACCAAATCCCGTAATGTGGAAATACAGGCGGTATTCAGCCTGAGGGGTAAACCGCTTAATTCTTTTGGCCTGACCAAGAAAGTGGTGTATGAAAATGAAGAATTCAATTTATTGCAACATGCGCTGAATATTGAAGAAGGGCTGGAAGGTCTTCGCTATAATAATATAGTGATTGCTACTGATGCGGATGTAGATGGCATGCATATCCGTTTGTTATTAATGACATTTTTCCTGCAATTCTTTCCTGATCTTGTGAAGCATGAGAAAGTATATGTATTGCAAACGCCTTTGTTCCGCGTTCGTAATAAACAGGAAACGATCTATTGCTATGATGAAAGTGAGAAACAGGCGGCGGGTAAAAAACTGGGCAGCAAACCCGAGATCACAAGGTTCAAAGGATTGGGAGAGATCAGCCCGGAGGAATTTGCGCGGTTTATCGGCCCGGATATGCGAAAGGAACTGATGAGGCTGGAGCAAGGCGATCATATTCAGCAATTGCTGGAATATTATATGGGTAAGAATACGATGGAAAGGCAGGAATTTATAATTGATAATTTGAAAGTGGAGATGGATAAGGTGGAGGAGGAACTGTAACGTTTAATGGTTTAAGTTTAAGGGTTTAAAGTTGGATCGGGAAAGATGAATTTTTCTAAAGGATAGTAAGTAATTGACTAAACTCGATATAATACGCAAGACAAAGTCGCTGTTCATGAAATGGCGGTTGGATGGAGTGATAGAACCGTTTACCGGCTTTATGACCAACCTGGTGTATATGTCGAAATTGAGTAAGTGGCGAAGGAAGAATAAAGTGACCGGTTATAATGACTGGTACCAGCGAAAATGGGATTATAACCGGCGGGAAAAATTATATGAAGCGGTGATCAGCCAGGAGCAGGTAGGTTCTTTGCCGGTAGATTATTTTGAGTTTGGCGTTTGTGGTGGATCTTCATTCAAATGGTGGCTGGAGCATAATACTAATCCTGCTTCGCGATTTTACGGGTTTGACACATTTGAAGGATTGCCGGAAGATTTCGGGCCTTTTGCCAAAGGCTCGATGGCGGTAGCCCTGGAGTCGTTGGATATCTCTGATACAAGAGCCAGCTTTTATAAGGGATTATTCCAGGATACATTGATACCTTTCCTGGACCAATATGATAGCCGGAGAAAAAAACTGATCCACATGGATGCTGATATTTTCAGCGCCACTATTTTTGCCTTATCCCAGTTGTATAAATATTTGAATGATGGCGATATCATTCTATTTGATGAATTTGCCGTGCCCAAACATGAGTTCATGGCATTTAAGATCTTTTCAGAAAGTTTTTATATTCAGTATGAAGTGATCGCGGCAGCGAATAATTATTTGTTCCTGGCGATTAAGATAAAATCTCCCGGATCACGGTGATGGGATGCAGGAACACTCCTTACCCTCAGGGAGTGATGGGGAAAACAATTTTTTAACTAAAAGAAAACTCACCAGGAGGGATGGTGGGTAAGCTCCGCCGGCGGGCGGATTGGTGGCATTATGATACATATTGTTTTTAACGGATCAGAAATTGACCTGATGAAAAAAGTAATGGCGTTGGATGAAACGCTGGCCGGTGAAGTCATACAAGTCAAAGATGAATTTGCCGTCGGCCCCCTGGCCGGCATTGATACGGAAGAGGGATGGCAGGCAAGAGTGGGATGGTGGAGAAATTTGCTGCAGGGGTCCTCGTACAAAGAAGATCTTGCAGGCAGTTTTGATGACAGGAAGACGGTAAAAGAATTAAAAGAGAAACTGGATGCAGATACCGGTGAGCAGGTATGGATATGGATGGGGCAGAACCAGCATGATGTATGCGGCTATTACTGGCTGATATCACAGTTCAAGGGTTACGCAGGAAGGATAATGGTGCTCTACCTGAACAACCTTCCTTTTATCAACGAGAAGGGGCAAATATTTTATCCTTCCTGGCTGCATGAGATTCAGCCAAAAGAGTTTTTGAAAGCAAAGAAACTGGCGAGAACTGTTACCTCCAGTGAATTCGAAGTGGACCCGGATGAATGGAAAAGAATATGCGATGAAAACGCTACAATACGTATTTTGGAAGGCGGGAAAAAAATAGCCGGCCGGGAAGAAACTTTTTATGATAGTGAAGTAATAAAAAATGTAACGGGTGATTGGCAAAAGGCCAGCAGGGTTTTAACGAATACACTGCACCGTATGAAAATAAAAACCGGGGATGTGTTCATTATGTGGCGCATGAAGCAAATGATCAGCGAAGGAAAGATAGAAGTCATGGGAGATACGAATAAAGGATGGAAGGAGTTTGATGTGAAATTACCAGGCGCCAGACAGGAAGAGACGACCGAACAGGAAGAAGCGACAGTGTAAATCATTTTCATGAAAAATACAATAAGGATTGAAGAAGCAGCCATGTTTGCCCTCTGCCTCTTTGGCTTATACTATCTGGATGCGGAATGGTGGTATTTCCCGTTGGTCTTCCTGGGGCCTGATATCAGTATGATAGGCTATTCAGCCGGGAAAACGACAGGGGCTCTTACATATAACCTCTTTCATCACAAGGGCATTGCCGTGATCGTTTTTATCGCAGGTCTTTACATGGGTAATTACCTGCTCCAGGTGACGGGTATTATTCTCTTTGGTCATTCTTCGATGGACAGGATGTTTGGATATGGGTTAAAACTGGGACGCGGATTTAAATACACGCATTTAGGAACAATAGGAAAGAAATAAAAAATGAGTGCAGCAAAAAGCAGGTTATCGGAAGTTCAGGACAACAATTCAGGCCTTCATGGCCAGTATAAAACATGGTTTCTCGATTATGCGTCCTATGTAATACTGGAAAGAGCCGTACCGGCTATTGAAGATGGCTTGAAGCCTGTTCAGCGCCGTATTCTTCACGCGATGAAGGAAATGGATGACGGACGTTTCAACAAAGTCGCCAATATCATCGGCCAGGCCATGCAATACCATCCCCACGGTGACGCGAGTATCGGGGACGCATTGGTAAATATGGGCCAAAAGGACCTTCTTGTAGAGACACAGGGTAACTGGGGAGATGTAAGAACCGGGGATGATGCCGCGGCCCCAAGATATATCGAGGCAAGGCTCAGCAAATTTGCACTGGAAGTTGCTTTTAATAGTAAAACAACCGAATGGCAACTCAGCTATGACGGAAGAAAAAATGAACCGGTCACATTGCCGATGAAATTTCCCTTATTGCTTGCACAGGGTGCGGATGGAATTGCTGTCGGATTGTCTACAAAAATTCTTCCGCATAATTTCTGCGAGCTGATCGAAGCTTCTGTTAAACACCTTCGCGGTAAGAGGTTTGAATTATTCCCCGATTTTATGACCGGGGGAATGATCGATGTTACGGATTATACCCAGGGAAAACGCGGAGGTAAGGTGAAAGTCAGGGCGCAAATAGAAGAAGTGGATAAGAAAACTCTAGCAATCCGTTCAGTTCCCTATGGCGTGACCACTTCACAATTGATGGATTCTGTCGTAAAAGCCAATGACCAGGGAAAAATAAAAATCAAAAAAGTCACCGATACGACGGCGGCTGAGGTAGAGATACTGGTTGACCTGGCGCCGGGAATATCCCCCGATATTACCATTGATGCTTTGTATAAATTCACCGATTGCGAAATTTCTATTTCTCCCAATGCCTGCGTGATCGTAGAACAAAAGCCTCAATTCCTTGCCGTCAACGACCTGCTGAAACTGTCCGTTGACAAAACAAAGGACCTGCTGGAGCAGGAATTGAAGATCAAACTCAATGAGCTGCAGGAAAAATGGCACTATACTTCTCTTGAAAAAATATTCTTTGAAGAAAAAATATATAAAGAATTAGAGAAAAAACATGAGACATGGGATAAAGTGCTGGAGGCGATTGATAAGGCTTTTGTTCCGTTCAAAAAACAATTGAAAAGAGCGATCACGAAGGAGGATATCATTAAACTTACTGAAAAGCCGGTTCGCCGTATTTATAAACTGGATATCGAAGAACTCAATGACCAGATCAAAGCGCTGGAGGGAGATATCAAACAGGTGAAGTATGACCTGAATAACCTGGTTGATTACGCCGTGGCTTATTATGAGAACCTTTTGAAGAAATATGGTAAAGGAAGGGAAAGAAAGACCGAGATCAAACAATTTGAAGTGATCGAAGCCAAACAGGTAGCGATCGCCAATACAAAACTGTATGTCAACCGGGAGGAAGGCTTTATCGGCACCGGTTTGAAAAAAGATGAACTGCTGTTTGAATGTTCCGATCTCGATGATATCAGTGCCTTCGCGAAGAATGGTATTATGAAAGTGGTCAAAGTAACTGACAAGGTTTTTATCGGCAAGGATATATTGCATGCCGCGGTTTTCCAGAAAAACGACGAGCGCACTACGTATAATATGATCTATGCCGATGGTAAGGGCGGGGTAAGCTATGCCAAACGCTTCAATGTAACCGGGGTGACAAGAGATAAAGAATATGACCTGACCAAAGGCGGTGAAAAGAGCAAGGTTCATTACCTGAGCGTCAATCCGAATGGGGAGGCAGAATCAGTAAGGATCGTTTTAAGCCCTGCTTCTTCGGCGAGGATCAAGGAGTTTGATTTTTCCTTTGAGGAGCTGGCGATTAAAGGCCGGAGCAGCATGGGCAACCAGGTAACCAAATATCCCATTAAATCGGTCCGGTTCAAAGAAGCCGGGAAAGCTACTTTGAGCGGTCGTAAGCTTTGGTTTGATGATAAGTTTGGGCGGCTCAATGCTGATGAGAAAGGGATCTTGCTTGGCAGCTTTGAGGCGGATGACCGGATATTGGTTGTTTATAGTGACGGTAACTATGAAATCACTGACCAGGAAATGACGCAGCGCTTTGATGCGGAGACTATTTTACTGATAGAAAAATTCGATCCAGAAAAGATCATCTCTGCCGTCTATCTTGATAAGAAAAATCTTCAATATAATATTAAAAGATTCAAGATTGAAACAACGACACTGCGCAACAAGTTTTTCTTTATTAAGGAAGGCGAGGGGAATTATGTAGAAGCTGTATCAACGGAGGCGGAGCCTGTATTAGCGGTACAAACCGGGAGGGGGGCACAGGTACGGAAGGCTAAGATCAAGATCGTCAAAGCCGCTGAAGTGACGGGATGGAAAACGGTAGGTACCAAATTGCTGGATTATAACAAGAGCATAGAAATGGAATGGGTAAAAACTAAATCAAGCGATCAACAGCCGGAATTGTTTGAATAAAGCAGTCTAATTTAATTCTTCTTTCGTTTTATCCTTACCATTGCATTCTTTTGAAGATTGCTGGTAAGACGGACTTCATATCTTTTCTTACCATCATTCACGATCATCAAAGCCGTATTGGGAGGAATAGAACCCAGGTTATCCGCGAACATGCTAAGCTCATTTACTTCCTTTGTATCGTCCAATACAAGGTCGAAATGAACTGACCGTTCACTGAGTCGCTGGGAAAAGGCGAGTAATTCATTATTAAAAAAAACGGAGATGGAATCGCCATCCACTTCACCATTATCATAAAAATCAACTTTCAGGGAGTCGGAGTTTACTTCTATCTCATCACTGACCTCATTTTGTCTTTCCTTAAATTGATTTTCTACTACGTAATTCACCACCTTACGTTGTACAACAGTTACAGCGGTCAGGGTATCGTTGCGTGATGGCTTCCAGACCTGGTAAGTTTCCCTGAATTCACTCATAGCCTTTAAAACAGAATCTTTTTTACTCAAATCCGCATTCAGGGTGAGATCAAAGTTGATATCGGCGCACATTAGCTTGAAGTCGGGAAGGCTGGTAAACTGGCCCGTCAGGTTGGAGCCCGCCCTTGCTACTTTCAATATGCCGTGAAGGTTCATCATACAGTCTACGTCCATATTGATCGTTGATCCGTAATAGGTGACAGCGATATTATACAGGTTGAGCTCGCGGGTGGCCTTATTGTATGTCCCTTTTACCTGCAGGCTCCTGTATGTATTTTTAAAAAAGTAATTAAGGATACCTTTCACACGACCATTCTCAGGTTGCAATATCATTTCCACCAGGTAGTTATTGGAGGCTGAGGATGTTTTGACATTGGCGCGGCCGTACCAGTACCCAAATACAGACTGGGAAGACGATTGAAAAGAGGCGAAGATGGCTATGAGTAAAAGGATTCTTTTCATTGCTGGATCACTTGTCAAAAATCATGCTTGTTTTAAACGTCTTTACTAATGGTTTATTTCAGGTACCGCTTCATTTCTCTTTCTACGTCTTTTTGCCTGATAGTTTCCCGTTTATCGTGCAGCTTTTTCCCTTTGGCAAGGCCAATCTCCATCTTTACCAGGGCCTTTTCATTGAAATAGATCCGAAGGGGAATGAGCGTATAACCCTTTTCTTTGAGTTTGGATTCGATCTTGTTGATCTCCCTCTTATGCAATAATAATTTCCTGTCGCGCAGCGGATCGTGATTGTTGATATTGCCATGCGAATATTCAGCGATATGCAATGATTTTACCCAAACCTCGCCTTTGTGAAGGACGCAATAACTGTCAGCGAAACTGACCTTTCCATTCCGGATGGATTTTACTTCCGTGCCGAGCAATACCATACCCGCTTCATATTTTGTATCAATGAAGTATTCATGGTAGGCGGAACGGTTTTTTATTTCTGTCATCTATAAAACAAAAATAAGAGGCGAATACCTCTTACAATTTTATCGTATTTAATGTCATTTAATTCTTGAACAATTCCAGCAACCTGGTCAGCTTATTCTTCAGGTCACCCCTTGACACAATAAAATCCAAAAAGCCATGCTCAAGCAAAAACTCGCTGCGCTGAAAACCCTCGGGCAGGTCTTTCTTGATCGTTTCTTTAATGACTCTTGGTCCTGCAAAACCGATCAGGGCTCCCGGCTCAGCAATATTGAGGTCGCCGAGCATACCAAAAGAAGCTGAAATACCACCGAATGTCGGGTCAGTCAGCAAAGAAATATAGGGCAGGCCTGCATCATTCAGTTGGGATAGTTTGCCACTTGTCTTTGCCAATTGCATCAACGAGAAGGCGCTTTCCATCATCCGGGCGCCACCACTTTTACTGATCACCATATAAGGCAACTGGTGCTGGAGACAATAATCTACAGCCCTGGAAAATTTTTCACCCATTACACTGCCCAGCGAACCGCCAATGAATTCAAAATCCATACAGGCTATCACCATCTCATGACCATTTACTTTGCCTGCTGCCACCCGCATCGAATCTTCCAGGTCCGTTTTGCTCCATATTTCTTCGAGACGCTTTTGATAGGACTTCAGGTCTGTGAATCCCAGGAAATCCTTTGAACGGATATTGTTAAACAGCTCAGTAAATTCGTTGTTGTCAAATAATATCTCGTAATATTCGCTGCTGTTGATGCGGTGGTGGTAATTGCATTTGGGACATACAAATAAATGCTCTCTGAGTTCACTGATTGTACAGATATAATTACACTCAGGACATTTGACCCAGAGCCCTTCGGGGGTTTCTTTTTTTTCAGAGGTTTTTGTACTGATGCCTTTCTTGATCCGCTTGAACCAACTGCTTTTTGTTTCTTCCGATTTTCCTTCTTCACCAGTCAGGTTCGCATCAAAATCTTCAAATTGTTTGGCCATGACCATTGGTTAATATGCAAATATAAGGATTGTTACAGTTTATGATTAATAGCCCGGAGATTAAAGTGCTTCATTTTAGAATTTTACCCTTCACTTTCGTTCAGGATGATGTTGGGAAATTTCATTCAAACAGATTGTTTTTAATGCCCAGGTTCTCAAACTACTTCGAAAAGAATAATGAGAGTTCGATCTCAGACAAATTTCCCAATCCCGCTTTCCAAAATGCATCGTTGGATTGCCCGTCAATTATTATTTAGCTCCTCTTTTTTTAAGAGATACTGATTTGGTAATAGTCGCTCCTTTTAGCGGTTGTTTGGGAGATTTCATTTTAGCCAATGAATAAGCATAGGCTTCTTTCAGTAATTTTTTGATGTATGTCGCGGGAAAGTCTTTTTTGTTTTTTACCAGGATATACCTGTATTGGTTACCTTTTCCAAGTAATAGTTTTTCCGGGTCAGCAATTTTAGAGCCCCAGTAAAATCCGAAGTGAACATTGTGACTGGTTCTGCCCACCGCGATAGAACAAAAAGTATCACCTACTTTGTCTGACGGTGACCAGCCAAATGCAACTGCATTATAGTTGTCGTAGATCAATTCATTGCAACCGGGATACAATTCCCACACAAATTCTCTCAACCATAATGCGGTCTCTTTGACTTCTTTGGGGAAGGGCTTCAGGAATTTCATGAGGTCTTTTAATTCTTCTTTTGGCATAGCTGATTATTTAAAAGAAATAGTCCAGGACAATGACCTGTTTTTTGTATCATTTGTACAGGTAAAAACCTATCCAATTTACGGAAGTTTGGTTTCCCGCAAGGAATACGCTAAGGGCATTGTAATTTTTTGCGTGACATCAGAATTTCAAACTGACCCGCCAGGATGGAATAATGAGTGATGAAAGTGCGATAAGCCGGGAAGTGAAGATAAGGTCAGAGATTTTTAATCCTCTCCATTACATAGTTGGTAACCCGGTCGCAACGGGAAAGATGAAAACGAAATATATCTTCGTTTTTATAAAACTCTTTCAGGGAATCCCGGAGCAAAGCTTTTGCGCGGTTGAGCCTTACTTTTACATTTACTTCGGAGATACCCAGACATTCTTTTGTTTCAGCAAGGTTCATATTTTCCATCTCACGCATGACAAAAACCGTCCTGTATTTTTCGGGAAGGTTTCGAATCGCTTCTTCCAATATGATCTTTAATTCCTGGTTGAGCATCCTGGTAAGAGGGGTTGGTGATTCAGTTTTATGCTGCCGGTAAACTTCGTTGTCCATAATGTCGCCATTGACATGAAGTGAATGTTTTCTTTTTTTTAAGCGAAGCAGGCTTTCATTGATTAGTATCCTTGTGAGCCATGTTGAAAAAACCGACCGGAATGCAAACTTTGCGAGGTTCTCAAATGCTTTTATATAAGCCACCTGCATGATATCTTCCGCTTCTGCATCATCATTAACAATGGACATGGCCACCCGGTAAAGCCGTTGATTGTAACGGCGTACGATCAGCGCGTACAAATCCTTTTCCCCGCCAATCACACGGTGAATGATCTCATTATCCGGAAGGATATCCGTTGCCATACTATCCTGCTTGTTTATGCTGTCCACCATCTGTTGATTAGAGTGAGAAGCCTGAGTAAGGTTACAAAATTACCCTTCTTTTTTGTAACCTTTTTGCCCGGTGCTGCTCCAATCGGTAAATAGAGTTTTTAACCAAAAGAAATATCATGGATAGTAACATTCAATCAGCGGCAAAGGTTCAGCAAGTTCTGAAATACACTTATGGCCTTGTCCCCATTGTAGCAGGCCTTGATAAATTCACCAACCTGCTTGCCCATTGGGACAGTTACCTGAGTGTATCCGAGGTAAATATGCTCCCTTTCAGCCCGGCTACATTTATGTCTGTCGTAGGTGTCATCGAGATTATTGCAGGTATACTGGTATTGCTGCGCCCGTATATCGGGGGTTTTGTAGTAATGGCCTGGCTCGCGCTTATTGCCTTGTCTTTAATTTTCAGCGGCCAATATCTGGATGTAGCGGTAAGAGATCTCGTGATGGCGATTGGCGCTTTTTCATTGGCCAGGCTTTCAAGTCCACGCGCTGTATAAGAAGAAACGGCCGGGTTCTGCCAGGAAACGAACTCCAGTTTTATACAAAACGTTGTACCTGGAGAAACCCGATAGGCATTTCAGTTTTGCCTTTGATAGCCAGGTCAGCCAGTATCTCCCCGGCTACGGAAGCGAATTTAAAGCCATGGCCACTGAAGCCGCAGGCAATAGTTACCTGTTCTTCATAACCCGGTAACCTGTCGATAACAAAGTTTTCATCCCTTGTATTGGCATATAAACAGGTCTTAATAGCAAGCACAGATTCAAATGCGCCCGGTAAGTATTTCGCGAGGATATATTCCAGGTCTCTTATTTCTTTGGGGTCGGCCTGCCTGTTTACCTTATCAGGATCTGTTATCTCCCCTGGATAATGATAAGCGAGTTTTAATCCCGCCGGCTCTCCGAATGTTTCAACGGGTAAAGCAGGAAAGCCATAGTAGGCGCCGGGCTTTTCTTCATCAGCTATCATCCAGCAGGGAAAATTGTGGAGGGAATAGTTATTCCATTGCCTTGGTTTTATCCAGGCCACTAACTGCCGTGTTACTTTTATTTGATCCGCGATAGGGGGGATGATTTTACCCGCCCATGCGCCGGCAGTAATAATCAATTTATTGCTCCGGTAAGTATTTTTTTCTGTTGTGACAGCGATCTTACTTCCTTCTTTTTTCCAATTCAGCACTTTTTCTTTGACATGAATTTCTGCTCCGTTCTTTATTGCCTGCCCTGCATAAAGCAACACAGACTTTTCCGGTGTAATAAAACCGGCACCCGGTTCGAATAATGTTTCGAAACCCGGGGGGATTTTAAACTGCGGAAATTTACCAGCCGGGGTTCCGGCATCCCATTTTTCCAGCGGAACGTTATACAACGAAGCAGATTGTTTCACCCCTTTTATCAGCGTATTACCCGGTTTGCCAAAATAAACAAGACCTGTTTGAAAATATAGCTTTGTGCCTGTCTCTTTCTCCAATGCCTCCCAGTTCTCATAGGCCCTGTTCAACAGGGGCACATAATTCGGGTCTTCAAAATAAGCTTTCCGGATAATGCGGCTTTGCCCGGCATGGCTTCCCTGCTCATGGGGTATGTCAAACTGCTCGAGGCCCAGTACGCTGTAACCACGTTTTGCTAAAAAATAGCAGGCGGACGCTCCCATAGAGCCAACACCGATGACAATGACATCGAAATGGGTAGCAGGCTGCTGAATTACATCCATAAAATCTTTTATGCTTAGATATAATTAAAGATACTCTAAATGACTATTAATACTATAATAATGGTCGGTATAGATCGTTACCTTAGCCAGGATTTTTACGCGGCAAACTTGCCGGTTTCAAAGATTCATATCAAATAATAAAAGGCATGAGATTCCTGCGGAAAACTTTATGGGTAACAGGACTGATCCTGTTACTGGAATTGCTGAAGAGACTATTTGATCGTGTATTTAATGAAGCGATATTATTTCATCATAACCTTTTGACTTCCCTGCAGGCTGTGATATTGTTATGGCTGATCATAACCCTATTATCGGAATGGGTGATTTTCAGAAAAAAGGCGGCTTCGATAATTACCCGGAATGTTTTTATCATTACTTTTTCGGTTATAGCCTTTCCTGAAATGCTTTTTACTTATTATTTGCATCATCCTTCCCGGTTACCTGCCTTTCTTGTCCCCGTTTTCCGTCGCTATTACGGCGGGTTGCAACGAAATATCATCCAGTTCAATCCTTCTTGTAGTGTATATGACAGCAGTTTGTTTTATACGCTGAAGCCTTCTTCGGGCTTTGTTTTTGATAATTACGAATTCTCCGATACTTTCTATACAAATAGAATGGGCCTGAGGGATGATGCCGGATCTTTGGTGAAGCCAGAAATTATTTGCATAGGTGATTCGTATGCGATGGGGTGGGGTGTCCGCCAGCCAGAGACATTTGCCGAACAGTTAGGCATTCGGTCGGGGAAAAAGGTGCTGAATGCGGCTATTGCATCTTATGGTACTGTAAGGGAATTAAAAAACCTGTACCGCCTGGATACCTCTAACCTGCATTATTTGGTCATCCAATATTGTCATAATGATTTTGAAGAAAATGCAAAATTTGCCGGGCAGGATTATTCGTTGAAAATATCACCGGAGAAAGTATACGACTCATGTATAAATACACACTATTGGAACAAGGCCTATTTTCCCGGCAAGCATTTTATTACTATGTGCAAGATAGCCGGGAGTGAAAAACTGTCGGGTTTATTGCGTCCCCGTAAAGAACAGTCTTATGATTCTTCGGTTTTTCAGTTGAAAGACGCGGCTTTGATCTTTGTAAAGATCCTGTTGCATTCTGCCATCAACTTTAATAAATGTAAAGTATTTGTTCTTGATCTAAATGAAAAGGCTTCCATGAACAATAGTTTTTTGGATGAGGTAAAGGCTTTGGCCGCATCATCTTCCTATAGGGAGCATTTCAATAACAACCTTACTACGGTTCCTGTTGCTGATATACTTGGCCCGGAAGATTATTATATACTGGATGATCACCTTCGTGCGTCCGGCCATCAAAAGATCGCAGGAAGATTAGACAGGGTTATGTTTTCTCAAAACTAAGAGCCATTTTTTCTTTGAATACTGTTGAGCGATAAGATTCATATCCAATTTAGCGTGTTGCCAATTTCCATCCATCGAAAGGCTTCACTGTTCCGCAGTTAGGGCCGCCATCTTTGTCAGTGCCTGCTACATTTGTCTCTAAAATTGACAGGGTGTAAAAGTGGTTTCCTTTATTATTTAGCGAGCATCGCTTTTTTAAAATACTTGCCCATCTCCGTCAATTCGTAAGTATCCCATGATTTGAGCATACACGGACCCCATTCGGGATCAAATACCCAGGCTGTCCAACTGATCTTCCTGCTTTCAAGATAATTAATGATCTGGTGGGCATAATGATTGGGGCCAATAGTATCGGCAGGCCGTAAGTTAAAACCGATTTCAGTGGCTATAACCGGATAAGAGCCTGCGGCAAACCCGAAATCTTCTTCCCATTTAGGCGGCCAGGGCTCCTGCCTTTTCCAGGGATAAGGATGAGTTACATAAGCGACCCCTTCTGCATTGACAGGCTCTTCACGCAAAGGAGTAAGATCGTAAGCCCAGTCCATTCCCGCTACCAGTGGTATTTTTTCTGTATCAAAGGCCCGGATAAGATGTATCATATCTTCATTCATTTTTTTCCAATCGGCCCAACTGATATTGCCCAGTTGTCCGCGATAGGTGGTAGGCTCATTGAACAATTCATAAAAAGCCGCTGTATTATTCCCTGCGAAATGGCGTGATATGGTTTGCCAGAATTCATAGGTTTCTTTTTGCGTAGTATTGTACATAGGGTCCTGGAAAAGTTCCATCTTCAGGTTGCCGATGCTGTGCCAGTCAATGATTATATACATGCCAAGATCAGTGCACCAGTCCACTGCCGAGTCAAGCAAACGCAGGTAGTTCGCGGGAGTACGTTCCCGCCATGCAACCGGGTGGACGGGAATGCGGACGAGCATGGCTCCCATATCCTTTACCTTTTGAAAGTGATTTTTATTCCAGTGTCCCTGGTGCTCTATTTTGTCAGGATCTGAAATAGACAAGCCACGGAATAAAAGGGTATCACCTTTCGCGTTGACAAACCTGTTTTTATATACATGGATCAGCGGAAGCAGTTTTGCCTTCGGATTTTTTGCGGATGGAGCGGGATAAGTATCGTTCCACCAGACATGATAATTCTTCTTTGTTGTATCCCCGCGTTGTGATGAACCAGGCTGCCCTTGCGCATGCAACAGGCAACAAACTATTGTTATTAAAAGCAGGGAGTTTTTGTTGTGGGAAAACATACTATAGCTTCCTTTTTTATGTCAAACAATATAGCGGAAAAGAGAAAAACGAACAAAATCATGAATTAAATGCCGCAAGAAAGGATTATCTATGTTACTTTCTCTCATCCAATGCATCACTTCTTCAGCACCTCTTCAAACAACTTAAACACCCTCTTATATTCATCCGTCCAGCTACTCGGTTCAACAAAGCCATGATCTTCCATGGGAAACGGAGCCAACTGCCAGTTATCTTTTCCGAGCTCTATCAGCCGCTGGGTTAATTTGACGATATCCTGGAAATGAACATTCTGGTCTACCATGCCATGACACATCAGCAAATGACCTTTCAAACCTTCGGCAAAATAGAGCGGTGAACTTTTCCGGTAAGCGAGACTGTCATTGAATGGTTCGTTGAGGATGTCTGAAGTATAGCCATGATTATAATTGGCCCAGTCGGTTACACAACGTAATCCTGCACCGGCTGCAAATTCACCGGGAGTGGTGAACATGGCCATCAGGGTCATAAATCCGCCGTAGGATCCACCGTAGATACCAACATGGTTTGGATCGACGCCATAGGTTTTTTCCAGCCACCTGGCGCCGTCTACATTATCATCGAGATCCTTTCCACCCATGTGGCGGTAAATACCTGTTCGCCAGTCGCGCCCATAGCCCGCGCTGCCGCGATAATCAATATCGAGAACATAATAGCCATTATCAACCAGTAAATTATTGAACATATATTCCCGGAAATAACTGCTCCACCATTTATGCGCATTCTGCAAATAACCTGCGCCATGCACAAAAAGAACTGCCGGTTTAGTAGCGGCAGGTGCGGCAGGCTTATATAATCTTGCATATACCGTAGCGCCGTCTCTCGCAGTAAAAGTTATTAATTCAGGATCACGCCAGGGATAAGATTTAAATTCATCGCTCTGCGCTTTATTGGTAACCTGTTCAGCCTTTGCTCCCGGTTTATTCTCCTGCAAATAGAGTTCCCAGGGTTTATTGGAATAGGAATAGAGAATAGCAATATATTTTTCATCGCGTGATACACTTACATCATTGGCGCCGGTCATCGAAGTAATGCGTTCTTTCTTTCCATCGGCAATGGCCAGGCGATAGAATTGCTGCTCGCCGGGATGCACTTCATTGGTGGTGATATAAAAATATTTTTTATCCAATGAAAGCTGCGCCCGCTGTACTTCATAATTGCCGGATGTCAATGCTCTTTTTTCACCCGTCGCTACATTGATAGTATATAAATGAGAATAGCCGGTGGCTTCGGACTGGAACCAGAATGTATTGTCGCTGATCCAGCCGGTACGGCCAAAGCCAATGCCCGGGCCACCGACCCAGGCTTCATCTCTCTGGCGGTCGAGTAATCTTAATTTTTTTGCAGCAGTATCCCATAGCATCAGCCAGCGATCTTTATTATCTTCTGAACGTATATCCAGTACCGCATAAGTACCTTTTAGCGACCATAGAGGCGCCAAAAAATTAACTGCCCGGTTAGCATTCCTTTTCTTTCTTTCTTCCAATTGTTTGGGATAATCTTTTACATAATCAGGAAGATCTTTGATGCCTGGAACGGAATCTGTTTTAATAGCGTACACAGTATCCCGTTCACGGTCATAAATAAAGAATTCAGCTATGCCCTGTGGCGCACCGACTTTTGTTCTGCCGGTTATATCTGTTGTAAAACCGGTTTCTGTAACATAACTCGGAACAATCGTCGTTTTTGCATTGGCAGCTTGTTTGATTAAATTATAACTCACAAATTTTCCATCGGGACTCACTGTAAGGTTATTGAGATTTTTATCTTCAATACTGATCGAGCGCAGTTCTTTGGGCCTGGGCAATGATTTGTTGTAAGCGTCGGTTTTTTCCCTTGTTTCCTTTCTTTCTTTCAATACCTGGAAATACTGCAACTGGTCATTCTTCAACCATTCTTCCTGTGGGGTAGTAGTAGTGCCGGTAGTTTCTCTTCCCGTTCCTGTTCTTGCCTGCAGGTTGCCACCGCCTCTTTGAAAACCCCCGGTTTGTGATGGCGGGGGAGCATCGCTGGTTTTTATATTAGTCAATTGCAGTGTTTCACCGGTCATGATATCCCAGGCATATAAATTCTGGCTGCGGTTGTACACAATCTTTGTTTCATTGAATGAAAAATGCGGATTGGTTTCCGCATCAGTGGTCTGTGTAATACGCCTGGACAGGTTCTTTTTTATATCCACATAAAATATATCCCCGTCTTTACTGTAGGTATAAGCGGTTCTTGCCAGGTTATAGATAAAGTTGCCGGTGGAAATGAAGTCTTGTGTTTCCCGGGTGCTGGCTTTCGAAGGTATTTTATTGCTAAGAGATATATAATACAGGGAATCGGCTGGTGCATTATCAGGGTTCCACCTGAAATAGAGGAATTGCCCGTCCTGGCTCCATTGAGCATTGGAAGGAGACGATCCCATCCACTTAGGATCACGCATGATCTTTTCAACAGTTAATTTGAGCTGGGAAAAACTTTGAACAGAAATAAAAAGCAGGAACAGCAGAAAAAAGGGTCTTGGCATAGTAATGATTTAAGACCCTAAATATACAGTGTTCATTAGTTCCGGAGTTCACCAATTCTGAAAGTTTGACCCTGGCTTTCATCGGCTCTCTAAATTCGCGAAGAGGTAAACTTGTGAACTAATTATTCTGTGCGCCATTATCTATCCAGCAGATGATACTTGTTTTTTGAGCAGTAGTAAGCGTGGTATTTTGCGGCATGATGCCTGAGGCTATAGCAGCTCTTATACTGGCACGGGCATTGAATATCTGGTCAAAATTGGTTAAAGGGCCCACTCCATTGGTGCTGCCTGCATTATGACAGGATGCCTGGTTGCAAAATGTCTGGATGACCGGGTTGGCGTCTGCCGCGAATGTTTTAGGTGAGCTGGCACAATCAAAAGTAGTGGTTCCTCCACTATTATTATTAGCCATACTGCCTTTACTGCAGGAGGCAATTACCGTGATACAGGTTACTACTACGAATACCGCACAAATGACTTTTCTCATTGTCTTTTTTTACTTTAAGGCTTAATAAATATTTCCAATGTTTGAACGTTGAGAGATGAGTGAAAGTTGCCTTGCCCTGCCGGTAAAAAGCAAATGTTTTCTTAATGCAATCAAATGATGGCCGCTATTTGCAGCCGGATATTTTCTGCTATTCCACTGACAGGCAGATCATTTTCGTCCATGCTAAAAGGATCATCAATCTCTCCAGCGATCAATTCCAGGCTGACCAGCACATAAAAGATAAAGGTCACTGCAGGTATTATGTAAAAGCCAGGATTAAGAACGTAACCAAAAGAAAGGGTCATTCTATAAAAAAATGATTTTTTATAAATATAGGAAAGGGAATGGAAATGCTGCTTTATTCCCCAGCGCTAAAGAAGATATGATCTATCCCGGGTTAATAGTCATGTTACCGGCTTAATTTTCTGCCGGCAGCGATGAACAGTAAACCGAAGAGGACAAATACAAACATTAACCCGATACAATTCATGACTATCCGGCCAAATGGCAATGTATTGGCATCCAGAAAAGGGTAGGGGTAAAAGCCTTCAAGACCGCCGCGCAACATGGCATAGACCAGGTAAATAGCAGGGAAGATCAGCCATCGCGAAGCATGAACCCATTGCAGTGATTTTTTGGGAGCGTACAAAAGCCAATAAAGCGTAAAAGATAAAGGAACGGCTACGTGAAGGAGTTCATCCACCAGTTTTTGAGATCCTTCGGGATGCCAGAGACTTCTTAATAGTATGTTATAAATTAACCCTACGACAAAAATATACAAGGCCACCGCGGTAATAACAGTTGGCTTTAAAAAAAAGCGGGCGGGCCGCGAACCAGGGGCTGATAAAATGGTAGTAAGGCAGACAGCTACAAGGATATTACTGAGTATGGTAAAAAAAATAAAAAACCTGCCGACTGCCTCCAGGGTAGTGAGGCCGCTGATAGCCGTATTATCAACCAGGATATATAACTGCAGTGCAAGAGCGAACCATGCTGTCAAGGCAATAAGAGACATCAATGCTTTTGCCTTTGTTTTTTGCATGAAATCAACTTTTATTACAAGATAGCATTTTTTTTCACTTCGTATATTCACTGATTTCTAATTGCTTATTTACTTATCCACCATCTTCACAGCAGCCGGAAACGTGCATGGCACGGTTTATGAAAGTCAGAGACCGACCCTTGATCTTACCTGGTGAATCTACATTCTCCAATACCATTAACCAACCAACCTTTTTTCCTGGATCCGTACATTATCCAAATCATAATGAACAGGCCGGGGCATGCATGTTATCGCAGCTTAGCTGCATACCCGGAGATGTGCACATTTTTACGGAGGCTATACTACTTTTCTATTCTGTTAGGGAAGAGTGAGAAGACAATGCTTTTGACAGGCTGATCGAACTAGCCCCGTGAAACAGGCAATCTGATATTCTTTGAAAGACAATTACGAACCGGGACTGGCTTATGCCGGTCCCTTATCGTAATCCAATACGAACCAATTCAATTGGAGAGAATTTTTATTCGAAAAAATGTTCTTATGAAAACCGCAAATATCCATGCCAGGGGGGATAATCCTACCCGGGTCTCCTTACATCAACTTGTTGACCGGTTGATAAACGTTTCCGTTAATGCAGCCATACGCAACAGGAACTCTGTGGTTAATAATGTATCAGAAAAGTTCCAGGTAAGTTCAAACGAAGACGGGATAGCTTCTGTAATAAGCGGAATGCTAAAGGCGGTGATCGTCAATACCACCGAAAGCGTGGTATATATATCAGCAAGGCAGTGGTATGATAAGATGATCGAGCTGAATGTAAAAGATGATAATTGTTATAATACATACGGAGTGGCTCTGAATTTGCAGGAATTGGTTCCGCTGGCGGAAACTATAGGCGGCCACCTGGATATTACAAACAAAAGGCAAAAGATCACGACCATCTCATTCCGGTTCCCGGTATCACAGGACTCTGCAGGTTGAGCCTGCATTTGTAGTTGAAATTCTACTTTTTACCTGCATCAATCCTTACTGATTAATAACAGGATATTCTATTGTTCTGAACCCTGCTACGGAGTTATTTTTGATGACAGAGCAGAATAAAAAAGATTAGCAGGCGGTCAGGGCAGTACAGGCAATCATTTGTACACCCATTACCCTATTTAAGGATTTTTGCAATCCGTGATCAGCCACCGGCGGTTCTTTTGTAATAAATAACCGGTCTGTTTTTCAAATTAATCTTTGTTCTGTGACAATCTTTAAACTTCAAAACCAGCATGACAGCTATGGAAAAACCGGATTCTTTTGCCGGCCCGGTCAAAACAGTTCTGCAAAAAGTGGTAGACCGCCTTGTTAAGACGTTTTTACCCATGGCCACACGGAACAACAGCCTTATTGTAAATGATGTATCACCCAAACTTTGTGTGAGCATGGATGAAAATGCAGTAATACCGGTGATAAGCGGTCTCCTGCAATCGGTGATCAATAACGCGAGGGAAAGTTGCATCAGGATATCGGCTAAAGAAATGGACGGGAAGATGGTCGTGGTATCAGTCAAAGACAGCAACAGCTATAATACCTATGCTGTGGCCTGCAGTTTACAGGATGTGGTTCCGCTTGCACAAAAAATCGGCGGCAATCTTGATATCACCAGCGAGAAGCAAAAAATCACCACGATAGCATTCCGGTTCCCGTTGTCAGGTGAAGGCAAGAATTGGTAAACGAAGGAAGTTGAATTCCTGGATTTTTTTTAGTACAGGCATTCCGTTCAAGGGCGATAGTGTACAGCATTCTTCGCGTTATTGATTGAACCGGATTACTCCGGGTTGCTGCATCATTCCATAAACATCCGATACTGCCCAATGCCCGGCCAACTGATTGCCGATAAGACGCCAGATAAAAATTACAGTGATAAGCAGGACAAGTGTTTTATTCTTTTCTGACATATTGCCGAAGCTTTACCGGACCGGGGTTGGTATAGCGG
>JAUZOA010000036.1 GCA_030706685.1 Bacteroidota bacterium
ATAGGGGCCAAGTACAGGGATCCTATCTTTACATTTTATCCGGGTAGTCAGGCTACCATAAATAATATTTACAATACCAACCCGAGTAATATGACCTGGCCGTCAGAAGCGCCTTCGGGAATAGACCTTTATACAAACAGTATTGTGCCGGGATGGAAAAACTCATTGTTATTAGGTTCCCTGAAAGGAGGCCGTATCCTGAGATTGAATTTGAATGCAGACGGGTCAGCGATAGGGCCGACCGGAACTGTCGCCGATACGAATACATTATTCCGGAGTGTAAACAGGTTCAGGGATGTGGCTATTTCTCCTGATGGAAAGACAATATTCACTGTTATAGACAGTAGCTCCACTACATCTGGCCCTACCACTTCCAATCCCATTGTCAGTGCCTGCAGGGGTTGTGTTCAGAAATATACTTTTCTTGGATATAATACTGGCGGTACAGCTTTCCCGACAGCGGGGTTCACCAGTACGATACCTGCTTCCATCAATATAGCGCCCGGTAAAGCCAATCAATGTGAAGATGCGAACTATGTGGTGATCAATGCCGCTAACAATAACACTAACTTATGGGTGCCGATTACCGATACCAATAGTAATGTGGTAGCGGAGATATATGCCAATGGTAACAACCTGGATACGGTCTGGACATCTATTTATACGAATTCCGGAACAGTCCGTGAAGATGGAGGACACCGGTTATATGCCGACCGCAATCTTACCATTCATCCGAAAACGCAGCCTGCGACCAATGTCGCGATCAGGCTGTATCTCACAACTGCCGAGTTCAATGCTTTAAATACGGCGACCAACACGCTTGGAGCGGGCAGTGGTATTGGCGGTAATATCAATAATGTGGGTATATTCAAGAACAGCAATAACACATGCGTTTCCACTCTTACAGGAGGGCCCGCTACGGCAGTTACAATGGCAAGCAGGGGCACGCAAGGCGCACAGGGATACGTATTACAGTCAAATGCCCTTCCTTCTTTTTCAACTTTCTATTTTGCCAACGCATCGCTTACTACGCTGCCGGTACAGATGATCTCCTTTAGCGGTAACCTGAGTAATAATGTTACTGTGCTGAACTGGACAACCAGCAATGAAGTAAACGCACAGAATTTTGTAGTGGAAAGAAGTGAAAACGGAAGCGATTTCAGCAGCATAGGTACCGTAGCCGCCTCCGGCACTACCAGGAGCTCTACCAGTTATTCCTATACGGATAACAACGTAGCTGCTTTATCATCCACGGTCATATACTATCGTTTAAAGATTGTTGACAAAGATGGTAATTCCTCTTATTCGAATGTAATAACTGTTTCTCTCGCCGATATTGCAGGAAGAGTAACCGTATTCCCGAACCCGGTAGCCGCCGAAGCAAAAGTTACCATCGCAGCCGTTACCGACGGTATGGCTCAATGGAAGATCATAGATAATGCAGGCCGTGTTGTGATGGAAAGCACATCACAATTAAGAAAAGGCCATAATAGCATAACGATCAATGTTGAAAAATTATCGGCCGGCAATTATTACCTGAGTGTAACTGGCGAAGGGATCGATCAGAAAGTCAAGATGCAGAAATTATAAATTTATCTCCTGGGATTTACATACTAACCCGCCCCGACTAAGTCGGGGCGGGTTTTTTATTTTGCCCAATAATAGTAATTCATCTATCAGGGGAACAGCATTTATACATAAGGGAATAGGGGTTAACACCGGGAATTTGTGCAGAAATAGCCAAGTCATTTGCTATAACCAGGTTTTTTAATATTTTTTCTCTACCTAATTCACCTAATTCTGAGTCCAATGAAAAAGCCCATTTATTTCCTGTTGCTTTTTATTGCATTGAAAGCATCAGCCCAGTCAGAAACATTTTCAAAACGTACTGTGATCTCAGGCTTAAATGCAGCCTGGGAAGTAGTATATGGCCCTAATGATTCCTTATGGGTCACTGAAAATAAAGCCTACCTGATATCGAGGATCAATATTGCCAATGGGGTAAAGACAACCCTGGTCGATCTCCGTGCCACCGATCCTTCCATCAACTTTACCAGTGCAAGCGGCACACAACCACAGGGTGGATTGATGGGATTGGCATTGCATCCGAACCTGTATTCATCCGACCCTCTTGTACGTGCAGCCAAGCCATGGGTCTATGCAGTGTATGTTTACCTGAGAAATTCTTGCCCCGGTACCAACACTTCCTGTGTGTTCACCACAAAGATTGTCAGGTTCACGTATAGCGGTAATACATTATCCAGTCCCGTAATTGTATTGGATAATATTCCGGGCAGCAGCGATCATAATTCGGGGCGACTGATCATTGGCCCGACGATTGAGCCCGGGTCCGATGCGGCTCATACACAGTACAGGCTTTATTATACTGTAGGTGATATGGGCGCCGGCCAGTTCTTAAATACAACCCGTACAGAAAACGCGCAGAACGTTGATGTGATGGAAGGTAAAGTGTTGCGGATAAATACAGAGAGTGATGGCGACGCAGGTTTGGATGCCTGGGTACCCAATGATAATCCATTTTATACTTCAGGTTCTGTTACACCGCGTGATTATGTTTATTCATTAGGTCATCGCAATCCGCAGGGTCTTGTATGGGGAACTGCAGGCGGTGTAAACAGGCTCTTTAGTTCAGAACA
This sequence comes from Bacteroidota bacterium, assembly GCA_030706685.1. Classification (GTDB taxonomy): domain Bacteria; phylum Bacteroidota; class Bacteroidia; order Chitinophagales; family Chitinophagaceae; genus VBAT01. Next base: position 2,658 of record JAUZOA010000036.1, read on the forward strand.
ACAGGACAGGAGCGATGATGAGATCAATGTAATCGTACCCGGAAAAAATTATGGATGGGACAAAGTCACCGGTGTTTGTGACGGCAATGTAAATGGTTTCAAAATAGGACAGACTACCAGTGCCAATGAACAGGCTTTTTGTACGGTGCCCGCCAACAATTATGTTGACCCCATCTTTGCTACGTTTACAGAAACCGCGGCCAATATGGCGGCCCTGTTTGCTCAAACGGATAATAGCTTATGGCCAACGATTGCCAGTTCTTCTATTGATTTTTATAGCCAGACCAAAATACCGGGCTGGCATGAATCCATCCTCGTATCACCACTCAAGCAGGATGGGGTTTACAGGTTATTGCCCAACTCCTCGGCGACGGGTGTCGTTACCCTGCCAAACGGGACGGATACGATTACTTATTTCCACGGCGATGGTAACCGTATCCGGCGTATACGGATTGCGCCGGACGGGTTGAGATTTTATGTAGCAAGAGATGCCGGTACGATCATGGAGTATACCTACACCGGGATAACCCTGCCTTCTCACTTCCTGAGCTTTGATGGAAAATTAATAAGCAGCGGTGTGGCAGAACTTACATGGGAAGCCGTGACGGACGAACAGCATGATCATTTCGAAGTGGAAAGGTCATCCGATGGAAATACATTTATCAGCCTGGGAAAAACTGTCGCCGCCCCGCCCTATAAGTTTATTGACGCATCGGTGCAGGCAGGCAATAACTTTTACCGGGTAAAACAAGTGAATAAAGACGGAAAAGCGATCTACAGTAATGAAATAAAAATTGTGTACGATCCGGCAAAGGCTGTTGTTACAACCTATCCTAACCCTGTACCTGATTACCTGGATATAAAAATATCTGCTGTTAAAAGAACCCAGGTAAGTATTACATTGACAGGTATTGAAGGAAAAGTGATGTACAAAAAGACCAGCTTTTTCGATCCCGGTACCAATGATCTGAAAATAGACATGCAGAAAATGTCTTCACAGGTGTATATATTAAACATACTGGACAATACTAATAAGGAAGTATTACTCACGCAAAAACTATTGAAACTTCAATAAGTAACCATAGCTATGGCTGTAGTCATCTATGGCTCACTCATATCATATCCGTACCAAGTCCGTACCAAGTCCGTTGATCAACGGACTTGGTACGGACTTGGTATGGACTTCCTGTTGGTTTGGCAGGGTTGTCTTATACTAAAATAGCTTTTTAGCAAAGCTTTGAGCTGGGAGAAAATACAGCGGCAGTGAGAAACATGCGTCTTGATTAATCCTGCTTCGCGACCGATCACGGGGCTATAGTGATCGGCAAGCTACAGGAGACGGTTAACGGCGGGCTTTTAGTTATTTTTGCGGGAATGTACACGTTAAAAAAATCTCTAGGCCAGCATTTCCTGAAAGATGAGAATATTTCCCGGAAAATCGTTGCCGTACTGCAACAAAGACCCTTTTCCCGGTTACTGGAAGTGGGCCCGGGAGCCGGCGCTTTGACAAAATATTTAATGCAAATAGAGGGGATTGATTTCAAGGCCGCCGAACTGGATGAGGAGAAAGTTGATTTTTTGCTAAAGACATACCCCGCTCTCCGGGGAAAGATCATTCATCAAAATTTCCTGGACATTCAAAAACCTTTTGAAGGGATGTTTACGGTGATCGGAAATTTTCCTTATAATATTTCGACACAAATACTTTTCAGGATACTGGAATGGAAAGAGAGTGTGGAATGCATGATCGGTATGTTTCAGAAAGAAGTAGCCATGCGGATCGCTTCCGGGGAGGGTAATAAAACCTATGGCGTCACCAGCATACTGGTACAGGCTTTTTTTGATGTGGAATACCTTTTTGATGTACCGGAGAAATGTTTTACCCCGCCTCCCAAAGTTAAAAGCAGCGTTATTCGTCTTTTGCCTAAAAAAACACCGGTAAAGATAAAAAGTGAAAAACAATTATTTCTCCTGGTAAAAACCGCATTCAACCAGCGGCGTAAAACAACCAGGAACGCGGTAAAAAATTTATTTGATGCAGCAATTTTGAAGGATTCTTTGTTTGATAAAAGAGCCGAACAGTTAAGTGTGCAGCAGTTTGCTGATCTTACATTTAAAATGCGATAAACCAGGAACTGGATATGAAGAAAGCAATCATTACGGGTAACGCGCATAACTATCTTCCGGAACAACTAAGGATGAGAGGGTATGAAGTCATATACAATCCGCAAATATCTTATGATGAGCTTTCAGCGATCATTCATGAGGCGGAAGGGCTGATCGTTACAACCAGGTTGCCGGTAGACAAAGCTTTACTCGATAAAGCATCCCGTTTAAAATGGCTGGCCCGTCTTGGCAGTGGCATGGAGCTGATTGATCTGCCTTACCTGGAAAGTAAACATATCAAATGGATAAGCAGCCCGGAAGGCAACAGGGATGCAGTGGCCGAGCATGTCCTGGGGTTATTGCTGAACCTGATGAATCATATTCACCTTTCCTTTGATGAAATAAAAAAAGGATTATGGCGCAGGGAACAGAACCGGGGAGTAGAACTAAGCGGGAAAACAGTTGGAATAATCGGCTTTGGAAATACCGGCAGCGCTTTTGCCAGGTTATTGAAACCATTTGAAGTAACGGTACTGGCTTATGATAAATATAAATTCGGGTTCAGCGCCGATTATATAAAAGAAGCCAGCCTGGAGCAAATAGGCCGCTACGCAGACGTTGTCAGTTTTCATGTACCGCTGACCGATGAAACCTTTCACATGGCGGATGCCGCTTTTTTTAATTCATTGCAGCAAAAGCCTTTTTTCCTGAATGCTTCAAGAGGTAAAGTAGTGAATACGGCTGACCTGATCACGGCACTTAAAGAGAACAAGATCGCCGGCGCGGCATTGGATGTATTGGAAAATGAAAAACTGGATTCTTATTCCGGGGAAGAAAAAAAACAGTTAACCTGGTTGCTGGATCAGCCCAATGTAATCATTACTCCGCATATAGCCGGTTATAGCCACGAAGCTTCTTATAAAATGGCGAAAATACTGGTAGATAAAATATTCAATAGTTAGAACCGGGATTGAAAAGGATTTTACCTGGTTTATTATATTAATAATGGCAATGATATAGCAAATGGGCGAAGTATAAAAAATTACGCCTTTTTGGGTAATATCTAATTTTCAATTTAATTGGTTTTTCAAGGAAAGTTTGATAATGCTATTTCCTATTCTGTTTGGTTCGTGTAAATCTTCTGAAAAGAACAATTTCGCCCGGAATCAGGCAAAAGCTGCAAAAGATAGTTTAGTGTTATTACGAGAAATTGACAGGCTTTATGAAAAAATAAAAAAAGATTGTTTGCCATCAGGGGAAATGTATAAAGTTGGAAAGTATTAAAATATTCGTTCTATATTAAAATGTACATTTTCCGGATTTCTCGTACCATTTATACGCCGATTTTCCAAAGATTGCAAGAATATCAAGCGGAGCGCCTACATCTATTGAATCTTTAACACATTGAGCCAAAAGCAAATCTTTTATTCCTTCTTGAAATGATTTCCCCACCCAAAATTTTGATTGTTTCAATAAGTTTTCCGTAGTATCAGTATGCCCCATAATGACAAAATTAGGAGTATCCGGTAGTGTTAAAAATTTAATGGTAGAATCTTTTACAATTACAGGTTTTGTTTTGTCGCTTATCATTTTAAATTCAATATCTATTATTTTAGGAATACTATCTTCAAACCCATAAAATGCTGCCCGAAAACTTTCTAATTCTTTATAATAATGTTCAAAGTCAAGAGGACTTTTTACTCTTATATTTTCTAAATATTTTCTTCTGGCTTCCTTTTCGGCCAATGCAAAAGTCTCTGCTGCTTGAACAATAGATTTTCCGTTGGTTATACAAGTTTCAGCTATTGAATAAGAAGGGTCAACATCAAATCCAGAAGCAGAAAAATATAGATTTCCGTATTTTCTAATTTTACATACAGTATCATATTTAAGAACATCAATAAAATGTCCATTAGTTGTAAGATGGAAAACCCGTCTCGTATCAGCACCTACACAAATACCTCCTTTAATTCGGCCAATAATAATGCAAGTTCCATCTGAATATTTTGTGTCAAAAGGAATCTTTAATGAATTTATTGTTGATAATAAAGGGATTAAAAAGTAAAGCATAATTAGAGGGTTTTATGTATCTATGTGAAGATATAAAAAAGCCCCTATTCTGGGGCTTCTGTTTGTTGATCTGCTATAAGGTCTTTGTATTTTAATCGGGCTGCATTAGCGTTCTTAATGGTAGTAGTAAACCTCTCATTGGTTGCGTCTTTCCGGGTATTATACCTGTATGCAAACTCGATGCTGTACCTGTGCAAATGTTTCGGGGAAACCTTGACGACTGGTAACTGTCAATTTAATGAACCGCTGCAAAGGGATAGAAGTGTTCTATTCGCAGAAAAGATTGAGAAGTTAATGGAAGCGGCCTATATTCTCAACTCAAAAAAGGAAAAGCCGTAAATTTGGTACATGGAAAAAGCATCAAAAAAGACCCCTAAGCCAAGATCCCACAAATACGACCCCCCACTGGCTATAAAAGGCACGTTTAAGGATGTATTCAAGGTTGTAAAAAAGAACAAAGAAGACAAAAGCAAATCTAATAAATAGGTGTAATGCCTACTTCAAAAAATGATTATACTGGATGCTTGCTTTTTGTGGTTATTACCACTATAATTCTACTAATTATTTTTACAAACGTAGGGGCTGGCCTTATAGGAAAATATCTGAATAAGAACCCCGAACAAGCGTGGTGGGCTTTACCTTGGGCAATAATCGGAGTTATTATCTACAAAGTCATGACCCGAAAAAAGGGTTAAATTTTATCTATCGCCCATTTCCTATATAGTTGCCATAATTAATAATAAATAATTAGCCAGTTAAAAAAATATGCGCTTTAATCATAGTAATGAATGGGGAAAATATTACCTCCAGTGCCCGCGTCGCCAGTACCATCCATTATTTCTTGATTCCCAGCTACCGCCTATCCACACCCTGTTTCGGTTGCGTACCCAGTGTCCTTCACGCCAATGATAATGACCGTCACGGACTATCCAATCTCCTTCTATCCATATATAACCGGGGCCGGGAGAAACAGGTCTGACATATACAGGCGGCGATGGACGGTCAGATACAGTTATTTCCATGGGTCCGCATGAATAAAAAATAAAGGGGGTCGTTGTGAGGAGGCAGGCAAACAAAATCTTTTTCATGGTCTGTTTTCTTTAATTGAATTAAAAAAAGGAAGCCAATAATTATGCCATCGGAAAAATATATTTTAACTGGTTTTTAATAAGCCCGGATAAAAGTTTCAGATGCAATAATGTCCGGTTTGAAAATAGCTGGTAAGGCGGTAAGTTGTAATTAACAATTCGTTTTTTATCGTCTTCCCTACTTCCCGGCAAATTGATACATTACCCGGGATACGGGTAGTGTACCAGTTTGGTTTCTCGCAGCGTTCGCAGCGGCCTGGCGACGCAACGAACATTGCTCCGTTGGATCGTCGCGTGAAATATATTTTCAAACTGTATATTACCGGGATACGGTAGTGGGTCAGTTTGAAATATGTCCACTGAGAACCGCAGAGATAAAGAGCGCCACAGAGAGACTATCATGAGTCCTCTGAGATTCTCTGTTTCTCCGCGGTTCTCTGTGGCCCATATAAGTATTGAAACTGACCCACTACCCGGGATACAATCTCTTGGCATTTTCAAAATTTGTTTATTATCTTTGTTATCAATAATGCAACGCTTCAGTACGATCCCTGAGGCGTTGTTATTTTTTTCGTTTTAACCAGAGGAGGGATTATGAATAATCTTCAATACGTGACCAAGGAGACCCTTGAACAAATGAAAATAGAATTACAGCGCATGAAGACCGTTGACCGCCCGGCGGCCAGCCGCGCCATTGCTGAAGCAAGGGAAAAAGGGGATCTCAAGGAAAACGCGGAATATGATGCGGCTAAAGAAAGCCAGGGTCTGCTGGAAGCTAAAATAGCTGCTCTTGAAGGAACGATGGCAAATGTGAGGGTGCTGGATGAATCCAATATTGATACCAGCAAAGTTTCTATTCTTACAAAAGTTACATTAACCAATGTCAATACAAAAAAACAAGTAACCTACCAGATAGTAAGTGAGAAAGAAGCTGATCTTAAAGCAGGTAAAATATCGGTTACATCACCGATAGGCAGAGGCATATTGGGAAAGCTGGTTGGAGATACAGCAGAGATACAGGCGCCGGCGGGTATTTTAAAATTTAAAATCGAAGGGATCACCGCCTGACCGGTAAAAATAAGGTTGAAAATACCCTTCGCGTACAGCGAGGGGTATTTTTTTTAAGTAAGATAGTAGCTTTGGTGAATAACATGACTCATGTTCAGGCGAATTAAATATTATTTACTTTCATGGCTGACAAAAACCTTTGGTGGTATGACAATATTCTCAAAAATCATAGCCGGCGAAATCCCTTCTTATAAAATCGCGGAGAATGAAAAATTCTATGCTTTCCTGGATATTTTTCCCTTGCGTGAAGGGCACACTTTAGTAGTTCCCAAATCAGAAACAGACAATCTTTTTGATCTGCCGCAGGACTATCTTGAAGAAATACTTGTTTTTGCCCGGCCCATTGCCAAAGCCATTGAAAAAGCATTCGATTGCAACCGTTGCGGCATCAGCGTGATCGGGCTGGAAGTGCCGCATGCTCATATCCATCTTATCCCGATCAATTCTGCGAATGATCTGAATTTTACACAGCCTAAGCCGAAGGTATCGGCTGAAAGCCTGAAGAAGGCGCAGGAAAAGATTAAAGCTTATTTATAAAAATGAGAAATAAGAAACAATGAAATGAGGAATCATTGCTGCACGGATGAAATTAGTTTTTGACCGTTTAAAACCAGCCATATAGCCAATTTCGAATGTGCTGAATCTCCTACTACCTTGTAGTTTTCCGTTCCACTTTTTGTCTTTGACACAAAAAGTGGAGCAAAAAAGTCAAGCCGATTCGATGAGGAACATTTCCGATCGCTGAGCATTTCCTATTGCGAATCGGCAAGGCAGAAAGCTATATGAAGTGCTCCAGGCTGCAGTCTTCGCTTCGTGTTATTCAAAGCTCAAGAAGGCGCTGCGCTCCGTCTTGCTTTTCTTAAAGATGAAAAATTCTTTAATAAGGACGGACCGAGGCGCTTAACTATTCTCTTAGTCCGTAAAATGATACATGGAAAAAGGCAAATGAGGAATTGGAGATTCACTTTCTCATTCCGCGGCTTCATTTTTTCAATCGCCCGGGATTTTTCTTTACAAAATCACCCCAGTCTTTGAATCCTTTACCCGCTTTTGCCAATAAGGAATTCGATTGAAAATGATGGCAAATAGCAACGGCTAAAGCATCCGTAGCATCAAAATGCTTAGGTTTTATTTCCAGCACTAAAAGATGCTGCAGCATTTTCCAAACCTGCTCTTTATCGGCGTTGCCGTTGCCGGTTATGGATTGTTTTATCTTTTTGGGTGAATACTCGGTAACGGATAGGCCTGCGCTCATGGCCGCGGCAATCGCTACACCCTGTGCACGCCCCAGCTTCAGCATACTTTGTACATTCTTTCCGAAGAAGGGAGATTCGATCGCAAACTCATCGGGATGGTATTTTTGTACCAGGGATATTACCTGCTGGTGGATCATTTGCAATCTTTCATAATTGTCTTTTTTCCCTGAAAGCTTTAATACACTCATTTCGAGGAACCGCATGGAATGACCATTCACGGCAATCACGGCATGACCCATAATAAGCGTACCGGGATCAATACCAAGGATTATTTTAACAGGCTTTTGCAAAGGGGACTGTATTTTTACAGGATTAATGAAGCTGAACAAAAATATCAAAATCTTCATCAACTATTTCCTCGGACCTATATTGTTTGCCTGGTTGTCGTGGTCTATTTACAGCCAGGTCAGCCGCCAGCCGGACCTTGAAGAAAAATGGAAGCATATTCGTCAATCTTTCGGAAGCCCGGCATTGCTCAACCTGGTGGCGGTATTTGTACTGATGATCCTTAACTGGGGTATTGAATCGTTCAAATGGAAATTAGCCGTTCAGAAAATCCAGGGCGTAAGTTTTTTTACTTCTTTCAAGGCCATATTATCCGGCACTTCCTTTTCCGCTACAACGCCGAACCGGGTAGGGGAATACCTTGGCAGGGTATTGTACATGAATGAAGGAAACAGGCTGAAAGCGATTTCGCTCACGATTGTCGGCAGTATGAGCCAGTTGATCATTACTCTCCTGATGGGGTGGACAGGACTTTTACTACTTCAGAAACAGGTGGAAAACAGTCATCTGTTGTCGGGAATATGGCTCCGGGTGATTATTTATGGCGTTTCATTTGTGTTACTAATTTTAACAGTATTTTATTTCAGGCTCTCGTGGATAATAAAATGGATAGACCGTTTACCCGGGGTAAGAAAATATGCATGGCTGGTACAGGGATTGGAAGATTTTAATGCAACTTTGATGCTGCAACTTTTGTCTTTATCAGCATTACGTTTTTTGGTTTTTATCATACAGTATTACCTGTTATTTCGTTTATTTAACGTAGATATTTCGTGGTGGCAGGGATTATGGGCCGTGAGTGTTTCCTTTTTGGTGATGGCGGTTATTCCCACTATCGCCTTATTTACAGACCTTGGTTTGAGGGGGCAGGTGAGTTTGAAATTAATCGGGCTGTTCAGCCGGAATGATCTTGGAATAGGCCTGACATCAATCAGTATCTGGTTTATTAACCTGATCATCCCGGCGCTGGCTGGCAGTATATTAATTTTGGGGATTAAAAAAATTTTTAAGAGCAGCAATGATGAAAGGATTTAAATTTATTATTACCGCGCTGGTGGCATTCATCGCTTTTTCCACGAATGCAGAGGCTCCTTTCCAGGAATTTTGCAGTATTAAGAATACGTCGTTCCAGGCGGGTGAAAAGATTTCTTATACGGTATATTATGCCGTAGCAGGTATTTATGTAAATGCCGGGGATGCTATTTTTACCAATACCCTGGAAACATTCAATAACCGGCCGGTTTATCATATTGTCGGCGAAGGGAACACCAATTCTTCTTACGACTGGATCTATAAAGTAAGGGATAAGTACGAAACCTATATTGACACAGCGACCATGCAAACGCTCAAGTTTGTCCGCAATGTGAATGAAAACGGCTATAAAAAGTTTCAGCATGTAACCTTTAATAAAACAGCTAATACCGCCGTGACCAATGATGGTGTATTCAATGTACCCGCCTGTGTACAGGATGTAGTGAGCGCGATATATTATGCCCGCAATATTGATTTTTCAAAATTACAGCCGGATGATAAGATCGGTTTTTCCATGTTTTTGGATAATGAAACGTTCAATATGTATATCCGGTATATCGGCAGGGAAACGATCAGGACGAAATACGGCAGGTTCAATGCGATCAAGTTCAAACCTCTTTTATTGAAGGGCACCATATTTGAAGGCGGTGAAAAAATGACCGTATGGGTAACAGATGATGAAAATCATATACCTGTCAGGATCGAAAGCCCCATTGTAGTCGGGAAAGTAAAGATAGACATGATGAATTATGAGAATATTCGTCACCCCATGCATTCGATGATCAGGAGAAAATAAAAGCCTCCCCATCTCCCGCCATTCGGATGGGACAGGCTCTCCGGAGGAGGGCTTCAGATTTCCGATAGTTTGAAAAAATCTTTTGGTCTTATTCCTCTTTCGGTTTGCTGAAGGTTACAACATTCGTATTGCGGATCATGTTCAAAGAAAAGTATATAGTCTTTTTCAAGCGCCTCCCCAAGGAATGACTTTTTTTCATTCAAGGTAGTCAGCGGGAACATATCATAAGCCATCACATAGGGAAGCGGGATATGGCCCTGTGAAGGTAAAAGGTCGGCCATAAAGACGATGGTCCTGCTTTTGTAGCGTATTTGCGGCAGCATCATCTCTTTGGTATGACCATTGACAAAGCGAACGGAAAGGTTTTCTGTAAAAGAGCCCTCCCCGGGTCTTCCGTTAGTACTGCCGGCTGTTTCGATAAACTTCAATTGACCGCTTTCTTCGATGGGAAGAATATTTTCTTTCAGGAAAGATGCTTTTTCCCGTTCATTGGGTTTTACTGCCCATTGCCAGTGTTCGCTATTACTCCAATAAATGGCTTTTTTAAAAGCTGGTACTGATTTGTCTCCATCCCGGGCAATACTTCCGCCGCAATGATCAAAATGCAGGTGGGTCAAAAATACATCGGTGATATCGTCGCGGTGAAAGCCATGCTTCGCCAGTGATTTATCCAGGGTATCATCGCCATGCAGGTAATAGTGATTAAAAAATTTTGCATCCTGTTTATTGCCCATTCCGTTGTCAACCAGTATCAGCCGGTCGCCATCTTCGATCAGTAAACAGCGAAGCGCCCAACTGCACATATTATTTTCATCTGCCGGGTTGATCTTGTTCCAGATGCTTTTGGGGACGACGCCGAACATGGCGCCGCCGTCAAGTTTAAAATAACCCGTATTTATCGTATAAAGACGCATGATTATTCTTTAGGTTTTTTCTTTACAGGCGCCGGTTTTGTTACCTGAATTTTTTTGTAAGGAACACGGGGTGGCGGTGGCGGAGGAATATCCTTTCCGGGGCTATCTATCTTAATTTCTTCCTCCTTTAATCCATCGTTCATGTTCTTCGTATCGGTAAACATTTTCATCATATTGTTGATGATGAGCAATGATATTTTATTATCAGAGTGTACCGGTGTCAATATAAACCCTTTTTTTCTTAATAGCTCAATTACGCCCTGCTGGCCTCCCAGGTGACCAACGCCTATAGCAAAAAAGGAGGGTTTTTCCCCGCAGTGTTTTTCGATAGAATCCGACATTGTTTTGTTTCTCCTGTCGAATACAATCTCCCGGTATGACGGATTTATTTGTTCAACTATTTTAGCAATACTATCCAGTTGATCGAGGGTATAGAATTTTTTCATGTTATCCATCATGACGGCCTCATCGCTGAGTTCCATGGTAGTATCTTTTAACCTTGCATCAAGGATTTCAAAAAGCACGTCATACTGTAGCCGGAAAGTTTCCAGCCCCGCGGTCTTTTTACCCAGCATAAGGGCATAATTTGCCAGCATCATATCCGGCAAGGTCATATCTTCTTCCGGCTTATAAACAGAAGCCAGGAGTTTCTGGCTGAAAGCAACAAACTGTCCCACGCTGTCATAACTAAGATGAACCCCATATTTCCTGTTCACTTTATCAATTAATCTTTTCCAGTTTTCTGTTTTTTGAATGGAATCAAAATGCCGCCCTTTTTCCTCGAAAAATTTAAGCATGGCTGTATCGCCGAAAGCGGACGGGTGAAAAAAATCCACTTCGTTATAAAATACATCCGCGCCCAGGATAGCCGCATAGACCGAGTCGGAATAAACCACGAATTTTCCCTGGGGCAGGTGCAGGGTGCCAAAAAGCCAGGAGTGACCGCTGTTGTTCCGGCTGTCAATTCTCCATAGTAAAGAATTAGAATTTGTCTCCTGGCAAGAGCCAGGCCAATGAATGAAAAATAAAACAATAAAGAATAGCGAATGTTTTTTCATGAAGTAAGGGTTAATGGTCAATCAGGCTTTATCTTCTGCCATCCGGGTGTACAGGAGTAAAAGCAAACCGATGATGAAAAATACCATGAGGGCCAGCACAGAATCTCTTTGCGACCCGGTAAGTTCGTTGATAAACCCAAAGCTGAACATACCAATAACAATGGATATTTTTTCTGTGACATCGTAAAAACTGAAAAAGGAAGCTGTGTCTTTGGTTTCGGGCATGAGCTTGGAATAAGTAGACCGGCTCAATGATTGAATACCTCCCATAACAAACCCGACAAGCGTTGCCAGGATATAAAATTCATAAATGCCACCCCTCGGTAACATGTAGCCCATGATGCAAACAAATATCCATACGGCTACGCAACTCATTAATGCTTTCATATTGCCGATCATTTTTGAAAGCCAGGAAATGACATAGGCGCCCGGTATGGCGATCAGTTGAATAATCAATATGGCAATAATGAGGTTGTTGACCGGTATCTGTAATTCACTTTTTCCATACAAAGTAGCGGCCAGCATCACTGTTTGTACACCCATGTTGTAAAAGAAAAAGGCCAATAAAAATCTTTTCAACAACCTGAGATGTTTTAACTGGTTCCATACTTTTTGGAGTTCCCTGTATCCTTTGGATAGTATATGATGTTTCAGATCACCGGTGCCGGCAGCAGCCGGCCTGGGCAAACGACTTAAAGAAAATTGCCCGAAGCCCCACCACCATACGCCCACCAGTAAAAAACCAACCCTGAACTGTATAGTGGTAGTGTGGCCTTTCTCGTCGGAACCTCCGACTATACCGGGAAAGAAAACCAATACAAAGCAGATTACCTGCAATATCACGCTCCCGATATACCCATAGGTAAATCCTTTGGCGCTCACCCTGTCGCGGTCTTCCGGGGCGGCAATTTCAGGAAGGTAAGAATTGTAATATACGAGGCTGGCCCAGAAGCCAATGCAGGCAATGATCATGCAGGCAATACCGATATATAATGTAGCGGAATTGGTAAAGAAATATAAGGCTGCACAGGATATACTGCCGATGGTAAGAAAAAAGTTGAGAAAGGATTTTTTATTACCCTTGTAATCCGCGATAGAAGAAAGCAAGGGGGAAATGATCGCCACGATGAGCATGGCAAAGGCAAGCGCATAATTATACAGCGCGGTATTTACAAAATCTCTCCCTAAGAAATGAACGGTATCGCTGGTGGTGGCATCGTTGCCATCACCGGTGATGGATTCAAAATACGCGGGGAAAATCGTAGAGGTGATAACAAGATTGTACACTGAATTCGCCCAGTCGTACATGGCCCAGCCATTGATCACTTTTTTAGAAGCTGTTTGCATTGGCGGCAATCTTTGCAGGTAAAAATAAGGATTTGGGGTTACAACGTCTTTTCACCTTCTATCGCACCCGTCAGCAATAAGATCAGCAGGATGATACCGGCAATGATGCGATACCAGCCAAATACTCTAAACCCGTACACTTTTAAATAATTAATGAAAAACCGGATGGCGATGATCGCTACGATAAATGCCATCAGGTTACCGAGGGCAAAGGCGATCATATTCTCCCGGGATGCCAGGATTAATTCATATCCTCTCTTTACTTCACCGCTATGTTGCCATTTTTTCAGGAATACAGAATAAGCCGTAGCGGCGAACATAGTGGGCACTGCCAGGAAAAATGAAAATTCGGCAGCCAGGTGACGGGTGAATTTTTGCTGCATGCCACCAATGATAGAAGCGGCGCTCCGGCTTACTCCCGGTATCATGGCGATGGTTTGCCAGATCCCTACTATAAAAGATCTTCCGTAACTCACCTGGTCGTCCGACTCGATCGTTTGATTATTGAATGCCTTATCAATAAATAATAAGATGATACCTCCCGCCAGCATGGTAATGGCTACCGTGGTCGGGCTCTCCAGCAGTTTATCTATTTTATCCGAAAAAAGAAAACCCAGTACCAATGCGGGTATCACACCGATAAGGAGTTTAAAATAGAATTGCCAGCGCTTAAAATCAACAAACTTTTTCCAGTACAATACTACCACCGCCAGTATAGCGCCAAACTGTATGGCCACTTCAAATAGCTTGGTAAACTCATCTTTTTCGATGCCCAGTAAAGAACTGGTAATAACCATGTGACCGGTAGAGGAGACAGGAAGAAATTCGGTAAGCCCTTCTACAACCGCGATGATGACAGCCTGAAGAAAATCCATTGAATAACTTATGAGTGAAGAATCGTGAACGGAAAACTAAATAAAAAAAGCCGGTTTCACAACCGGCCTTTCTCAAATTTATATTACCCCTTCGGTTTTTTGAATATCGCGAATATCTCGATGACGAGGCCGGCCAATATCATCAGGGGGGCCACGGTGAGACGTTGCTTGCTGTACACTTCATCTTTCAGGAATACAGCCGGATTGGAACTGGCGCCTCCTGCCATCAGGAACATGCCAATAGCTATGATAACAATGCCTGCCAGCATCCATATATAATTATCTTTTGAAAAGATAGAAGGGGTGGTTTTATTTTCAGCCATTTTCGGTCAATTTGGAGGTGCAATATAGGTAATTCCTGCTAACGGCTAAAAGCTAAGAGCCGTTAGCCATTAGCTTTTAGCTGCTAGTACAGATCATCCAGCTTCATTTTCAGGTATTTTATCACACTGCGATGAGTGCTGAACAAGTTAATGCAGATACCCAGGATGATTAAGCCGATAAAAAGAATGGCCAGGGTAGTGTTGTCATGGAGAACTTTTATTTCAGGAATATATTCTTCAAACAAGACGATCAATAAAAAGACAGCGACCATGGCAATAATACCGCTGATGGCGCCATTAATGATAGCGCGCATATTCATCGGTTTGGCAATGAACCAGCGGGTGGCGCCTACCATTTGCATGGTTTTGATCAGGAACCGGTTGCTGAACATAGCCAGCTTGATAGTATTATCAATCAGTATAATTACAACAATCGCCAGCACGATGGCTACCACCAGCAGGCCGATACTCCACTTTCTTAAATTATTATCCAGTTTACCCACCAGCGCCTTGGGATACGTGACATCGCTGATATAGGTCTGTTGCTGCAGGTCATTCTGGATGGAGGTCAGCGAATCTACGTTCATGTATCCTTTTTTGACTTTGAAAGCGATGCTATTGGGAAGGGGGTTGGCATCCAGCACGCCCTCCCAGCTTTTATTACCATCACCAAGAAATATTTCTCTCGCCCGCTCTTTGGTAATGAAATTTACTTCGCGGATATAAGGTTTGGAGGAAATATATTCCATCAGCGCCATACTGTCTTTGGGATTGAGGTCGCCGCGGAGATTAGCGGTCACTTCTACATTTTCCTTCAAATGACTGCCCAGTTTATTGGCATTGACAACCAACCAGCCTACGATACCAAGGAGAAAAAGAACCAGGGTGACACCGAGGATAGACATGAAATAGGATGGTTTTCCCCGTTTGATAGAACCAGTGTGAGCCATAGTAATGGATTTTGAATTTAATAGGGTCCAAACGATATAAGGACGGGCAAAAATAGACAATTCAGTTTTACAATCAGTATTTTTGCTGTCCAATTAAACGATTGCTGCGCAGTGATATTGCCACCGGTTGTAAGATATTTGTTAAAGATATTTTTATACCGGTTAAGTATACCCGGTACTTACCGAAGCATTGATTGTACCCTGCGGAGCTTCTTTCTACTTCAGTAACCGGGCTCAATAGCCTGAGCAGCGAACAGGAAGTATCCATGTGCGATTTTTTGCTTCGCTTAGTGTAAGCAGCAACGGGAGGATAGTAGTACGAAAGCCGGGACCATAATAAATTAAATTCAGACCAGTTATCATGAGTGTAACCGATAATAAAAATGTTTCAAATGACTCCCCTTCAGGGGTTGGAGGTATGGAATATAATTTCAGGGATATTGAATCCAAATGGCAGGAATGGTGGAAGGAAAACAAGGTATATAAAATACCCAATGAATCCCCGAAGCCAAAATATTATGTGCTGGATATGTTTCCGTATCCGAGTGGCGCGGGTTTGCATGTGGGTCACCCGCTGGGATATATTGCCAGCGATATCTATGCACGGTTCAAAAGACTGAAAGGATATAATGTATTGCATACGATGGGCTATGACGCGTTTGGCCTGCCGGCAGAACAGTATGCTATTGATCATGGCATTCATCCCGCCGTTTCCACCGAAGCAAATATTAAAAACTTCCGCAGCCAGTTGGATAAGATTGGTTTTTGTTTTGACTGGGACAGGGAAGTGAATACTTCAAAACCGGAATATTATAAATGGACACAATGGATATTCCTGCAATTGTTCGATTCCTTTTATAACCGGCAGGCAAAAAAAGCTGAAAGAATCAGTGTATTGACAGCGGCCTTTGAGAAGGAAGGAAATAAAAATCATCCCATTCCCAACAGCAGCTTCCAACTCACTACTGACCATTCACCACTCACGTTTACAGCAGCAGAATGGAAATCATTTGATGAATTCACCCGGCAAAGCATTTTAATGGAATACCGCCTGGCCTATTGCGGTATTGGTGAAGTGAATTGGTGTGAAGCGCTCGGTACCGTGCTGGCCAATGATGAAGTAATCAATGGCGTCAGTGAACGCGGAGGTCACCCGGTCGTAAAAAAGAAACTGAGGCAATGGTATTTAAGGATCACCGAATACGCCGATCGCCTGCTGGAAGGGCTGGAAAAAGTGGATTTCAGTGAAGCGATGAAAGAGATGCAGGGGAATTGGATAGGGAAGAGTAGCGGAGCGGAAATTGTTTTTAGCCTCATCCCCAACCCCTCTCCTGGCGGGAAAGGGGTTGGGGATGAGGATGAGGCCGAAAAGCTAAAAGTCTACACCACCCGCCCCGATACCATCTTCGGTGTCGACTTTATGGT
Organism: Bacteroidota bacterium; assembly: GCA_030706685.1. GTDB lineage: Bacteria > Bacteroidota > Bacteroidia > Chitinophagales > Chitinophagaceae > VBAT01. The sequence continues at coordinate 19,251 of JAUZOA010000036.1, forward strand.
AATCGCTCCCGAGCATGAGTTGGCAGAAAAAATAACAAGCAAAGAACAAAAGGCCGCGGTGGAAGAGTATATCGCCTATGTAAAAAGCCGCAGTGAACGGGAAAGAATGGCGGAGAAAAAGATCACGGGTGTATTTACGGGTGGATATGTCATTCATCCATTCAGCGAAAAAGAAATTCCCGTCTGGATCAGTGAATATGTACTGGCGGGATATGGTACAGGTGCTATCATGGCTGTGCCTTGCGGCGATGAAAGAGATCACAAGTTTGCCAGGCATTTTGGTATTCCTGTTACTAATATTATCGGTTCCTATTACAACGGCGAAGAAGCCAATCCTACCAAAGACGCGGTATTGGAGAATTCGGATTTCCTGGATGGCATAGTGATGAAAGACGCGATTGAAGTAGTGATAAAAAAGGTAGAAGAACTGGGGATTGGGGTGAGGAAAGTGAATTACAAGATGAGGGACGCGGCTTTTAGCAGGCAACGGTACTGGGGTGAGCCATTTCCTATTAAATGGATCAATGGAATAGCTTATCCATTAGACGAAGATGAGTTGCCGTTAGAGTTGCCAAAAGTTGATTCATATAAACCGGGGCCGGATGGTGAAGGACCGCTGGCTAACATACCCAAATGGATTCACCAAAAACTAAGAATTCAAAAACAATCGGAGTCTTCGCAAGTCTCCCCCGAGGGGGGAGATTTAGAGGGGGCCGGGGCTTTAGAAACGAATACCATGCCCGGTTATGCCGGTTCCTCCTGGTATTTCCTTCGTTACATGGACCCGCACAATGAAAAAGAATTTTGCAGCCGTAAAGCTTCTGATTACTGGAACCAGGTGGATGTTTACATTGGAGGTACTGAACATGCTGTAGGTCATTTGCTGTACAGCCGCATGTGGACGAAAGCGTTGTACGATCTTGGTTATATCGGGCACGATGAGCCATACAGGAAGTTGTTGAACCAGGGGATGATACAGGGGAGCAGCAGGTTTGTTTATAGATATTTACCTAATTATGGTTCTGTGACAAGATCAGAAAGGCAAGATGACCCTTTATTCATTTCAAAAAATATTGTCGATGCAATACATGAAAAAAATAGCGAGGTAATAGAAAGAGTAAAAAAGCATATTGTGTCACTTTATTCGAGTCGGGGAATCGTAAGAGTTGATGATATTCAAATTTCAGAATTACATGTTGATGTAAATATTGTTGATGGCATTGAATTAAACATTGATGCTTTTAAAAAATGGAGAGAAGAGTATCATAATGCTGAGTTCATTTTAGAAGACGGCAAATACATCTGTGGTGTTGAAGTAGAGAAAATGAGTAAACGTTATTTTAATGTCGTAAACCCCGATGACATTGTTTTAAAATATGGCGCCGATACCTATCGCATGTATGAAATGTTCTTAGGCCCGGTAGAGCAAAGCAAGCCCTGGGAAACCAAGGGTATCGAAGGCGTTCATCGCTTCCTTAAAAAACTATGGCGCTTGTTTTATACTGATATATCCCTCCTCTCCGACAGGAGAGGGGTAGGGGATGAGGCCAAAATCTGGACAGAAGAAAAAGCCACCGAAGCCGAGCTCAAAGTCTTACACAGAACCATTAAAAAGATAGAAGAAGATACCGAGCGTTTCAGTTTCAATACTGGTGTCAGCGCTTTTATGATCGCCGTTAATGAACTCACCGACCTGAAATGTCATAAGAAAGAAATTCTCGAACCGTTATTAATATTGTTAGCGCCTTATGCGCCCCATATTGCCGAAGAACTTTACCAGCATTTGCGGGGTGCTGCTAAAGCCCCCTCTTTTGGAGGGGCCTTGGGGGAGGTCTCTATCCTTGATGCTGCTTATCCAAAGTTTGAACCCGGGTATTTAGTAGAAAGCAGTAAAGAATATCCCATTTCTGTCAACGGTAAGCTGCGCACCACGATGAATATCTCTTTAGATGCGGCGCAGCCGGAAGTGGAAAAAATGGTTTTGGAGAATGAAGTGATAAAAAAATGGACGGAAGGCAAACCTCCTAAGAAAATCATTTTTGTAAAAGGGAAGATGGTCAATGTAGTCATCTGATAGTATAAACGATCTTATGCGATACTTTTCCGGGCGGATCATTCTTATTGCAGTGGTATTTTCATCCTGCAGGTATGGGGCAAAGGATGAGAGCGCAAAGAAAGAAAAGACTAACCCGAAGATCCGCAATGGTATCGTTGTTACATCTAAAAATATTAATGTAGAAGAAGCCTACCTGGCATTTGATGATAGTACGCGTATACCGGAAGATAACAAGGTAAAAGTAAATCAGAAAGTTTGGCTGCAATTGGTAACCTCCGGTTGGAAACTGAAGGATAGTACCGCTTTTCTTTCCGGCAGGGAAACGGTAGAAACCGATGATGGCATTATGTTGCTGGATAATAAAGACCTGTTCAAGGATTTCGATAATGGCCTTTCCGGCGGATCATCCCAGACGATCGGTATAAGTATAATGATCACGGAACTCAGGAAACAGCATGATTATTTTAAAGTATCCTTTAAGATCAAGGATGAAATTGAACCAAGGAATGCGGTGGAAGGGTACTATAAATTGCGTCCTTATTAGCCGGCTGGCTGAAGGTTATCTATGCCATATAGTAACCATATAGAAAGTGTATAGGAGGAATATAGGAGCTATGCAAGAGGGTCTCGCCAGGGTCAGGACAGAGTCAGGACAGGGTCAGGGAAGAGTCAGGGAAGAATCAGGTAAAAGTCAGGCCAGAGTCAGGCGAGGGTCAGGTAAGGGTCTCAGAAAAGTCTCCTGGAGATCACCTAAAAAAGAGAAAAATAGTATGGAAACGCGGGGGAGGCTTTTATAAATTTCCTCCCGTTGATTCCATCTTTCAATTTACAAAAAAAATGTCTATGGCAAAGATAAAACCGGGAATTATTTCTATCAGCGGAAAGATAGATGACAAAGTAGTAGTGACCGGCGCATATAAGGACGCTATTCTCAAAGCAGTTGTCAAAATAACAGAAGATTTTTACCAGACAGTAATGATTTTTTAGCATCATCCCGGGCAAAGCGAAGGACAAAATTCCAAAATGTATCACTGTTCATATTGCCAATTTTTCAAGACTTCAGTTTCTTAGTAACTTTAAATCAAATCGTCACCATGAAATATGTCCTGGCACTTCTTTTTGTTTTTTCATTCACAGCAGGGTTCGCGCAGCGTGTTCCGCGTAAGAGCAAAGAGAGCCGGGCTTATCATGATTATCGTCTCAAACCTACCGTACCGCCTTATGGTTTGGTTAAGATCAAAGCGCTGATTCAAAAAATAAAATCGGATGAAGAAGATAATGAAGCGTTGAGCCCTAAGCTCTATGAAGCGCTGTCTTTCCGGGAAAAGTTTACGTACAATATGATCCATGCCGAATCATATAGCCAGAATTGCGATTATATGCCTCCCCAGCCGAATGAACAAATAAAGATATTTGCCTATATACCCGATGCCTTCAATGAATTTCAATGGAGCGACCGGCAGTTAACCTTCCTGGCGACTAACCGGGATTCTGTAATAGCCCTGATGGAAGGGTCTATTACCAGGAGTAAAAGAGTCGGGGTTAATTTTAAGCACGCTATCCTGGAGATAAACGCCAAAGAGATGATCCCGTTTCTCATTACCATCTATAAAGGCAATAAGACAATGAGAGACCTGGATATCCTGACCCTTTTTTTGCAGATGATGAAAGAAAATGAATACGGTCCTTTTATTGTTTCAGGTTCATACCGGAAATTATACAGCGACGAGTCCAGCTACCGGTCTTACCTGAATTATAACCAGGCCAATGAAGACCTGATCATTAAACGAGCGATGGATTTTTATAATGCGACTAAAAAATAAAACTTGTCTTTTCTCTGTTGTTTTCCTGTTTGGCGCATATCGTTTGCCGGCACAACCTGTACCGGCTCCCGGCGAAACAGACAGCAATTTTGTCCGGGTACACAAGGGAATTTACAGTGTTGGTAAAAAAGGTCACTTCCTGAACCCGCTTCGTAAAGTGGAAGTAAACGATTTCTCTATTGCCAAAACTGAGACAACGAATGCCCAGTTTGAAAAATTTGTCGCGGCTACTTCCTATAAAACCGACGCGGAAAGAATGCATAATGCCATGGTATTCGAGCCCGGTTTAAAAGAATTTGAATGGATAGAAGATTCAACGGCATACTGGAGATATCCCAATGGAATCAGCCGCGGAGGTATTGAAAATAAAATGAATCATCCAGTCACCTGCATCAGCTATAATGATATATTGGCTTATTGCCAATGGGCCGGTGTTCGGTTGCCTTCACTCGAAGAATGGGAAATTGCTTGCCGGGCCGGCTCAGACGGAGATTATTTTTTTGGTAATGACAGGGAAAAAATTTCTGAGTATGCCAACATCTGGCATGGGCGAAATCATCTTACCGCGGATAGTTCTGACGGGTATATGTACACATCACCGGTGGCAAGCTTTGCACCCAATCCCTGGGGATTGTATGATATGTATGGTAATGTATTTGAGTTTTGCACCGGGAAATTAAAAAAATCAGAAAGTAATACGATCGCTCATGCCCGTGGCGGCTCCTGGTGGTGCAGCAAGAATGCCTGCAATTTCTTTAACTCGTATGATATTGGCCGCGTGAATATCCATGCTTCTTTCAGTAACCAGGGTTTCAGGATAGTAAAATAGTAAATATAATTGCGTGAACGTAAGTAGGTTTTAAACAAAACAGGAGATTTTGCAACCGGGATATTTATCCTGTTTTGTATGAGTTGAAATTTGCCTTACTTTCATGCAAAACTCACTGCATGAGAAAACTCTACCCTGTGGCCATACTTATTATGGTCGCCCTTACTCCTATCTGTAAATTATATGCCCAGGAAATATCTGAAAAAACAGTTCTTGACCTGGTCAAAACAAATGCGGCCCAGTTGCATATTAGCCCGGCCGACGCCGGCAATGCTTCCATAAGCAGTTATTTTACGGATGCCGTTACAGGGATCCTGCATGCTTATATTCAGCAGACATGGGAGGGCATCAAAGTTCATAATACGATTATTACCGCGGCATTCAGGGATAATAAATTGTTGTATACTTCCGGAAAATTTGTGAATGATATTGCATCGAAAGCGGGCCAGGCCGCACCATCCATCCCGGCTGACCAGGCAGTAACCCTTTCCGCGCAGCACTTACAATTAACAGCCCCCGTCAACCTACTGGCGATAGAGAATAAATTTATTGCCGAAAAAAAGATCATTTTTTCTCCGGCAGGTATAGCTAAACAAAATATCGAAACAGAATTGTTCTGGGTAACGGATGATGAGCTGCAAACAATAAAACTGGCCTGGAATGTAAATATTGATGTAGCGGGCTCTTCCAATTGGTGGAATGTTCGCATTGATGCTTTAACCGGAAATGTAATAGACAAGGATAACTGGACTGTACATGAAGATATACAGGGACTGACTCATAGCGGTCATTCTTCCGGGTTTCAAAATAATAATAACACCATTGCCGCGCCAACAAATATTGCCAGCAATCCGCCACCGCCGCCTGCCGTTACCAATGCCGCTTATAAAGTAGTACGTTTTCCCGGTGAAAATCCCGTAAGCGGAACAATTGCTGTTGAAAATGAACCCTGGTTAAAGGCCGGGGCAGTAAACAATGCTACTACCGATGGATGGCATTACGACGGAACCACTGACTATAATATAACCCGTGGCAATAATGTTTTTGCTTACCTGGACATTCTCAATAATAATACCGCCAGTGCAACTAATTTCCCGGATACATCCATAACTCCTGTACCGGTTCTTAATTTTGTCAATCCACCAAATTTTGCCATTCAGCCCTCCGATATTACCAACAGGAAATTTGCATTGGACAACCTCTTCTACTGGAACAACCTGATGCATGATGTAATGTACCAGTACGGATTTGATGAAGCATCCGGAAACTTCCAGGCAGATAACCTGGGCAGAGGAGGCGCGGGCAATGATTTTGTAAGAGCAGAAGCACAGGATGCTTCGGGAACCAATAATGCAAATTTTTCTACCCCGGCGGATGGCGGCAGTGGAAGAATGCAGATGTATTTATGGAGCGCGGTCCCCAGTTTCGTTGTAAACAGTCCTGCAGCCATTGCAGGTTCTTACCAGGCAGTGGAAGGCGCGATGAGTGCGACTAACCTGCTTCAGAATACAGGGCCTGTAACAGGCCAGGTTGTTTTTTATAACGACGACGCAGGCGGTACAGCCCATTTAGCATGCGTAGCACCTCCTGCTAATACCATTTCCGGAAAAATAGCTCTCATAATAAGAGGGAGCTGCAACTTTACGGTTAAAGTAAAGAATGCCCAGAATGCCGGGGCTATTGCAGTCATCATGGTTAATAATGTTCCCGGCTCGCCTATTACTATGGGTGGGGGGCCTGATAATACTATCACTATCCCTGCGGTAATGATATCGGATGTAGATGGCGCGACCATTGCGGCGCAATTAGCCAACAATGTCAATGTTACCCTGTCCGCGGGTGTAGGCATTGACGGTGATATAGATAATGGCGTAGTTTGTCACGAATATGGTCATGGCATCTCCAATCGTCTTACAGGCGGGCGCAACAATGCAAGTTGCCTGGCTAATGCGGAACAGGGTGGTGAAGGATGGAGCGATTACATGGCATTGATGATGGTCACAAACTGGTCAACAGCACAATTAACAGATGGTAACCTGCCGCGCACGATGGGTACCTATGCATTAGGCGAACCAGCTACCGGATCCGGTATTCGCACCTATCCTTATACGTTGAATATGGCAGTAAATCCGCATACCTATGCTGATCTTGCCAATGTCAGTACGGAAGTACATTATATCGGCGAAGTATGGACATCCGCATTGTGGGATATGACCTGGAATATTATTCAAATGGAAGGCGTCATTGATCCTAATATATATAACGCAACCGGACCGGGTGGTAATGCAATCGCATTAAGACTTGTCATGGAAGGAATGAGATTACAGTCGTGCAGACCCGGATTTCTTGATGCAAGAAATGCTATCCTCGCTGCTGATTCTATTTTATACAATTTCAGGCATAAATGCGCTATCTGGAATGCATTTGCAAGAAGAGGAATGGGATACAGCGCGATACAGGGAAGTTCCGGCAGCGCTACCGACCAGGTAGCCGCTTTTGATTTGCCTTCCTCCATTACCCTTGCCAAATCGGCTGCTCCTGTAGCAGTCGCCCAGGGTTCACAGGTAACGGTTAACCTGTCGGCTTCCTGTCAATGCCAGGTTCCATCAAACAATAATATAATAAGAGATACTATTCCTGCCGGGTTCACTTATGTCAACAGTACCGGCGGAACACTCAATGGTAATGTTGTTACCTTCTCACCTGTTAGTTTTACTACAGCGCTGGAAACAAAAACTTATTCCGTAACGCTGCAGGCAACAACAGGGGGCTGCAATATTGATACAGCCATCAATGATAATCGTGATGGAGCGACGACCGGGGGATTAACATCCGCGGCCAGTACAGGGGTGACACAGTGGGTGCAAAGCAGCACCCGTTTCAGCAGCCCTTCCAATTCATGGTTTGCAGCCAATTCACCCGGAACGACTGACTTTACGCTTACTTCAAACGCCTTTACTGCAGGAAGCCTCTCCATCCTTTCTTTCAAACATTATTATGTTACTGAAAATTATATTGACGGGGGGAAAATAGAAATCTCTAATGATAATGGGCTCACCTGGTTGGATGCAGGCCCGTATATTATACAGAATGGATATAATACTACCATGAATGTGAGTTCACCCTGGGGTAGCGGTCAAAGAGCCTTTAGCGGTGTAAGCTATGGACAGGGCAATGGCCAATTCATCAATACTGTTCTTGATCTTTCCTCATTCAGCGGTCAGTCGGTGATAGCCAGGTTAAGAATGAGAAGTAATGCCAGCAATGCAAGCGGCTCCACTTATGAGGGCTGGTTTGTAGATGATGTTTTACAGATGAATGGCTGTGGTGGCATTGTCAAGGCAGGATTATATAATTCATCGGGTACCAGGATTGATTCATCCGTTGTTCCTGTCTTTGTAAAATCGAGCGGTATAGTGTCCATTACAACACAGCCTTCTAATACAACGGCATGTGAAGGCAGCCCCGTAACTTTTACCGTAGCCGCAGCAGGAAGTCCTTTGCCAACTTATCAATGGCAGCTGAGTACAGATGGCGGAACTACTTATAATAATTTAGCCGGGCAAACGGCATCAACCCTGACCGTCACCGCTACAGCGGCTTTGAATGGTGACCGGTATCGTTGTATAGCCAGTAATTCTTTAGGTTCTGCAACATCTAATGCGGTAACACTGACTGTTTCCAGCCTTGTAACAGTGACTACGCAACCCGTCAATGTAACACAGTGCGCCGGGACCAATGCCGGTTTTACAGTAGCGGCCAACGGTTCGGGTACATTGGGCTATCAATGGCAGTTGAGTACAGATGGCGGAACTACTTATAATAACTTAACCGGGCAAACTTCATCTACTTTAAATTTCGCGGTTACAAATGTCATGAACGGTTACCGCTATCGTTGTGCAGTAACGGGTACTTGCGGTACCATTAATTCCAATGCAGCTACCTTAACCCTGGGTGGGGCGACATCAATAACCATAACGGCTCTTCCATCGAAAATTTGTCTCAGTGATACTGCGATCCACCTTGGGGCGACTCCCATTGGCGGTGTATGGAGCGGTACAGGGATATCCGGCAATAATTTCGTGCCTACGGCTGCAACATTGGGTAGTTACCTGTTAACCTATACCTATGCAGACAATTCTGGTTGCATATCAACAGCTACTACCACGGCCAAAGTGGAGGATTGCCCCGAAAGGATCGTACAGCTAAGCGATAACGCACTGATATTATATCCGAATCCGAACAATGGCCAGTTTAATATAAGGGTCAATAGCGTACTGTATAGTTACCTCGTGATGAAAGTATTTGCTAATAATGGCGCGCTGCTAAGAACGCAGCAATTGAACGGGTTGGCATGGGGGCGTATTATACCTGTTGATCTTAGCTACCTGCCCGGCTCGGTTTATATGGTTAAGTTTTATTATGGCGATGGAACAGGAACGGCGAAAAAGACTTTTAAAGTTATAGTGGCCCACTAATCGTATTGAATAGAAGACGGGAAGACCGGGAGCCAGGAAGTCCTGAAGAATTTTTCCACATAGTTGTAAAATTCTTCGTTTTAAAGACTAGACTTCCTGACTTTCGGTCTTTTTGTCTTCTATGAATAAACAACGTTCGGGAGAGCTAACTTTTCTTTACAGGTGGTAAACGCGTAAATTGTTTCAGTTGTAATTTCAACCTCAAATTATTCTGCTATGAGAAATGTCTTTCTTTTTATTGCGAGTTTTTTTTCCTTATTACTTTCAGCCCAAAACAATGAAGCTTATTTTTTATCGAATCCCTGCCTTACACCGGACGGGCAGACAGTCATATTCAGTTTTGAAGGCGACTTGTGGAAAGCCGATATAAAAGACGGCCTGGCTTCAAGACTTACTGCGATGCAGGGTTATGAAAGCAGTCCAAGAGTTTCACCCGACGGGAAATGGATCGCTTTTACCGGCAGGCAATATGGTAATGCCGATGTGTTCCTGATGCCGGTGAATGGCGGAGAAATAAAACAGATCACCTATCATAGCGGCAATGATGAAGTAACAAGCTGGAGCTGGGATTCCAAATACATTTATTTTAACAGCAACCGTATGGGACAAATAGCAGGTTATAAGGTTTCGGCTGATGGAGGCACCCCGGTAAGAGTTTTCGGCAATTATTTTTTCCAGTATGATCACAATTTATCCGAACATCCCACCAGTGGGGAAATTTTCTTCAATGATACATGGGAAAGCAGCAACCAGGTACAACGGAAAAGATATAAGGGACCTTTCAATCCCGATATTCAGTCGTACAACCCCAAAACAAAGCAGTATAAACGATATACGGACTGGATAGGAAAAGATTTCGGAGCTACAATTGACAGGAATGGAAAGATTTATTTCATCTCTGATGAGGCGAATGGGGAATACAATCTCTATACGCTGGAGGATGGAAAGAAAAAAGAATTGACAAAATTCACTTCCTCGATAAAAACGCCCTCTGTAAATGCCAATGGGGGCAAAGTGGTATTTGAAAAAGATTACCAGTTGTGGCTCTACGATGTGAAAACCGGTAAAGCCACCCGGATGGATATTTCTATTATCCGGAATAATATATTACCCAAGGAAAAAGATTTTGATGTAAAGGGAAATATAACAGCATTCGATATATCCCCGGATGGAAAAAAGCTGGCTTTTACTTCCAGGGGCGAATTATTTGTAAGTGATATCGAGGGTAAATTCATCCGGCAGGTCAATCGCGGCTCATCGGAAAGAGCGGAAGAAGTAAAATGGTTAAGCGACAGTAAAAGATTATTGTTCAGCCAGACACTGGGTGGATACACCAACTGGTATGTTATACCTGCAGACAGCAGTGGCTCACCGAAACAACTCACCGATGATAAAAAAGACAACCGTTCCATTGTTATGAATAAAAACAGGAGTAAAGCGGTTTACCTGAGTGGCCGGGATGAAGTAAGATTGCTGGATACCAAAACAATGGAAAGTAAAACAGTGGTGAAGGATGAGATATGGGGTTTCCAGAACAGTAACCCTGGTTTTTCCCCTAATGATGAATATGTGCTATTTACGGCTTACCGGAATTTTGAACAGGACATTTTTGTTTACAATATAAAAGAGAATAAAACTACCAATCTCACCAATACCGGTATTACAGAGAGTGGTCCCCTCTGGTCACCTGATGGAAAATATATTTATTTCACTTCCCAGCGTTTAAAGCCGGCTTATCCTTTTGGCATGCCTAATGCGAAAGTATACCGTGTGGCTTTGGAAAAATTAGATGATCCTTACCGGGCAGATAAATTCAATGAACTTTTTAAAGAAGAAAAGAAGGATACGGCGAAAAAAACGCTACCGGCTGCGGCTGATACTAAAACAATAGCGATTGATGCTGACCTTATCATGGAAAGACTGGAACAAATAAGTCCATCACTGGGGGCCCAATTCCTGCAATATGTTTACCAGAAAGGAGAAAAGACAACCGTATTGTATACCAGCAATCATGGAGAAGGGCGCAATGCGCTTTGGAAAACAGTGGTCGAGCCGTTTGAACAAAATAAAACTGAAAAAATCGACGGGACGGATGGGGGCTTTGGATTCGATATCGAAGAAGCGGGGGATAAGTTATATGTACTGTTCAATGGAAATATCAGCAAGCTCAACCTGGACGCCAATAAGGTGGATCCTGTCAGTATCAGTTATACATTCCGGAGAAATTTGTCGGCTGAATTCAGCCAGATGTTCGAGGAAGCCTGGGCGCAGATAGAAGAGAATTATTATGATGGAAACTTTCATGGTCTTAATTGGAAAAAAACAAAAGAATATTACCAGCCATTCATTCCTTACCTGAATAACCGTGCTGACCTGAGAGTAATGCTGAATGATATGCTGGGTGAACTGAATTCATCGCACCAGGGTTTTGGAACCTTTGGAGACGATGAGAATATCGCGCTGACCAATCGTACGATGGAAACAGGTATCGTGTTTGAAGATATGGATCCGTATAAAGTAAAATATGTCGTCAAACGTTCCGCGGCGGATAAAAAAGGAGTGGATATAAAACCCGGCGATGTATTGATAAAAGTGAATGATGAAAATGTGGATGTGAAAAAAGATCGCAATTATTACTTCACTGTTCCTTCATTGGACAGGGAACTGAGACTGACTTTTAGCCGGAATGGCAAGAACGAAGAAGTAAAGGTTCACCCGCAGGCTTCACTGTTCAACAATCTCTATGATGAATGGGTAGATAATAACCAGAAAAGGGTGGATGAAAAAAGTAAAGGGCGTATCGCATATGGGTACATGAAGAATATGGGCCAGGGTGAACTGGAACAGTTTATTATTGACATGACGCAGGAACTGAACAGGAAAGATGCTTTGATCTTTGATATACGATACAATACGGGAGGTAATGTGCATGATGAAGTGCTTAAGTTCCTGAGCCAGCGTTCTTACCTGCAATGGAAATACCGGGAAGGAAAACTGGCGCCGCAGTCCAATTTTTCACCAAGTGATAAGCCGATTATTTTATTGACCAATGAGCAATCGTTGAGCGATGCAGAAATGACAACGCAGGGCTTTAAAGCTTTGAAGCTTGGAAAGATCGTAGGCAACGAGACCTATCATTGGATCATTTTTACCAGTGGCGTCACCCTGGTTGACGGGTCATCTGTCCGTATGCCGGCATGGGGTTGTTATAGCCTGGAAGGAAAAGATCTCGAGGCAACGGGGGTGCATCCGGATATTTTAGTCATTAATACTTTTGAAGATAAGATCAATGGCCGTGATCCGCAGTTGGATCGGGCGATTGAGGAAATTTTGAAGATGCTGAAGTGATGGACGTTTAACGTTTAAGGGTTGAAGGGTTGTTACACATTGATGCTGTTCTTACCGATAAGAAATTTTCAACCTAAAGAACCCTTAAACCCTTCAACGTTAAATATTACATTATTGACTTTTTGACTTCTTCACAAACCGGACCATCGCGCTGCTTCCCTCAGTACTTTCCAACTGGGTACCGTATCTTTTATCGCCTACCAATACTACCATGTAAGAAGTATTTGGCGGGATGGAGCCGAGATTTTCCGCTACCATTGTCAGTTCATTCGTTTCCTTTAATTCACTTACTGCGAGTTTAATGGTATAAGGGCTTCCGAGCAGCCGGATATGCTCGAAAATCATTTTATCGTTCAGGAAAAGAGCGATGGAATCGCCATCTATTTCCGCATTATCATAAAAACGCAGTTCGATGGAGTCACCGGTTACGGGGATTTCTGTAATGAAAACTTTTTTGCGTGAATTGAATTTCTCCTCGTTGGTTTGCTGCTTTACCGGCTGCTGCACACTAGCCGGCATTTTTATCGTTCCCGGCGGGTGTTCGGGTTGAGATGAATTTTTATCATTAATGGCTGTCGCTTTCGGTTTTTCCGGGTATCCAATAATCCCGGTGGATGGCTGAAGAGCAACAGGACGCAAGGCAGCGACGCTATCGATAATATCAGGATCGTTTGCCCCGGTAAGATAATTATCGATCACAAAATTCCATTCATCGTTAAATATACCCTGGTCTGTTTTATTAAGATGAAGATCCTCTTTAGGATCTTCGTCATACACTTTTCCTGCTTTTCCATCCAGCATCATTTTGCCACTGCCGGGGCAGTTAAAATCGGCTCTTGATAATAAAGGGATTTTCCCGGGAGTGAGTGTATTGAATTTACCCGATCTTTCTTCTATTAACTGGTCATCCCACCACACGGCTTCATTCGATTCCGCATCAAAATATCCCTTGATACTATAGCGGCGGAATGCACTGGCTGATTCATAATAATACGAAGTGCCGGTAAGGCTATCGCCTTTCTGAATGATCTTCAGTTCAACTTTTTGCCGGTTGATTTTTCCTTTCCATACTCCTGTTATCATCTGGGCATTGAGCACTTGCGGCAGGAAGAAGATGACGATGAGGGCAGCTTTGCAAATAATGCCTTTCAAGTAGTTGATTTTTAGTAGTTACAAAAAATATTAACCCTTCTTAAAACGGAAAGATTATCCCGGTAGTATGCAATGTTCGCCATGCGACAAGGCACATGAATCAGGGAAAAAAATTATCCGTTGTAAGTCAGAAGAATAGCGGTTACAGCCATCAAAAAGCAGCAAAAAGAAAATTGCGGCGAAAAATTGCACGAAGCGAAAAAATGGATACCTTTCAACACTAAATAGTCCTGGACGGGACTGCCAAAACATATACTACTAATCACAAACTCTGCTTATGAGAAAGATCTACTTTCTGCTTTTTACTTTATTTTCTTTTCTGGCCTTCAAGCAAAATACAAGTGCTCAGCTAGCTAATACATACATCTATATTTCCTCAACGGGTGCTACGTTAGATCCTATGACAGGTGCGACCACGATTGTGACTGCAGGTGTGGATGATGCTCCATCAGCGATTCAAAATATAGGATTTACATTCAATTATGAAGGAGTGCCTTATACTCAGTTTTCAGCTTCCCCTGATGGGTTTATTAAATTAGGCGCCCCGGCTGCTGTAGCCCAGTTCGGTAATGCTATTACAAGTACAACAAACATCCCTAAATTATTTCCTTTCTGGGATGATCTTGCTACCGGAACAGGTGGTTCAGTGAGCTTTGTGGTAACAGGGTCAGCTCCAAACAGGATATTAGTAGTGCAATGGTTTGTTACTGTTCCGAGAAATACAGTCGGTGCTGCCAATTCTACCATGCAGGCATGGCTATACGAAACCAGCGGCACAATTGAGTTCAGGTACGGTGCCGGTGTCGGACCAAGTTCAAGCGCTTCAATTGGAATTAATGGAGCGGTTGCTACTAATTTCATTTCCATAACAACACCTGGTAATGCGTCAAGTACGACTACAGCCAATAATTCAAATACCGCATGGCCTGGTAGCGGAACTATGTATACATTTTTTCCGCCACCGCCCTGTGTACCGGGATCTCTTGCCGGTGGCACAACACAAGGTCCTGTGGGCATCAGTTGTCCGGGTGTGAGCTTTACTCTTTCTGTCACAGGTGCTAGTTTTGGAACAGGATTAACTTATCAATGGGAATCCTCTCCCGATGGTTCAACATGGACTAATGTAGGCGGTGCAACAGGACAGACACTCACTACCAGTGTAACTGTAAATACTTATTTCCGCAGAAAAATGACTTGCAGTGGTACTGATGCCTGGTCAACAAGTTTATTGGTAACTGTTTCAGCTCCCGTACCCTTGCCGGTAAATGAAGGTTTTAATACATCCGGAACAACTGTATTTCCAGGTTGCTGGTCACAACAGTTTGTAGTTGGTACAGGAGCTATAACTTTCCAAACAAGCAGTTCTAACCCAACTACCACACCATTTGAAGGGACAAGATATGTTTACTGGAACTCTTTTAGTATTGGAAGTGGCAATGAAACGAGATTAATTTCACCAGCCGTTGTAACTACAGGTACGGCAAGTGTTGATGTTCAATTTTATTGGTTCAATGAAAACAGTCCTTTTTATACTACCTTATTGGAAGGGGTGCAGGTACAATATTCATTGGATGGAACTACCTGGGTTGATGCCGGAAGTTTCATTCCGCGCCAGGATGTTAGTTTAGCATCGGGAACAGGCCAATGGAAACTTAAAAAGATCACTTTACCTGCAGCCGCAGGCAACCAGGCTTCAATTCTTGTTGGCTTCAAGTTCCATTCAGTTTTTGGCGATAATTGCAGCCTCGATGCTGTTACAATCCAGGCCACTCCTCCCTGCGTTGATCCTTCCGGGTTGACAGTTACTGCTTCAACCCCGACTACGGCTACGCTTAGCTGGACAGCTTCACCATCTAATCCAACGAATGGCTACCAGTGGGAAGTACGCACATCCGGTGCAGCAGGCAGCGGCGCTGCCGGTCTTGCCGCAAGCGGTGTGACGGCAGCAGGCGTTACCACTGCAAACGCAACCGGTCTTACTGCCAATACTACTTATAGCTATTATGTTCGTTCAGATTGTGGTGGTGTATTCAGTGCATGGACGGCAGGATTTGGATTCACTACTCCGTGTAATGCAATAGGTACACCCTTTACTGAAACATTCTCAACTTACGCGACGACTTTCCCGCCTACTTGCTGGACAAGAAATAATACGACATACTTATTTGGCAATGCCGCCAGCGCTAATGGCGTGGGGGCCGGGTCATCACAGTTTGATTTCTACGATGCCAGTAGCGGAAGTTTTGATCTTGTTTCGCCTTTATTTACGGCAGTTCCGACAGGTTACCGGCTGACTTTTGATGAAGCTTACGCTACTTTCGCCGGAGAAGATGACCAACTCCAGATATTCTATTCTACAAATGGTGGCGCTTCTTATACAAGTTTGATCCTTTATGATGGAGGAACTGGCGGCCCGTTAAATACGGGAGGAGCTTCTTTTGCTCCTTTTACACCGGCTGCATCGCAGTGGCAGAATATGGCCGTTGACCTGCCCATAGGCACCAACAGGCTTTTATTCAGGGGTATTTCTGCCTTTGGTAATAACCTTTTCTTAGATAATATTACGGTAGAGCAAACGCCTTCATGCCTGCCGGTTTCAAATGTAACTGCAGTGGCTGTTTCTCCTACCACGGTAATCGTGAACTTTACTCCCCCGGCAACTACCCCAACCGTTGGATACATCGTTGAGTACGGTCCTCCGGGCTTTACTCCGGGTACTACCAATACTCCGGGTGCAGGTGGCACTGTTGTACTCGGCGCCGGATCACCCATTACTGTCGGGTCTCTTACACCCAGCACAGCCTATGATTTCTATGTAAGGAAAATTTGTATCGCTGGTGTTGATTTCAGTACAAATAAAAAGGTTACTGCTACAACATTGTGTAATGCGACGAATATCCCGTATTTACAAGACTTTGAATCATCTGTTGTTCCTGCGCCACCTACCTGTACAAGTGTAGAAGATCTAAATGGCAATAACGGCCCTATACCTAACAGTGGTGGAGGATCATGGTTTACCTATGATGGTGGCACTAACACGCAAACTTATGTTTCACCCACCAAAACGATCCGCTATTTGTATGATGCCGGGAATTCTTCCCGTCCTGCCGACGATTATTTCTACCTGCAGGGATTAAATCTTACTGGCGGTACTGCTTACCGGCTGAAGTTCTTCTTCAAAGGATCGGATGGACCGACATGGACCGAGCGGCTCGAAGTAAGATATGGCACACAGGCCTATTCTGGCTCAATGACCAATCTCATCTACACCAATAATAGTATCAACACTGCATTGGCCAATCCGTTTGATTCCGCCATTGTTGATTTTACTCCTGCGACTACAGGTGTTTACTATATCGGTTTCCATGCAATATCACTTGCCGACCAGGCCTTCCTGTATCTGGATAACGTAAGCGTTAAACTCGCTCCGTTGGTTGATGTAGGCATTACCGGCGTCACTATTCCGTCGATCAATTGTCCTACTACCAGCCCCGTATTCATTCAGGCTACTATCAAAAATTATAATACAACAACCGTTGATTTTGGGCTTCATAATGTAAATATTACAAGCAGCATTACTGGTCCTTTGACAGGTAGCCCGAGTGCGTTGCTGAATTCAGGAACATTGGCTCCGGGTGCTTCGATGAGTGTCTACCTGAGCCCCGCATTCAATTTCTCAAGCGGTGGCTTATACAACATTAATGTCGCCACCCATACTGTTGTTCCATCGGATGATCCTGAAACAGGAAACGACGCTTATAGTACAACGGTTAACGTTAACCCCAATCCGCCAACACCGGTTATTACACCTTCGAGCGCGCAAATATGTATTGGTAACCCGGTACAGTTGAGCACACAGTTTGCTCCATCTCCTCCGCCGGTTACTCTCCCTGTTTTCTCTTCAGGAACTATCTCAATTCCTGTTCCTGATGCAAGCGCTGCGGGTGCTTCGCATTCATTGGCAGTAAGCGGTGTTCCCGCCGGAGCTACCGTTACGGCGATGAGCGTAACGCTGAATATGACTCATACATGGGTGGGAGATATGATCTTTAACCTGAAAGCGCCTAACGGTAATATCCTGAACCTCGATAAATATATAGGAGGTACTGATGTCAGCGGATTCAATTTTGTGAATACCGTTATCAGTTCTGCCGGCGTTAATGCCTTAACCTCGGCGGCAGCTCCCCGTACAGGTATATTTAAACCTGATGCTATCAATACAACGATCGCTTTTACCGGAGTTCAAAATCCGGCAGGTTATGTTTCCAATGCAACCGGTTTTGCCGACTTGTACTCTGTGCCAAACGGGACCTGGACATTAGCGATGGCCGATGGCGTTCCCGGCGATGTAGGAACATTGACATCGTGGTCTATTACGATTACTTACCAGATATTAACCCCGGTTATCACCTGGACACCGGTAAGCGGATTATACACCAACGCGGGAGCGACCACAGCTTATCCAGGAGGAAATGCTTATTCATTATATGCCAACCCGGCTGCCACCAGTACTTATACTGTTACAGCTACCACAGCAGCGGGTTGCACAGCTTCTGCTACGGCTACAGTAACCGTCAATCCTTACCCGGTAATTACGGTGGGCAGCATTCCGGATACAGTTTGTACCAGCGATCCTTTAATACCGCTTGTAGCAAGTCCTGTTGGCGGAGCCTGGAGTGGTGTAGGAGTATCGGGAACCAACTTTGTACCGCCGGCGACGGCTGTGGGCACCTATACGCTTTCGTATAGTTATACCAGTGTCGCAGGATGTACTTCAACTTCGACGAAGAAAATAGCCGTAAAAGATTGCCCCGAAAGGATCATTCTGCTTAGGGATAACGCGTTATTCCTCTATCCCAACCCCAATAATGGTCAGTTTAATATACAAATCCATAGTGTCTTGTATAGTTACCTGACGATGAAAGTATACTCGAATGACGGCGCGCTGATAACAACGAAGCAGTTTGGCGGGCTGGCATGGGGCCGGGTAATACCTGTTGATCTCAGTTACCTGCCGGGCGGAGTGTATATGGTCAAGTTCTATTACGATGGAGGAGTCAGAACATCAGAAAAAACTTTTAAAGTGATCGTTTCCCGTTAATATTGATTTCTCTCCTGCCAAATATTCAAACCCCGGGTTACCCGGGGTTTTTTTGTTTTACCATTACAAAGTAATTTCATGGGCCATGAATGAACTTATTTCAATCCTGGAAGCTAACCGGCACCTCTTTGAACCGGTTGTTCCTTTTGACCCGGGAAAAGATAAATTATTGTTGCTTGATTTTACTGTCAGAAATACTGAATTGAATGAAGATATTCTGAGTGATATCCGTTCGTTTTGCAGTTATATAAATAGTAAGCTGGAAAATGAAAGAGCCAGGTATGGAACAGGTGGTTATGCGGAATACCGTGAAGTGTACAGTAAAAGCAAAGTTTTTGACGGAAAAACTCCCGGAGAGGAACCAAGACGGTTGCATCTTGGTGTCGATATATGGGGTAAACCCGGTACAGCCATCATAGCGCCACTGGATGGAATAGTTCACAGTTTTGCTTTTAATAACAGGCCGGGTGATTATGGTACGACCATTATTCTCTCGCACCAATTACAGGGGCATAGCTTTTATACTTTGTACGGGCATTTGAGTTTAACTTCCATACAAAACCTGCAGGAAGGAAACCGGGTAGGGAAAGGAGATATTTTTGCCGGTTTTGGAATACCGGCTGAGAACGGGCAATGGCCGCCCCACCTGCATTTCCAGGTGATAAATGATCTGCAGGGATGGAGTGGTGATTATCCCGGCGTATGCAAATATTCAGAAAGAGAGAAATATTTGGCTAACTGTCCCGATCCTGATCTTATCCTGCAGTTGAATCAATATTTGTGAATTAGTTAAGTAACGAAAAATCAGGAATCGGTCAATTCTTTGACAATGGTTTCCCATTCCTGCTGCAATGATACAGGGGGTCTTTTTTTACCGGCTCTGCTATACCAGTAATCAGCGTTTCCTAAATCGCCTTCCTTTCGGTGAAGGTATGCATGTATCCATGCGGCGGTGGAGTCATTTATATCCTGGATGATGGTGTGAGCTTTTTCCCAGTCTTCCTTTCCGTCATACCATAATGCTTGAAGATAAGATGAAAAGGAAGACGGAGGTTCGGGTAATGATAAACTGCTATGAAAATCTCCGGATGTCATTGATCAGGTAAATAAATGTAAAATATAAAACATAGTCCCGATAACTATCAGGACTGTATTTTTCATTTCTGCTCAGGCTTTCAGCAATTTAAACGCATGTGTCCATTGATTGCGGATAAAACCGGGGATGCACCAGAGAATGCATAATGGTTCGATGGCACGGGCGGCTTCAGCCCTGCCCATATCTTCTGTTTCCCATCCGAAGGCGGTAAGGATACCTGTTACGATTTTTTTAGCCGTGTCATCATTACCACAAATGAACATAGTAGGTTTGCCGCCGGGGAAAGCCGGCTTATACATAAAGGCGTGGCCGACACTATTAAATGCCTTTACCAGTTTTGCATCCGGCAATTGTTTCTGAATTCTTTCCATCAATGAATCTTCCAGTGTTGTGAAATATTTCAATACACCATTTTCAGGGGGAGCCTTGGCTATCGGGTTGGTGGTATCGATTACTGTTTTGTTTTTAAAATTGTTTACTCCTGCCAATTGAATAGCATTTTCAGTAACGGAACCTGCTGTAGCAAGCACCAGTAATTCACCAAACCTGGCCGTTTCTTCAAAACTGCCCACCTGTCCTTTGGCGTTCTCTTTTTTCCATTTTACCATTTCTTCTTTCAAAATGTTCCTGGTACCAAGCATTACTTCGTTTCCTTCGGACAGAAAAGCTTTTGCCAATGTTTGACCAACGGGACCGGAGCCAATAATCCCTATTTTCATATCAGAAAGTTTTTATGATTAGTTTTACAAATATTATCAAAAAAAGTTCATGGATAACCCGAATTTGAATAGTGATAAAAGCAACTTAACAGCGGGCGATAAGGAGTTTGAAAACAATATCCGTCCTTCCCATATCAGTGATTTTGCAGGGCAGGAGCAGATCATCGAAAATCTCAGGATATTTATCAAAGCGGCAAAGATTCGCGGTGAAGCACTCGATCATGTATTATTTCACGGTCCCCCGGGTCTTGGCAAAACTACTTTATCACGGATCGTAGCCAACGAGCTTGGGGTTAATATCAAAGAGACGTCCGGCCCCGTCATTGAAAAGCCGGGTGATCTTGCAGGTCTCCTTACTAATCTCGAACCCAACGATGTTTTGTTCATTGACGAAATTCACCGGCTGAGTACGGTAGTGGAGGAATACTTATATGCAGCGATGGAAGATTACCGGATAGACATCATGGTGGACAGTGGCCCCAATGCCAGGAGCATACAGATCAACCTGAACCCCTTTACCCTGATTGGCGCTACTACGCGAAGCGGTTTGCTTACCGCGCCATTGCTTTCAAGGTTTGCTATTAAATCAAGGCTGGAATATTATAGCTCCGAGACACTGAACAGGATTATCCTGCGTTCGGCAGGTATCCTGGATACAACTATTTCAAAAGAGGCAGTAGGTGAAATCGGGAGACGCAGCCGCGGCACACCGAGGATTGCCAATGGTTTATTGCGGAGAGTAAGAGATTTCGCACAGGTATTGAATGATGGTGAAATTGATATTGGTATCACCCGGCATGCGCTGAAAGCGTTGAATGTGGACGAGTATGGCCTGGATGATATGGATAATAAGATATTGCTTACTATTATTGAAAAATTCAAAGGAGGACCCGTGGGTATTACCACTATTGCCACAGCGGTGGGTGAAGAAGCGGGAACGCTGGAAGAAGTATATGAGCCTTTTTTGATACAGGAAGGGTTTCTTCAACGTACGCCAAGAGGAAGGGAGGTGACGGCTAAAGCGTATGAACACCTGGGTAAGAAGCCTTCGGGAGGAAATGCGGGCACTTTGTTTGAACGGTAAGAAAACGGGAATACGTATAAAAGTAAATAGGGTATATAAAGCAGGGAAGCAGCTTTATATACCCTATTTACCTATTACTGTATATACTTTATTTACGGGTTACTACAGTTCACCTCACTCCTGTACCACCAGCCTGAAACCATTGCCATGGATATTTACAATCTCGATCTTTGGATCATCCTTCAGGTATTTTCTCAGCTTGGCAATGTAGACATCCATGCTCCGGCCATTGAAATAAGTATCGCTGCCCCATATTTTTTTCAAAGCCTGCTCTCTTGGCAAAAGATCGTTAAGATGTTCG
Organism: Bacteroidota bacterium; assembly: GCA_030706685.1. GTDB lineage: Bacteria > Bacteroidota > Bacteroidia > Chitinophagales > Chitinophagaceae > VBAT01. Next base: position 41,238 of record JAUZOA010000036.1, read on the forward strand.
GCCAGCATTTTCAATAATTCATTTTCTTTCGGGGATAAAGTTTGTGTCATTCCCTTATGGGAGAGTTCGCGCAATTTGGGATTGAAATGATAACTGGCCAGGTCAAACTCTTTGTTTTCGCTTTCCCGGTTCATTTCTTCATTGCGTTTCAGGATAGCTTTTATTTTTAGCAACAATACCTCGCTGTCAAAAGGCTTGGTGATATAATCATCGGCGCCGAGTTTATATCCCTGGATGATATCTTCTTTCATGGTCTTGGCGCTGAGAAAGAATAAAGGGATATCGGGATCCACATCACGTATTTCTTCAGCCAGTGTAAATCCATCCATATTCGGCATCATTACATCCAGCAGGCAGAGCTCGAATTTCTGGCGTTGAAAAGCAGCCAGGCCGAGACGGCCATCTCTTTCCAGCGTCACATCGTAATCATTTAACTCGAGGTAGTTCTTCAGCACACTTCCCAGGTTGGGATCATCTTCACACAACAAGATTTTTGGTTTCTTTGATTCCATTATGTTTAGTTTAAAAATTTAAGACCTGAGGCTGAAGGCCCCAAACTGTAATGCAAATAAAGTTAAGCTAATTTGCTGTTCTATCTTTACGGGTTCAATTTTTTGTTAAAACAAACAGGCCGGGCCGTCTTTTGATTTTGTAACTTTAAATTCTGGATCTTTAACGTTAAATATTCTCATGCATATTACTCCTGATAATCGCTTAAAGAAGCTTATTGTTATTGGTGATCGTCTTTTGATCAAACCCACAAGACCGGACGAACGGACGGCGAGCGGGCTTTACCTGCCGCCCGGTGTACAGGAAAAAGAAAAAGTTCAGCAGGGCTATGTGATCAAAGCGGGCCCGGGCTATGCGATCCCCATGCCGGTAGAAGATGAGCCCTGGAAATCCGAAGACGAAAAAGTAAAGTATGTCCCCTTGCAGGCGAAAGAAGGTGACCTTGCTATCTTTTTAGTGAGCGCTGCTACAGAAGTAATGTATGAAAATGAGAAGTATTTCATTGTACCACAGGGAGCGATATTGATGCTGGAAAGAGAAGAAGAGCTATAACTGCAACTCGTCCAGATAACCTTCTTAAACAATCCTATCGTGAAAGGCATGACCCGTACAGCGGGCAATACAATTGTCCGGTCATTGCTCGGGTCGCTTGGATTAGGTGGACGAGGCAGGAAGAGTTTGTTTTGAGGTTTATTGGCAGGAGCAGCGGCTGTCAAAGCATATTCACAATACCAAAAATGTAGTATGAAAGCTGCCCAAAACCTGCTGGTACAGGGCTGGTGAGAAATCCATTCACCTGTTTATTACGAAATATATACTTTTAGTTACCGAAGTTCACATGGCCCGGCTAAAAGATATATTACAACAGCAACGAAAAAAGAATTTTGTCGGCAGACAAAAAGAACTGGCTTTCTTCCAGAATTTACTCAAAGAGCCGGAGCCTCCTGTTCATTTAGTATATATATACGGGCCCGGTGGCCAGGGAAAGACCACCCTGCTTAAACAATATGCCGATTGCTGCAAGGAATCATCTATTCCTTTTATTCAAGTCGATTGCCGCTATATCGAACCCCATCCTGATAGCTTCCAACAACTTTTCCAGTCCGCATCACCGTTTGCGGAGCCGGGAGATATTTCGTCAGCTATAGATAATCACCAGGGAAACGTGGTGTTGCTGATAGATACCTATGAAAAATTAAAACCACTCGATGACTGGTTGCGCATGGAATTCCTTCCGGAACTGCCGGGTAATGTTATCACCGTCATTTCAGGGCGATCGCAGCTTTCTACCAACTGGAAAACTGACCCGGGATGGCAAAGCATCCTGAAGACCTTCGCCTTGCAGGAGCTGAGTAATGAAGAAAGTACGCAACTATTAAGCCGCAGGAATATTCCCGAAGAACAAATACAGAGGATCGTCAGCTATACTCATGGTAATCCATTGGCGTTATCCATTGTCGCCGATATGTTTGACCAGCGCAAAGGCAGCCATTTTGATCCGCTGGATTCACCGGATATCATGAAAACGCTGCTGGAACAATTTGTACAGGAAGTACCGAGCCCTGCGCACAAAGCAGCGCTGGAATTATGTTCATTAGTATATGTAACTACGGAAAAATTGATTGAAGAAGTGCTTGGCCCTCAAATGGCGCATGAATTATTCAATTGGCTGACCACGCTTACGTTTATTGAAAAAGGACCTACCGGTATCTATCCTCATGATATCGCCAGGGATGCCATTGCTGCCGAATTGCATTGGCGCAACCCGGATTGGTATCGTCACCTGCATATAAGGACGCAACAGTTTTTTATTTCGCGGTTGCTCAAGCAAACAGGAGAGAAACAAAGAGAAATATTATTTGGCCTTATTTTCCTGCATCGCCTGAATCCCGCGGTAAAACCTTTTTTTGAGTTCCAGGAAACCGGCAGTAGCTGGCAGGACAAGATGAAAGAAAATGACCGTGATCATTTGAAAGCGATCGTAAAAAAATATGAAGGTGATACAGCCGTGGAATATTTTTCCAGATGGCTCGATCATGAAGCAGCGGAGGTCTGGGTATTCCGCGATGCGGAAAAAACACCTGCCGGGTTTGTATTAAAAATAAATATGGAGAAGATTACCGGTAAGACCAATGACCGGGTGATTGATGCTTTGCTGCCTTATAAAAAAGAATGGAAGATCGGCGAAGGAGAAATGATGACCGTCTTCCGTACCTGGATGAGCCGCGATCATTACCAGAATGTCAGCGGGGTACAGAGCGCTGTCTTTCTCGGCATCGTGCAATGGTATTTTACTCCCGGGTTGGCTGTTAGCATGCTGCGTTGCGTAAACCCTGAATTCTGGCAGCAGATACTGAATTACGCCGACCTTCATCATATACCCGGGCTTGATCATGAGCTGAATGATCAAAGCTATGGCTGGTATATGCATGACTGGCGGCAAAGGCCACCATTGGCCTGGCTGGAATTGATGGGCAAACGCGAGATCAATGAAGAAGAAACAAGCGGGGTAAAGATATGGCCGGTTGAACAAGAATTGACCGAGCAGGATTTTACAGATGCCGTATATGAAGCTTTAAAGCAGGTGAATAATCCTAAAAAAATTATAGGGAATATATTGCTGAGATCACAGCTTGTTCAAAAGGCGAATAGCGAGGAACCCACAGAACTTAACCTGGCATTGACTCTTGCCGATAAACTAATCAAAACCGTGGCCTCATTGGAAAACTCTCCAAAAGAGGAGGCCCTGCACAGGGTATTGTACCGCACATTCATCAACCCGGTAGGTAGCCAGGAGCAAACTGCGGACTTTTTATACATGAGTTTCAGCACTTATCGCCGCCAGGTAAAAAAGGGAGTGGAAAGAGTGGCGGATATATTGTGGTTGGAGGAGAAAAGGATAGTGTGACCTGCTAAACCTGTAAAGTTTTTCAACTTTCGTAAGCTAAGCCCCTCTTTCGGGAGGTGCTGGCGTGCGGGCGAAACTGCCTGGACAGTTTTTGAACAGTTTTTGGACTTGCCAATGACCAGTTCCCGGTAGCATATTTGTCCTGTATTTAACCTACTATGGCTACCATCACCCACCCACTACCGGATCAAAAGGAAATTGAATTGACCCAGTGCCTGAAGAATGGCGACCAGCGTCATTTTTCCAGGCTCTATGATCATTATTCAGGCGCTTTATTCGGACTTATCCTTAAATGGATAAGGGATACCGAAGTCGCCGAGAACCTGTTGCAGGATGTATTTGTAAAAGCATGGCGCAGCCGGGAGCTCTATGACGCGTCAAAAGGAAAAATATTCACCTGGCTGTATAATATAGCCCGGCATATTTGTATTGACCACTTGCGCAGCAAGGCCTACAAAAAAAGTAAGGCGTCTATCATAAGTAATGATATATCTGTATTACTACCGGCAGGTAATAACAATAATCCTGTTCCTGATGCCATTGGTCTTCGTAAATTAGTAGACAGTTTACGCAAGGAAGAAAAGGAAGTGATCGAACTGATGTATTTCAAAGGATTTACACAAAGCGAAATAGCTATGATTATGAATACACCGCTTGGCACTGTGAAAACCAGGATGAGCCGGGCTATCAGGAACCTGCGGTATTATTTCAAAAAGGATTGGAAACAAGCGGCAAAGATCTCGATGAACTGACAAAACAAATGATATATGAACAGCGACAACACCACGATGAAAACAAAAGACCCGAAGAATAAAACGACCGGCCAACAGGTTATTGATGCCTGGAACTCACGAACGGATGAGATCATCCTGCCCTTTTATACGCATGATTATGTAGTAGAAGATATTACCGCAGGCCGTATCCGGGAAGGATGGGAAGGCTTGAGACAATGGACAAAAAGCGTATTCACTGCATTTCCTAATCTTCATTATACATTGATTGAACAAGTGGAACACGACAACAAATTGGTATTGCACTGGCTCGCGAAAGGCAATCACCAGGGGCCCCTGATGAAAATACCTGCTACCGGGAAAAATGTTTTTATTCATGGCATGTCTATTCTCACCCTGGAAAACGGTAAAATAAAACATGGGCAGGTAATGTGGGACCTGGCAGGTGTGTTGAGGCAGATCGGTTTATTGCCTTCCATCACTCATTAAAGAAAAAAGTGGAACGCGACCCCAATAAAAAAACAGTCTTTATTACCGGCGCAACAGGCTATATCGGTACAAGACTTATAAAGCGGTTGATCAAAAAAGGGTATCCTGTTCTTGCTCTGGTAAGAAAAGGAAGCGAGCAAAAGGTCCCGGCAGGCGCGCAAATAATCATCGGTAACCCTTTTGATGCAAGAACGTTCCAATCATATATTCCTGCAGGTTGTGTATTTGTTCAATTGCTTGGAGTCGCCCATCCATCACCTAAAAAAGCACAACAATTTAAAGATATAGATCTCCGGAGCGTGAAAGCCTCAGCCGATGCAGCTTCTGCCGCAGGCATCAACCATTTTATTTACATGAGCGTGGCAATGGCGCCTGTAAAACTTATGCAGGCTTACCAGGAAGTGAGGAAAGAAGGCGAAAGATATTGTTTGACCAAAACATTCAACTGCAGTTTTATCCGCCCCTGGTATGTAATAGGTCCGGGTCACTGGTGGCCTGTTCTGTTATTGCCCGTTTATGGTTTGGCAGAGCTCGTTCCCTCCTGGCGAAAAAAAACAAGGGCCATAGGATTGGTTACCATTAAGCAAATACTTCATACGCTGGTAAATACTATAGACCAGGAGCCATTGCCCCAACGAATACTGGAAATAAAAGAAATACGCTCCCGCAGATAGCAAGGACAGTGTTATGGCTGAAAGATCTGCGCTTTGAGAACCACTCATCAAAAAGCTTCGTATTTATAGACGTCCTGATCTAACCGGCTATCTCATTACACTAAAATTTTTATGACACTAAAACAATACAATATGAGAAAAATTGTCTTCTGCCTGCTGGCAACTACCCTTTTAATTACCGGTTGCAACAGTAATAAAAAAGATGAAGCTGCCGGTAAAAAAGATAACGGGTCTTCTGTGGAAACCAAACAGGAACGCAATAAAAAAATAATTATGGCAAGCATGGAAAGCTTTATGAAAGGCGATCTTGACGGAACATTCAAAGATGTTGCTTCCAATTTTGTTGATAAAATAGACGGGACTGTGCCGCCGGTTACCAATGTTGATACCCTGAAAAGTTTTATGAAAATGCTGGAAGCCTCTATTGAAGGCTACAAAGGAGAAAACCTCCGGTATTATGCCG
>JAUZOA010000037.1 GCA_030706685.1 Bacteroidota bacterium
AAAAAATTTTTGAGTGACTTCGGCTTTAGGGTCGTAATCTATGCTTGTAGCATAAATATCCTTTACTTTCTGATAAAATAACCTTTCGGAACTTCTGATGTCCCGGATACGATCAAGTAGTTCCTGGAAATAATTAGGGGTGTTTCCAGATTTTAGTCTCTCATCGTCAAGAGTAAATCCTTTAATTAGATATTCGCTTAAGCGCTGAGTAGCCCACATTCTGAACTGAGTACCCCTATGACTTTTTACCCTGTAGCCAACTGATATTATTACATCAAGATTATAATATGCTGTATTATAGTATTTTCCATCTGCGGCAGTTGTTCGGAATTTCCGAACAACTCTATTTTCCTCTAATTCCCCTTCTTTAAAAATCTCCTTAATATGTTCACTTATTGAGGATTTAGATTTTTGATACAATTCGCAGAGATGACTTTGCGTCAACCACACATTTTCACTTTCAAGCCTTACCTCTATCCTTGTACTTCCATCTTCAGTTTGATATATTAATATTTCGCTGCCCATCGAGAAAATTAATTATTATTTTCTATTTTTTCAGCATCTTTTTTTGTCTTCTCCCTACGAACAAATTTGAAAACATCTTGATTGTCAATTACTTCTTTGGAAATATCATATACAACCCAGTCATTCTTATAGTCAATTCTTAATGTATCAAATAAGGCTTTGGTATTGATATAGTAATATAGACCGGCTTTACTGATTTTGAATGCTCCATCTTGTTTATTAGGGTAAATTATAACATATAGGCTGCGATCGTGTTGGTCTTCCTCATTAATCGCTATTCCCGCACTTTTATCAACTGATAATGATAGTTTTCTGGCTGCTTCTACCGTAAATCCAAGTTTTCCACTCCTGTGAGCGGTCGCCTTTAAGTTTCTGTCCAGTTTTTCTGGGTCAAAAAATTTTAATTTCATGTTCCAAAAATAGACTTATTATCAATTCCGACCAAAAAATATTCTCACTTCCATCATTTTTCTTTATCATTTACCCTATTTTTCAATTTTTACCCTTAATTTTGTCCAAACAAAAAGCCTCCCAAGTTTGGCGACCGAGAGGCTTCTGTTAATTATTATATGGGCTCCGATAACAATGGCGGGATTAAGGCTTCTCATCCACAAATCCCCCGGTTCGATTCCGGCGTGGTCCACTTTTATCGGGGATATAGCGGAAAGCCGTAGGTTGTGAGAGCCGGACGGCGGGGGTTCAATACCCCCTATCTCCACCATATCTAAAGCACAAAATTACTTTTTTTGAAGAAAAAGTACAAAAAAGTTTATCAATGCTTGACCGATCAAGCATAAAATACTATATTTGGTATATGAACAAGTTACCAATAGAAAAAAGAGTGCAGATAGTTCGTCTGCTTGTTGAAGGAAATAGTCTTCGGGCAATTTCTCGCATTACCGATATTCATAGGACAACAATCATGAAATTGCTGGCTGATGTTGGTGCTGCGTGCCAAAAATTCCATGATGAAACAGTAAAAAACGTCGCATCTCGCCGGGTGCAGTGTGACGAAATTTGGAGCTTTGTTTATGCAAAGGAAAAGAACAAGCCCGCTAATATGCAAGACGTAGGGGACGTTTGGACATGGGTAGGAATAGATGCAGATAGCAAGCTGGTGGTATCATGGCACGTTGCTGATCGCAGCCCGTATGCTGCAAATGATTTCATGCACGATTTAGCGTCAAGATTAAAGAATAGGGTGCAACTTACTACTGATGGATTGAGAGCTTATTTAGATGCTGTTTACAATGCTTTTGATTTAGATATAGACTTTGCTCAGTTGGTAAAATTGTATGGCGGCAGCGAAGGAACAAATTCACAGGAAAAAAAATATAGCCCCGCCGAATGTACTGGATGCAAAAAGACTTGGGTATCGGGTGAACCTGACCCCATGCACATTTCCACTTCTTATGTTGAACGCCAAAACTTAACTATGCGTATGCACATGAGAAGATTTACAAGGTTGACTAATGCTTTCAGCAAGAAAATAGATAACCACTGTCACGCAATTGCCCTGCATTTTGTATATTACAATTTTGTAAAGGTTCATACTACACTTCGTGTTCCTCCTGCTATGGAAGCTGGCCTGATTAAACGTTTAATGACTATAGAGGATATAGTGAGATTGGCAGAATAGAAAAAATACTGAATTATGAATCCGCTTGCATGGATTTATCAATTTATTACTGATAAGAAAAAGAAAATTTCCCACAGATTTGCAGTTATTATCATAATAATGACAGGAACTATTTTGCTTGATAATATTCTTGGCCTTTCGTTTCACTATAGAATAACAAATAAAATTTCCGAAATACAACAGGTAAATTCAATCATTCAAAATCCAATGTCGGATAGCATAACGAAAAATTATGCGTTTTATCTTAGAGATAAGATAATAAACAGGAAAAGTATAGCTGATTATCTTTCTTTTCGAGAACTCTTTAAAAGTTCAGCTAAACCCAAAATTAATAAACCAAGTGATAAGCCAAACAAAACCGATTCTAACATAAAAAATAATTTAATATTTACCCTAACTGCGGGCGGATTTTTTATTTTATTTGGTATAGTTATTTTCATTGCTGTATTGTTTGCAGAAACAGAACCAAAGGACATGAAATTTTATGAACGTTTGGCTCTGGGAATAATATTAGGGGGAGGGTGTGTGACAATTGCGATTTTTTTATCATTCTTGTTGGGATTAATACCATTAATTATGAAAAATTGGACATATAATTACATTTTAAATGGCCTTGTTCAGTTAACAATAATTAGTTCGGTAACTTATTCAATAAAAATTTCCGCTGACAAAAACAAGAAAAGCTGACAAAAACGAAATCAAATAATTTCAAACTGTACCACTACCTACTTTTTGGTTAGCCCCGGACTTATAGAATTTCATTATAGATTTGCGAGACATGAGTTTAGTTCACAAAGATGCGGAGATAGATTCTTTTTCGCCAGTAAGCGCAGAAGGGCGGGATGGGGCTTATGCTGAGATAATCATTCCGCTGGCTCTTCCCAAAAGTTATACATGGTCGGTGCCCGATTCATTAAAAGGTTCCGTGCAGGTTGGATGCCGGGTAGAAGTGAATCTTGGTAAAAATAAAAAATACGCAGGCATTGTAAAGCGATTGCATAATGAAAAGCCTGATTTTTTTGAACCTAAGGATATCCTGAACCTGCTGGATGTGGAGCCCGTAGTGTTTGCACAGCAATTGCAGCTATGGGAATGGATGGCTTCTTATTATATGTGTTCGGAAGGAGAGGTGATGGCGGCGGCATTGCCCTCGCATTTTAAATTGTCGAGTGAGACCGTTCTCGTATATAATGAAGAATATGGGGACGATTTTTCCGCGCTGGATCATGATGAATACCTGGTAGCAGAGGCCCTGCTGATAAAAAAGGAATTGAAACTGGGGGAGGTTCAGCAAATACTGGATTCTTCCCATGTATATCCTGTCATCAGCCGCCTGATCAATAAAAAAGTTTGTTATGTGTGGGAAGCGCTGAAACAAACCTATGCGCCAAAGAAAGAGACTTATGTCCTGCTGAATCCTGAATACAGTAATGAAGATAAGCTGTCCGACCTGCTGAATAACTGGACGAGGGCGCCCAAACAAATGGAATTGTTGCTGGGTTATCTCCATTTAATGAAAACGGAAGGCGAAGTAATCAAACAGGAGCTTTTAAAAAAGTCAGGAGCCTCCGACGCGCAATTGAAAGGACTGGTAGAGAAAAAGATATTGTGGACGGAAAAAAGGGATATTGACCGGCTGCAATACCTCCCCAAGGATGTCAAAATAGATTTTGAGCTTTCGCCCGATCAGCAGGAAGCCTACGATAAAATAAAAGAATCGTTTGCCGCTAAACAGGTTTGTTTGCTTCATGGCGTTACTTCCAGCGGCAAGACACTCGTATATATAAAGCTGATCGAAGAAATTATCCGGCAGGGGAAGCAGGCTCTTTACCTGCTGCCTGAAATCGCGCTGACCTCGCAGATCATCCGTCGTTTGCAGAAACATTTTGGCGGGTATATCGGTATTTATCATTCCAGGTTTACTCAAAATGAAAGAGTAGAGATATGGAATAAGGTAAAGAAAGGCGAACTGGCCATCATACTGGGAGCAAGGTCTTCTGTGTTTCTTCCTTTTCGTGATCTCGGCTTAGTTATTTGTGATGAAGAACATGATGCTTCTTTTAAACAATATGATCCGGCGCCAAGGTATAATGGAAGGGACGCGGCTATATACCTGGCTTCGTTATTTAAATCAGGGCCTGCAGGAAATAGCGCGAGGGTTTTATTAGGCAGCGCTACTCCTTCATTAGAAAGTTACAGTAATGTGGTGAATGGAAAATACGGCCTCGCGACATTGACGCAACGGTACGGCGATCTTCATCCACCCGCCATTGAATTCATTGATCTTAAAACCATCGAAAGAAAGGACAAGTCAAAAGTAATGTTATCGCCTCCGCTTGTAGAAGCGATCCGGCAGGTGATAGACAGGAATAAGCAGGTTATTCTTTTTCAAAACCGGAGGGGCTATGCTCCTTACCAGGTCTGTACTGTATGCGGATGGATACCGCAATGTAAATATTGCGATGTATCGCTGACCTATCATAAGCTGAGCAATAAACTGGTTTGTCATTATTGCGGCAGTACTTATCCTCCCCTTCATACCTGCGCTGCCTGCGGCAGTCACGATTTTGTACAAAGAAATTTTGGTACGGAGAAGATTGAAGAGCAATTGCAGGAAACATTTCCTGATGTAAAGATTGCGAGAATGGATGTGGATAGTGTAAAAGGTAAACACGCGCACGATGCGCTGATCCAGCAATTCGAACAAAAACGTATTGAAATACTGGTGGGAACCCAGATGGTAGTAAAAGGCCTGGACTTTGATAATGTTGACCTGGTGGGCATATTAGATGCCGATGGTTTACTGAATTTTGCCGATTTCCGGGTGAATGAAAGAGCTTTCCAGTTGATGGAGCAGGTGAGCGGGAGAGCGGGCAGGAAAGAAGCTACCGGGAAAGTATTGATCCAGACGATGAACCCCTCTCATCCCGTTTTGCAATACGTACAGCAACATGATTACAAAGGGATGTTCGACGACGAAATGGAGAAAAGAAAGCAGTTTGCTTACCCGCCTTTTACCCGTATCATCCTGCTGACCTTTAAACATAAGATGAAAGAAGTGGTGGAAAGCGCGGCTTATCATTTTGCCGGTTCCCTGAAAAATAAATATGGAAATTATATTGTGGGCCCGGCAGAGCCTGTGATCAATCGTGTCCGTAACCAGTATTTGATTGAGTTGTTATTGAAGTTGCCTAAAGACAGGAGATTGATTGCACAATGTAAAAAAGACTTGCTGGAGCAGGTTGCTGTTCTTCATAATGAGAAAAGATTCAGGAGCGTAGTGATTGTGCCGGATGTGGATGTGGTGTAAAGCCCCTCTAAATCTCCCCGGAGGGGGAGACTTTGGGAACACTCATGAAAGAACAGATATTATCTATAGGAATAATGAAGTTTCACGACGCATGGTTTTTCATTCTTGCCAGTTCTTTTTCAATGATAGTAAATGAATCTTCGATGTCTTTAATTAAGCTGGAACAGCCTGGTTCAATTTCCTGCGTAGTGGAAGACGCATTGCAGGCGGCAATAATTAGTTGAGTTTTTCAGTCAATGCCGGCAGCCCGACAACGTTGAACGATGGTTTTATTTTGTGGAGTTTTTGCCTCATGCCTTTCAGGGAATCTTGCCGGGAATCTTCTTTTATTCTTTCCAGCTCATTTTTGGTGTCAGCCAGGAATCTTTCATACCCGATATCATCTCCATAAAGTGATTCCGGGATTGCCTGATCCAATCTATCGTTGAATGCAAAACCATATAAGTGTTTTTACTTTTCCCGGGCTGGTAAAATAACGTATTCGGGCCAGCAAAATAACGTATTTATCTTTTTTTATGTTTCGCATATTTAAAAGTGTCCCTTTGACGTTTATATCTTGTTGATATTGTTATTATCTGATATCCCGAAACCACTATGCCGAATAAGCTGCTACCAACTTTTACAGGTATAAAGAATGTAATGGCTGAATTCTTTAATTGGTTTTCACCCAAAAAGTACCTCAAGGAAGATGCTTTTACTGTCCGGCTTCGTTCTTACCAGACTACCGCCTTTGTAGTTTTCTTTATTTGGTCATTTTCAAATTTCATTGGCTTCTTAAATTATAGCTATATCATTACTTCTTTCTCCTGCCTGGCTCTTATTATTGTCCGGCACCTGATAGAGCGTAATCGAATAGGAATGGCTTATGGGCTTTTGCTTCTTTGTTTTAATGTCTCTTTGATATTGCTTGTATACGTGGAGGGGTTACGATCGGGGGTATATCTTTTTTTCTTTCCCTGTATCATCAGTTTCGCGTTTGTCGCCGATTTTACCAACAAAAGGAATATGCAATTCACGTACGGTATCTGCATATTTTCTTTTATGATTGGCATCCTTATCGCCCCGGATTACAGCTTGCTGCAACCGATGACGGAAAAAACGTATAACTATAGCTTCAACAATAATATAATTCTTTCATTTCTCCTGGTAGGGTGGATGTCATTTTCATTGGCAAGAGAGAACCACCGGAAGCAGGCCGAATTAAAGAATAAACAAATATTCCTCAATACGGTATTCAATACTTCCCTCCATGGAGTGGTCATTGTGAATATGGAAAACGGGCTTATCACTGATCATAATGTGCAGGCAGGCCCTCTTTTTAAAATAGCTGATAACGGATCGCTGATCGGGACTAACGCCTGCAACCTGTTCTATGAACTAACACAGGATGGCTGGGAGGACCTGTATAAGCAGATGTGCGACCCGGAGAGAAACTGGGAGGGGGAGCTTACCTGTGTCCGGGCGGATGGTTCTGAATTTCCCGGCAATATCAGCATTTCGGGGTTTGAATACAATGGCAAGGAATTTAAAAAAATCACTATCACAGATATTACAGACAGGAAAGAAATATTAAAGGAATTACAGGCGGCTAAAAATAAAGCAGAAGATTCCGCGGCCGTGAAAAGCCAGTTCCTGTCTAATATGAGTCATGAGCTGAGAACACCGCTGAATGGTATTATCGGCGCCGCCAACCTGCTTCTCCAGGATAAGTATCTTGCTTCCCAGAAAGAGCAGTTCAATATTTTGAGATTCTCATCTGAGCACATGCTCAGCCTTATCAACGATATATTGGATCTCAGTAAGCTGGATGCCGATAAAGTAAAACTGGAAAGAATATCGGTTGACATGCCTAAGTTTATCAATACGATTGCTTTGACATTTGCCAAGCAATTCAAAGATAAAGGCCTGTCCTTCGAGGTTAAGATTGACCATGAGCTTAAACGTAATGTCATTGTGGACCCTACACGTTTGAACCAGGTATTGACCAATCTTCTTTCCAATGCATTGAAGTTTACTTCGTCAGGAAGTGTAAAGCTGGAAGTGAAGGCCCTCTCCATCAACAGCGAAACTAACCATATTGAATTTAGTGTTACGGATACAGGCATAGGTATCAGCGAAGACAAGAAAACGAAGATATTCGACCAGTTTACACAGGCGGACGCGAAAACAACAAGACAATACGGGGGCACGGGTCTTGGACTTACTATCAGCCAAAAATTAGTGGGACTGATGGGAGGGGAACTCCGCGTTGAAAGCAAGTATAACAAAGGGAGTAAATTTTATTTTGATATTACTGTGCCTGTTCACAGGGCCAAGGATAAAGTTTATATCAATGAAAAAGCCCCCATCGACAATATTAAGTTGAAAGGATTGAAAGTGCTGATAGCGGAGGATAACCCCATCAATATGATGATTGCTTCCAGGTTCCTGGATAAATGGGGTGTCATTTATGCAAAAGCTGTCAACGGTATGGAGGCTATTTCCCTTTTTGAGCAACACCGGTTTGATGTGATATTGATGGACCTCGAGATGCCGGAAATGGATGGATATGACGCTTTGAGTGAAATACGCAAAAAGAATACTGTTGTACCCGTCATTGCTTTTACCGCGGCTGTTTTCGATAATATGAGAGAAAAATTGACTGCCAGCGGATTTAATGATTATATCCAGAAACCTTTTCAACCTGAAGACCTTCATTTGCGGCTGGTAAAATTTTCAGAAGGTCTTGGTAAAAGGGCGTAGATATTGCTTTGAAGAAGTAATTAAGCCCGCTGAGCAAAAAACACCCATACTTCGATAATTGTTTTGCCGGGAAGACGGTAAGATATAAAGTTGTGAATTTCATTAACTATAAATTTTCCGACCTGCTGTCTTGCCGATATGCTGCCGGCAATTCGGAGTTCATCCCATCCTATGGAGGGGATGCAGGGCTTTAAGATTGACGCTGATGAATTCTAACCTGGTGCTTTGTTCATAGGTGTTATAATCTTCGGAACAGTTATACCAGTCGGGGAAGGAATGATTAGTTTTTTATTCACAGTTTGGAATAAGTATTTGCTGTCCTGCCTTTATTCGGCCGGCCAAGCCTCAGGTATTTTTGTTCTAATTTAAACGGCAGGTATTTTTCAATTTTATTCAAATAGCCGGTAAATCCTTTAGTTGGTTTTTCAAAAGGGAAATAAAGACTGGTATTAGCGCTGCATTTTCTTCCCAGCCAAACCATCAGGTCCGAACTATATTCCTGGCCGGGTAATTCTTTTTTGGTAGAGGGTTCAATTAACCTGAAGTCATAAGTTGTTAAAAGTTCGACAGGGCCAAAAGTAAATCTTGGCCAGGGCTGTCCGGCAAGAAGGTAATTGAGCGCCCTGTTCAGATCTTTTTTTTCAAGTTCCCAGGTAATAAAGTTCGGGTAACCCTCGGCTATGGGTTCTGTCTTTCCTTTCCCGAATTCCTTTTTTAATTCAGTGATGAACTTTTTCGTTATCTCCGGGTGTTTATCATCCCTGCAGGCTTCATAAGCTGATAATTCGATATTGACGGGTGAAAGAGCGGTTGTTGTGGTGCAATTCAATAAGAAGGATGTCACCTGGTCCCAGGCGGGTTTGATTTTATTTCCCTGCAGGAGAGCCTGGGTGGTTCTGCTTTTCGGAATGGAATATAAGATAAATGGCTTTGAGGCAATCATTAGTTTATTGTTGTTGAATAATGTAGTCTTAGGTTCAAAATTGATTATTCAAGTTAAACAAATTGATCAGTTTTTCGGCACTGTCTCAGTTACAATATTTCAAGCTGAAACACTATTCATTTTTTCATTTCCTTGTATTCATAAACAAAATACCCCTCCTTATTTTCTTTTGCAGCAGCCAGCATGGCCCCTGCCACTTTTTTTGCCTGGATGGGTTTGTATTTGGAAGGCAGAAGAAAGGAGATGGCATTCATTATTCCTTTACCGATCTTTTCCCCGGGGCGGGATTCAGTACGATCACCTAAAAGCATGGATGGACGCATAATGTGAACGGCATTTAATCCAACGGATGCTACAGCATCTTCCACTTCACCTTTTAGTTTTAAATAAAAATTCCTGCTTTTACTATTGGCTCCCACAGAAGAAACGAGAACAAAAGTTTCGCAACCTGTCATTTTACAAAAGCGGGCCGCTTTTACCGGGATATCGTAATCAATTTTGCGGTAAGCTTCTTTATCTCCTTTTACTTTTCGTTGGGTGGTGCCGACCGCGCAAAAAATCACATCGCTGTTATCCATGGCGACCAGTAATGAGTCACTGTCATTAAAATCTACCAGTTTTTTTTCCAGTTTGGGATGAGTAAGGGGGAATGGCCGTCGAATGAGAATTTTCACCGTTTCAAAGTAAGGATCATCTAAGAGCAGTTGCAACAAATGGCCGCCAATAAGACCGGTGGCGCCAATGATAGTTGCTGTTTTACCCATAAATGAGGAAGTTTGCAGTATGCAAATTCAGGAAAATATTTCATTAAAGCCCTTTAATACTTTTGGGATTGATGTAAGGGCCAGGTTTTTTGCTTCTTTTTCCAATGTGGAAGAGCTATCCGAACTCATCACCCGGCATTCATCACTCAGCACTCTTGTTCTCGGCGGCGGCAGTAATATTTTACTGACCAAAGATGTGGGTGGCCTGGTAATGAAGAACGAGATAAAAGGAATAACGGAAGTTCATGAAGATGAGGAGCATGTTTATGTGAAAGCCGGGGCAGGGGAGAACTGGCACGAATTTGTACAATATTGCATTAGCCGGAACTGGGCAGGAATCGAAAATTTGTCATTGATCCCCGGGAATGTTGGCGCTTCGCCCATGCAAAATATCGGCGCTTATGGTGTTGAGTTGGCCGGTGTTTTCTCCAACCTGGAAGCCTTTCATTTAAAAGATAAAGAAATCATTACTTTCTCTTTGAACGATTGCGGCTTCGGTTACCGTGACAGTGTTTTTAAAAATAAATACAAGGACCAGTTTGCTATTCTCCATGTGACGTTCCGTTTGCGCAAGAAGCCTATTTTCCATACCAGTTATGGCGCGATCAGGGAGGAACTTGAAAAAATGGGAATAAAAGAGCTCAGTATAGAGGCCATTTCACAGGCGGTGATCCGTATCCGGACTTCCAAATTGCCGGATCCGAAAGTAATCGGGAATGCCGGGAGTTTTTTTAAAAATCCTGAGATTTCCAATTCACGGTTTGAATCCCTTAAAGAGAAATTTCCGGCAATAGTCGCTTATCCTTTGGTGAATGGAAATTTTAAACTGGCGGCAGGCTGGCTGATAGAGCAATGCGCCCCGCAAGGTTTTTTGACCTGGAAAGGTTACAGGAAACGTGATGCCGGTGTTCATCCCAATCAGGCTTTGGTATTGGTAAATTATGGCAATGCCTCCGGTAATGAAATAGTGGAGTTGAGTGAAAAAATAAAACAAACCGTTATTGAAAAATTCGGTGTTGAGTTAGAGAGAGAAGTTAACATTATTTAACGATTTAACCGGTTGCAAAGAGCGTGTTTTTCTATTATCTTAGGTTTCACTAAAACCATATTTATGAGGAAAATCTTTTTGCTTTCCGGTATTTTATTTTGTCTTTCTGTTTTTGTTAATGCGCAGGGTACAGCCATGTCTGTCTATGCCGAATTAGGCGGTCCTGGTCTTGCATCCATCAATTTTGACACAAGATTCAGTAAAAAAGAAGGCGGCTTTGGAGGAAGGATCGGCGTTGGCGGATTCAGCCTTAGAGATGATTTTACTGGTAATAGGGTCGGTATTGTTTTTTTACCAATAGGGGTAAATTACCTGATGGGCAGAGACAACAGAAATTATTTTGAAATTGGAGGAGGAGTTACCCCTGTGTTCGGAACGGGGGAGATCAGTAATGATTTTTCAGGAACTTTCGGTCATATTATCATCGGTTACCGGTCACAACCGGCCAATGGCGGATTTACTTTCAGGGCATTTATATGCCCGATTTTTGGAAATGGCGTATTCATCCCTTACTATGCCGGCCTGTCTTTCGGGTATAAATTCGCGAATGGTAGTAAATAAAAGTTCAATTGAATAAAATAAAGAGGCTGCCTTCTATAGGTTAAAAAAGAAAAATTCCTGTAAAAACGCAAAGTCAGCGCAGCGCAAAGGGAGTCTTAAACTTTGCGCCCTTTACTCCTTAGCGTCCCGGCGTAAAATAAATATCTTGTAAGGCAGCCTTTCCATTTTATTAAGCTTCTTCATCAAATTCTTCTTCAAAATCTTTGTTGCCAAAGTTCATCATACTGCCCATCAAATCCTTGAACTCGATTTTGTTCTCGAATATTTTTTTACTGATCAGTGAGTAAGAAGCGAGGCCATGCAATACAAATTCCATCAGGAGGGAAGCCTGGGTTTCATTGGCCTGGGCAAAATATTTTTTAACAAGGGCATGCAGTCCGTCTACCTGGTACAGCAATAATGCCTTGTCTTTATCCGAGGTATTGAATGACAGGTTGAGATTATTGCCTTTGTCAAACCAACTGATGACAGAACGGTAAGGATTGTCTTCCGGTTTTTCCTGCTGGGAAGGTTTGCCTGTTGTTTTTCTTTTTTTCAACACATCGGGGTTGGGAAAATATTGAACGAACTGTGAACGGATAGCCTTGTCCACCAGGTTCATAGCTACCTGGTAAGGACCTTCCTGTTCTCCTTCATATACCAGTTCTACTTTTCCTGTTATGGAGGGAATAATGCCAACCAGGTCGGCGATCCATACCTGTGTTTGTTTTTCGTGGTTGATGATGGCTCTTCTTTCCGCAGCGCTGACGGCATTTTCAAAAGCGGAAATGGTTAGTCTTGCACTCACGCCGCTTTTTTTGTCAACCAGTTCACTGCCCCGGGCTTCAAACGCTACCTGTTCTATCAATCGCTTGACCAGGTCGCTGACTTTTACTTTTTCTTTTTGGTCGCCGCTCAATTCTGCTTCCTGCTCCGTTATCGCCAACGCGTTTTCCAATGATTTTGGATAGTGCGTCAATATCTGGCTTTCGATACGGTCTTTCAGCGGGGTAACGATGGAACCACGGTTAGTATAGTCTTCCGGGTTGGCGGTGAATACAAATAATATGTCTAATGGCAATCTCAATTTGAAGCCGCGTATTTGTACATCACCTTCCTCGAGAATATTAAAAAGCGCTACCTGTATCCTTGCCTGCAGGTCGGGCAATTCATTGATTACAAAAATACCCCGGTTGCTGCGGGGAATGATGCCATAGTGCAATACTCTTTCATCCGCGAAACTCAGTTTAAGGTTAGCGGCTTTTATGGGATCGATATCACCAATCAGGTCGGCGACACTTACATCGGGAGTGGCTAATTTTTCTCCATAACGTTCGGTCCGGTGCATCCAGTGAATAGGAGTTTCGTCACCATGTGCGGCCAGTTGATCCACTGCATATTTTGAGACGGGCTTTATCGGGTCGTCATTGATATCGCTGCCGGAGATGATGGGGATGTATTCATCCAGCAGCTCGATCATTTGTCTTGCCATCCTTGTTTTTGCCTGCCCGCGCAGACCAAGAAATAAAATATTGTGCTTGCTGAGCAAAGCTCTTTCCACATCGGGAATGACGCTGTCTTCATATCCCACGATCCCGGGAAAAGTAGCCTCGTTCTTCTGCAGTTTGCCAATGAGATTCTGGCGTAATTCTTCCTTGATGCTTTTGGGTTTATAGCCGCTGGCTTTTAATTCGCCTAATGTTTTTATCTTTTTGATGTCCATTGTCTGAACGAGGATTTGGGTGGATTTATTGATTAATTGGAAAACTGTGCGGCCTGAATTTTGAATTCTCTAATCGTTTGAATTGAAGACTTATACTTCCAAAATTTATGAGCAAGCCAACCTGCATATTATAGGCCTCTAAATAATTCTTTGCTTGCGCAAGGTGAACATTTTCTAATTGAACAACGGCTTTTAATTCGACCATAATTTTTTCTTCTACAAAAAAATCAACTCTTCTTTCGCCAATTTGTTTTTCTTTATAATATACAGGCATAGAAAATTCTCTTGAAAAATGAAGTCCCGCATCCTGCATTTCCATCTCTAATGCTCTTTGATAAATGACTTCCTGGAAGCCATTTCCTAAAGCGGAATGAACCTTCATCGATGAGCCTATAATTTTTTCAGTAATCTCTTTAAACTTATAATCCGCCATAAAAAATCTTTCTAATCGTTTAATCTGCCCAAATCGTGGTCCAGACTAATACACCGTTTTTCTCTTGCCGCTTTCAAAATCCTTGAAAATAAAAGCGCCGAGCTTGTCTAAGGAAGCAAAGAAGGCCTTCCCGCTATTCGTTTCAGTAAATTCCTGGACAAATCGCTGCAGGTAAGGATCCGTGGCGATCATAAAAGTAGTAATGGGTATTTTCAGCTTTTTACATTGCGTTGCCAGGTTCATGCAACGGCTTGTTACTTTCCTGTCGAGGCCAAAACTGTTTTTATAATAGCGTTTCCCGATTTTCAGGCAGGTAGGCTTTCCGTCTGTGATCATGAATATCTGCTTATTCGGGTTTTTTCTCCTGCGCAGTATATCCATGGCGAGTTCCAGGCCGGCAACCGTATTAGTATGATAAGGTCCTACCTGCAGGTAGGGGAGGTCTTTTATTTCAACCGGCCATGCGTCATTGCCAAAGACAACAATATCCAGGGTATCTTTCGGGTATTTGGTTGTGATCAGCTCACTCAGGGCCATGGCTACTTTCTTGGCGGGCGTGATACGATCTTCTCCGTATAATATCATGGAGTGGGAAATATCAATCATCAGTACGGTGGAAGTCTGGGTCTTGAAATCGGTTTCTCTTATACTCAGGTCATCTTCCTGCATAGTGAAACTATCAATACCGTGATTGATCTGCGCGTTGCGGATAGATTCCGTAAAATCAATTTGCTCCAGCATATCTCCAAACTGGAATTGTCTTGATTCAGGATTCAGTTCATCGCCCTGCCCGGGTTTGAAACTATGATGGTCGCCCTGTTTTGTCTTTTTTAGTTTGCCAAATATCTCTTCAAGGCTTTTCCTGCGGATACCCTGTTCGGTTTTCGGGGTGATCTTTATTTCACCTTTTTGATTGTCCTCAGTGATGTATTCTTTGTCTTTGAGCTCATCAATAAAATCTCCCATGCCATATTCATTATCCGTAAGCTCATATTTTTTGTCCAGCTCATTCAGCCATTGCATAGCTTCACCCACATCCCCGCTGGTGTAAGTAAGTAATTGCATAAAAAGGTCGAGCAACTGTTCAAAGCGGCTTTTACCTTCAGTGCTGGGGTCATATTTGGTAAAATGAAATCCTTTCATAGTAATAGAAGTCAGATGGGCAGAGTCACCGATCGCACGCTTTCCCGGCCTCGTCTTTCAGCAATTTACAACAATTATTTCGGGAAGCTTTAGCTATTAACAACAACTTAGAACTGAAGATGTTCAAAAAAAAGCCCTGCATGATTCAGGATCATGCAGGGCTGTATCACGGAACAATTTATTTTTTCTTTTTCGAAGTATCAGCGGGCTTTTTCGCACTGTCAATACCCTTTGCAGGACTATTAATGATTGGCTTGTTGCCGGTTTCAACGGGCGGCTGAGGCTGAGCTTGAGGTGCATATTTCTTTTCAATCGCGTCAAGCACCACCATGGCGACATCGTTTAATATTTGTTCCTGGCCTTCTATCGAACCCGTATAAAATTCAGGTTTCTCCGCTTTTAAGTAAGAATAATATTTCTGCTGGTCCTCCAGGTCTTTTCGCACCTGTGATCTTACCTTTTCAGCCATAGCCGTTTCCCCGGCTTTATAACAGGCTTCCAGGAAAACAAGTCCTGTCTGGTTGTGACTGTTAAACCGGCTGGTCATTCCGTAAGGCATATTTTCCGACAATATTCCTGCATCCGCTTTTTCCAACAGTTTCTTAGCTTCATCTTTTTTGCCTTCGTCGGCAAGGTTGCCCGCTGCTTCCCCATACGCTGAACGTATATTTAAAATGTGACGGCGATTTTCTTCATCGAAATAAGTTCCTTTTTTGTTGGCACCACCAAATTCAAACTTATTCATCAGGTTGCTATACATGGCGCTGTCATTATTATCCCATACTTGCCGGGCAGCGAGACTGGTTCTGTAAACATTTTGTTCAAGTGAATCAATTGTTCTTTCAAAGACCCAGTTTTGCTGCGCGTTTTTAGGCATTACGGGGACAAGCCGGTAGGCTAATCCATCTTTGCGCAGGTATTGGTCGAACCCGAGCCCTGCCGGAGAAGTGAAGTAGATGGGGCGTTTCCAGTTATTGGAAGCAATAATATTCAATATGACCAGGTCATTGCGCTGCAGTCCGCGCAGCCTGCCTTCGGGTATTTCAAAATCCACGGAAGGAAGAACTGCATCATTGGAATTCACTGTACCATTTGACCGGACAAATGCTGCATCCACGGGAACGCTCACACGTGGTACCGGGAAATAATCGGGGCCCACATCCCTGTGTGTTTTCGGATCGAGCAGGGGTTTGCCAAGTTCATTTTTCATGATATCATAAAGAAGATAGAAAGCTTTTGGATCGGCGCCCTGTTTAAGGCGGTATCGCAGGTATTCCCTGTTATGTCCTTCTATCTGTTCAGGCGTCCAGATCACATCCAGTGAATCGGCATCATTTATTTTATAGCGGAGCTGGTTGACATACCAGTCAATTCCGAGCAGGCTGTTATTAATGATCCGGATATCGGGTCGTACGCCTTCCACTTCCTGCGCATACCATAGCGGATAGGTATCGTTATCACCAAAGGTGAAAAGAACGGCATTCTTTGCACAGCTTTCGAGATAATCCTTCGCAAGATCGGGGGCCGTTGTTTTTTGGCTTCGGTCATGATCATCCCATTCCTGCTGTGCCATGATTAAAGGAACGATAAGACAGACAACGGTCGTAGCAATATTCAGCAGACCGGCATTTTGTCCCGCCGATGAAACAGCCCTGACGAGATAGGTAATAATGGTTGTGACCAGCGCAAACAAAGCGGTGATGGCCAAAGTAGTGAAAAGAATTTCAGCAACGCCTCCATGCAATGAACTCATCAGCGTGACAAGCAGGGTAAGTATTGAGCCATAGAGCAGGATCTCCCTGAAGCTCTTCTTGTTTTCTTTTTCACCGGCCATTTTTACAAAGGCTATTACCGACAGACCTATCCAGATGGCAAAGGCATAGAAAGAACCTACATAAGCATAGTCCCTTTCCCTTGGCTGGTTGCCGGGCTGGTTAAGGTAGATGACTACAGCGATGCCTGTCAGGAAGAATAAAAGGAAAGTCACCACCCAGTCTGTCTTGTTTCGCTTAAACTGGTATACGCATCCCAATATTCCAAGAATAAATGGAAGCATATACAATTTATTATGGGCTTTATTATGTTGTATGCTGGCGGGCAATTTATCCTGATCTCCCAGCCGGTTGTTATCGATGATTGGAATGCCACTTATCCAGTTACCGTCCCTGGCATTCCCCATACCCTGGATATCATTTTGTTTGCCGGCGAAATTCCACATGAAGTATCGCCAGTACATCAGGTTCAATTGGTACGTAACAAACCAATTGGCATTGTCTGCATAGGTGGGTACATATTGTCCCCTGCCTTTTTGCTGATCCTGGTCATCACCGGGTTTAAGATCGAGCCACTGGACATAAAAGCTGAAATGATTTTGATCGTTGCTTTTGTCCCAGACCCTGGGGAAAAGCTGAATATCCTTACTTTGGAAAGTAGGCTCATCTTCTGTACCGGTAGGTATATACTTGTCTTTGCCGGTTACATTGTCTTTGCTTTTTACGTATTTCATCTCACCGGTCTTCATGGCGATGCCATTGGGGCTTGCATCATCCAGTTCATAGTCGGCATCAAAATGAGGGCCGAATAAAATGGGCTGACTGCCATATTGTTCACGGCTGAGATAATAGACGAGGCTGATCGGGTTGTCTACATTGTTCATGTCAACAGCGGGATTGGCATTGGAACGGATCAGCGCTGTAAAATACATGAAGTAACCCAGCATCATGAATGCGTAACACCACAGGCTAAGTCTCAGGAGCCGTAACCCGGTTGCTTTAAAGAAATAACCGATCAGGGTAGCAATACCGGCAGTCAATAGAAATTTCAGGAATTGTATAGGAACTGATCCCAGGCTTACTATAAATGGCAGGGCGGATAATACAAGAAAAAGAATAAACCAAATAATCAGTTTTGTCCGTGTAATATTATTTTCATTAAACCTGAATGCCCAGACAATAACGGCCGCAAGTGCCAGGAAATATACAGTAAAGCCGGAGAAGAACGGAAGGTTCAATGAGTTGACAAAGAATACATCAAAGATACCGGCCGATTTCATGGAATACTGGATAACACCGACCTGTACAATGCCTACGACTACGCATCCAATAATGAAAGCGCTGATCAAATTTCTTATGGCTTTGTATTTCAAATATATTCTTATCACCGCGATGAAAGTGCCGATAAGGGTAATGATCAGCGCAATCCCCATCAGGTCATTTTCCTTATTCAGGACATTGGCGATAATGAGCAAAAGAACCAGGCCTACGGTAAGGATAGCATCCCAGATCAGCAACTGGTCTTTTTTGACAACGGTTATATCTTCTTTAAACGGATCATATTTGAAATATCTTCTGAAATAATAGATCATGATAACGGCCGGGATCGTCAGCAGGTTCAGTAAGTGAACGCCGATGGAGCATCCCATCATGAAAAAAAGGAAAATGATCCAGCGGTCGGCTCTTGCTCTTGCTACTGTGTCATTCCCTGCATGCTCGTCGGCATGTTCCCATTTCAGCATGGCCCAGAATACAAGGGCGGTAAAGAAAGAGGACAAAGCGTACACTTCACCTTCTACGGCGCTATACCAGAAAGAATCACTGAATGTATAAGCTAATGCGCCAACTATACCCGCAGACATGGCGGTAAAAATCTGCTGACCGGTGAGTTGTTCGCCAACATTGACAAACATCTTACGGGCAAAATGCGTGATACTCCAGAAAAGAAACAGGATCGTAGCGGCGCTGGCCATGGCGCTCATGAAGTTTACGGCATTGGCTGCAGTATGGCCATTATCCCCAAACAAAATGATAAAGAAGCGGCCAATCAATGTAAACATAGGAGCTCCGGGCGGGTGAGGTAGCTCCATTTTATAAGCGCTCGAAACAAATTCTCCGCAATCCCATAAGCTTCCTCTTGCTTCACGGGTAAACATATAAGTGGCCAGTGCAATAAGAAATACTACCCAGCCGGTAATGTTATTAATTTTTCTGAAATTCATAAACTGCTTTTAATTTGTCCCGATCGTATCCGGGAGGGGCAAAAATAGGAGATTTCAGTTCACAATCAAGAGTTTCGGATGCCCCAATTCGTTAATAAATTAGTAATGGAAGGAGAAAGTGTGGAGAGGGCCAGGAAAATGGCGAGTAGGGTTTAGTAAGTAGTGAGTAGCAAGCAGCGAGTAGCGATTGGGAAATCTTAATTAAAAATTTGATTCTGCTTACAGCGGTAAAACCTTAAAACATTCAATAATATAAAGGGTACCCTTAAACAAAGTGATTCTGCTGCTTGTACTTGCTATTTACTAAACCCTACTCGTCATTCGCTATTCAAAGAACACTCTGACAGTCTGGTAAAAAAGTTGATTTTGAATGATACCCGAGACCTGGGCCGATTTTTCGGAAAACCCTTTTAACCCGAACAGGCCGGCGGCATTACCTTTATTAATAGCGATTTCCAGGTAGCCCGCGCTATTGAATAGAGCCAGTTTTTCGCCTGGGGATACATCCGCATAGGATTCACTGATACGGTCGATCACTTCATCCCGTTTGAAAACGATGCGAAAACTTCTTCCTTTTCTTTGTTCTTCAAATTGTTCGCGGGTGATATTGACTATTACGTTTTCAAAATTGTCAATGAAGATGATCTGCCCTTCTATCCAGTTATTATCGAGCAATGGACGGAGATGATTTTTTTCTGTATAACTGACGTCTGCGATGCCAATATTTTTGACAGACTCGCCCTGGACCAGCTGGTTGACAACAGTACCCATTACCCGGGCGCAATACAATGTATTTTTAATGGCCATTTTATCAAGGGGGATACCGATCACCATTTCGGGTGGTTCCTCGAGGATCATATTCAGCAAACCGTTGTCGGCGCAAAAGAAGTATTGATTTTTATGGAAAGCGAGCAGCAATTGTTCCGGTTTTTTCTCAAAGAGATTTACCAGTATGATATGGTAGCTGAATTCAGGGAAATTTTTAAAGGCGCTGCGGCATATATAGGCAGCCTGGGGGTAATTAAAAGGAGAGATAGTATGAGTAATATCAATCAATTCAAAAGCCGGGTTGACCTTTAATAGCTGGGCTTTTACAGCGCCGACTATGTAATCCTGCTGGCCGATATCGGATGTAAGGGTTAGTAAGGGCATTATTAATGTGGAATGATGAACATAAATGATGAATGTAAAAGTAATCCGGCTTTCTATGTTTTAAATTTTGCATTCATCATTTTCCATTTTTTATTTCACCAATTTCCCGTTTTTAAAGAAAAAATTGCGGACTAGTTTATCAGCAAGTCCGGGAAAAAATTTGTTCATAAAAACAGTTCGTTTGCCGGTAAAGGTCAGCACTAATGTTCTTTTCTTCTTTTGGATGGCTTTCAGGATATGATGGGCACATTCTTCAGCCGTCATCATGCTGTTTTCATCCATGGGACTTTCTCCCTGGGATGCCCCGTCTTTATCCAGGGCGGCATTACGAATATTGGAAGTAGTGAAACCGGGGCAAACCCACATTACATGTACGCCATCCTGCTTTAATTCAGGTTTAATTGCTTCCAGCCAGCCCTGCAAAGCAAATTTGGACGCGGAATAGCCGCTCCTGCCGGGCAACCCGCGATAACCGGCAATGGATGAAACTCCGGCAATCGTTCCTTTTCGTTCAATGATCGAATTCAATGCATATTTTGTACAATAGACAGCCCCAAAAAAATTAATCTCCATCACTTTGCGGATCACGTCAATGCTTGCGTCTTTCAGTAAAGCTCTCATCGAAATGCCGGCATTGTTGATAAGGATATCAACACCTCCGTAAAATTTAATCGTTGTCTCTATAAAACGGCGGCAATCATTCTCATTACTTACATCCGCTATCATCGTATGCAGGGGAAAGGAAGGGTAATCGGACTGGAGCCTGTATAATTTATCGTTATCACGTCCGCAGGTAGCCACTTTGGCGCCGGAAGCCAGCAGTTTTTCTACCAGGGCTTTGCCAATACCGTCTGTTCCGCCGGTAACAATGACTACTTTATCTTTAAAATAAGGGAGCATGAAAAAAAATGTTTATTACAAACCTACTTTAAAAATTGCCAACTATCTTAAAGAGCTTGCTTTCATGCTGCTAATCAACAAAAGATATATTAACCGGGGGGAGAGATATTTTTGGTATGAAAGGCGCGAGACCGTATTTTTGCACTCCCAAAAAAGAGGGTAGTCTGCAACAGTGAAAAGCGCCTTCGCTGGATTTTAGACCAGATTATTTTCCGGATGCTACGGCGCTCAATGGATCTCGTAGCTCAGTTGGTAGAGCACAACACTTTTAATGTTGGGGCCCTGGGTTCGAGTCCCAGCGGGATCACAGAAAGGTTACTGTTACAAAGACGGTAACCTTTTTTTTATGGCCTTTCTATACATATTGTATTCCGGGAAACTGAACAAGTATTATGTCGGCTCTTACATCAACATGGAGCGGCGATTGTATGAGCATAATATAGGGCATTCAAAATTTACCAGTTTGGGGATTCCGTGGCAGTTAGTGTATAAAGAGGAATATGCAACGGCGGCGGAAGCAAGAATGCGGGAATTGAAAGTAAAGCGAATGAAGTCCAGGAAATATATCGAGGATCTCATTGTAAAGGGTAGAGCATCCCGATTTTAATCGGGAGGGCCCTGGGTTCGAGTCCCAGCGGGATCACAAATTGAAGATAAGGTCGCTGCAAATCAGCGACTTTTTTTCGCCCATACTTTACTATATAGGAATTTCCATGCCTGCCAGGGAAAATCCGGCCTGCAACTCACCGCTGCTTTTAAAGCAAGCGGCGGTTATTTTCTTTCGATTTTTTCCGGAGGAGAGGGATTCGGGAATTATTCTTTTCTCCTGCACCTTCCTTCTGTATAGGTATTAAACTTTTCCCCGTCCGGGGAGATTTCAAACTTTATAGTAATGCTGCCATTATTAATCAATTTATATGTTAACCTGAAAACGGGGGAATCGGGAATTTTATCGCTGATAAATACTACACTGCTATCCGTTGAAGAAACAGAATATTGGAGAGTGTGGCCCTCATTATCAAAATAAATGGCTTTCAGAGAATTCATGCCGGGACCAGGATAAACGATCATCAGGTCATCGTGGATAATACCCGGTTTCTCATTCTTTGCAGGGTATTCCGAATGGTTTTTCCGGACTAATATTTTTCCTGACAGATCTTCCTGCAATGAAAACCATCCTTTTCCATCACCGGGCTTTCCATCTCCTTCTCCTTCCCAGTTTCCTATCAGCCATTTATACTTATTCCAGGCAGCAGATGGTTGTTGCGCATGGATAATGCAGGAAAAGATCAGTAAGGGAATGGCTGAAATAAGTATTGATCTCATGGTAGTTTATTTTTAGTGCTTTTTGTCCGGTAAAAAAGGCCGAGCACCAGGGAAAACAGGGTTCCCGCGGCTGATTGAACAATCAGCCCGCTGATAAACTGCCCTGTAACCGAAAACTCGTTTCGTGCACGGCTAAGTTTTTTTGCCATCTCAGCGGGTGTTGCACCTGATTTTTCCAGGGAAAGCTCTGTTTCCCTAACCATATCGTTGGTGAAACCAGGATTGATTACAGTTACATATAAAAGAGAAGCCAATGAAACGATAATGGCGACAATTACCGAAATCAGAATCCCTGTTTTGATGGCCCGGGCATAGGAGAAATTATCTTCTTTCCTATCCGTTTTTGCTTTCCGGATACCATACATAATACCGGTAAATAAGATAACCAGCCCAAGCAGACCGGTTATTGTCCGGAGATCAGATTGGGGTACAGGAAGAGATAATGATTTAAGAATCGAAAAGCCGCCTAATAACCAAAGGGAAATGAAAAAACCTGCTGCCAATGCTCTCTTTATTGTTGGATGCATACGGGAAAGAATAAATTTGGGCAAACATAGCCAGCGCAGACAGTTTTGACAAATGAACAGGGGTGGAAAAAAGGTTGAATCTATGAAATAAGATTATGGCTGACTAATTCCACCCATTTCTGGCGTGCCTCTTTTCGGTTTGTGCAGTCCAATTTTGAATAAAGATTATTAATGTGGGTTTTTACTGTACTCAGCTCAACCGACAAGTCTGCGGCAATCTCTTTATTGGTTTTTCCCTGTGCGATCAATCTGAAAATTGAAATTTCCCTGTTTGTGAGGCAGCTAGTCAAATCCTTTAAGCCTGTATTATTTTCAATCGCTGCAGTTTCGGGAACAGGGGCTGCCTTTTTAGAGGCCAATAAATACCCCGTGAGCAAAAAAGCAGCAGCGACCAGGCTGAGATAAATATCAAACCGGAAAAAATTATAAACTACCAATGTGCCCAAAAACTGGGCAGAAATGATTGCTAAGGAAGTCAACAGCGCTATTTTGATCATTGAAATATTTATAATGCCGACTTTGAAATGGTTGTGTTTGAATGGCATTCCCGGGATTTTACCCGAATTTACTATAAAAATGCCTTAATGATATGAAGGAGTCAACTTGCTAAGCTTGCTGAACTTCACAAAAAAACCCGATGTGAAAACACCAGGTTGTAAACCAAAACTACTGCTTATGAAATGAGACAAACATTGAATCCGGTCAGGAGAGAACGACCCCATTGGAAGTGGCACTTTCTTTAACAGCTTCCAGAACCAAATCAATAATACCATCGTCAACCTGGCTCTTTGTTTTAATAGCTGCTTCTTTTAATAACGTAAAATCTGAATATAAACCCTGGAGGGTGGTTTGAAAGATTTCCGTTGTATTATGATCCTTAATACCTGAAAGCACTTCTTCCATTTCTGCTTTTCCTACTGCTTTAATAGCCGGGAGAACGGCGGCTACTATTATTTCCTTGATCTTTGCCATAAAAATTGTTTTTATAGTTAATGATTAATTGACAGGAAGGATTAAAACGCAACGGCTTCAAATCATCTATTGTTCTTTATTCCGCCTGAGACAGAGCCCTTGCAGGACGAAGAATTTCTTCGGGACAGCCACATTTATAAATAACTTAACCACCATTTTTTAGACTGATGCGTTCTTTTGTACTGGTCAAACCATTTGCAGCATGGATATAAGAGGAGGACCAGTCCTATCCATACAGCGTAGACTACCAGTAAATTAAAACCATATCCTTTCAGGGCAGGGGCAACCTGCACACTGTCCGACAATATCATATCTGAGAATTTGTACCCGATGATCATCGCCCCGATGGTCGCAAAAACATGTATCAGGAGAATATGCGCCAGGTAATAGAACATTGGGACCCTCCCGTAAACCGCGAGTTTCGCTGTCAATGCATTTAATGGCTTTTCAGCAAAAGCAAGAAAAATGAAAGCAGGTCCCAGGGTGATCAATGTATACAACAGGGAAGGAGGGTATTTTGTAACGTTCAGAAATGACAGCAAACTGAAAGCAGCGTTTTTTTGTACCGACCAATGAGCGGCATCTCCATACAGGTTCCCCGAACGTAAAATGACGAAAAGGGCCAACGCTCCACACCCCAGGGATAGAAGAATATTCTTTCTTTTCCGGGGGTCATAACCCGGGATATATAATTGACCGAAATAATACCCGGTGGTCATTATACCAATCCACGGGAGAATGGGATAATGCACAAAAACAGAAAAATAGCCGAATTTAAAATGCCCTGTGTCATGTAATAAAGACCAGCCGAAGGCAGCTACACCATTGCCCGGGACATGCACGTTGTCCAGCAGATTGTGAGCGGCAATCAACAGGATACCTGTTAACAGCATCCATGACCTGTTCATATAGATGATCGCGGATAAAGCCATCATGCTTATGCCGATTGCCCAGATTACCTGCAGATGGACATAAGGATAGGTAGGATTAAATGTTCTGAACAGCACTATAATAAAAAGTTCCAGCAGCACCAGCCATATACCCCGTGTTAAAAGAAAACGGGATAATTCTTTCCTGGTTCTTTTGGTCCCCGACAAATAAGCCGATGTGCCTGCAAGAAAAACGAAAACAGGAGCGCAGTAATGCGTTATAAATCGTGTAAAAAATAAGAATATGCTGGTGCGGGACAAATCTGTGGGATCATACAGGAAAGCGTCTGCATGGAAATAATCGCGTACGTGATCAAGAGCCATAACGATCATGACAACTCCTCTCAGGAGATCGATGGATTGTACACGTTTGCTTTTAATGAAGGTTAACTTACTGTACGCAGGGCTGGATTTAGTCATAGTTAGAGTCGGCATATTCAATTTTTCAATTTTCAGTAATAAAATATTTTTTAGCCAGGCAAGCGGTAGCCCAACCAGGAGGAAAAAGAGGAACCGGTTGCTGAAGTGCAGCTACTTCCGGTTCCATTACCACCACTGTTATGGACGCACGAAAAGATTATTTCCTTTACCGGTTATTTTTAAAATACATTGAATAGTCAACCGCGATAGGATTACTTAAATGGCTCACGAGTTACTGTTTTTACAACCGGTCTTTGTATTCGTTACTATCGTTGGTTTCAAGCAAGCGCAAAAGTATAAGACAACCTGATTGCTGCCGACGGAAGTCATCCATTGGCAGACACCCGCTTATTTGCGGTATTGTTTATTTGCCGAACGGCATTTAGCCTCTCCGGCAAGTACTACCTGCAGCAGTATGCAGGATTGGTTTAAAGATTACATTTTTATGCAGGATGTTTTATCGCCCATAAGGCATTCTTCCTTTTTCTTACAGTAAGAGCGGGCGATCTTTTACCATTAATAAGATCAAACCCGCTCATTATCGCCGGGAACTGACCTGCGGGTAGATAATGACCTTAAAGCATTTGCTTTTTCATTTACTTGCCTCCCGGTTATCGTTAGCCCATAACCTAAAACCATCTGCCATCTTATGGATGGATGAGGCCGTATCGAATCAGGAATTTTCTCTTTATAAATTAAAAACAGGACAGTATGACGATGATAGCATTAATTGTAGGCTTGCTGGTGAAAGACAAGACCCGTCCATCCGTTTTTTCTTCGGCGATATCAGAAGGTATAAAAGATATGTTTACGGAAATGGGGTATCACTTTAATGAGCCGGCAAAAT
This sequence comes from Bacteroidota bacterium, assembly GCA_030706685.1. GTDB lineage: Bacteria > Bacteroidota > Bacteroidia > Chitinophagales > Chitinophagaceae > VBAT01. The sequence continues at coordinate 25,878 of JAUZOA010000037.1, forward strand.
CATAGCAGGCACACTACTAAAATTTAAAAAACTCTTTCATTTTTACGAGGAATTGCTCTTTCTTGCGACGGCTTACTTCTATTTCCATGCCATTGCTCATAATAACCGTACCGCCTTCACCGCGTGTGTACTCTTTTACATGCATAAGGTTAATGAGGAAAGATTTATGTACGCGAAGAAAAACGGTATCACTCAATAACCGGTCATAATCAAACAAAGGTTTTGATATCATGATAGATTTATTATTGATAAGGCGGAATATGGTATAACTTCTCTGCGCTTCGCAATAAGCAATTTCTTCCAGCTTCACGATGGTGAATCCTTTCTGGGTAGGCAGGCAAAGTCTCATCTCTAACGGGAAACCGGCTTTATTGATATTGTGCAGTAATATTTCGGCCGGCCCGGCCGTTTTTTTCTGCGTCAATCTTTTTTTTACCCGTTCTACTGCTTCTATCAGCCGGTCTTCATCTACTGGTTTCATCAGGTAATCAACGGCGCTGAATTGTAATGCCTGCAACAGGTATTCATTGTGCGCGGTAACGAAGATCACTTCAAAATTCGTTACGCTCAATTCTCCCAGCAACTCCAGCCCGCTTTTGCCCGGCATGCGTACATCCAGGAACACCAGGTCCGGTTTGATCTCTTCAAGTTTTTGTTTTGCCGCCATAGCGCTGGAGCAGGTAGCTTCTATCTCCACTTCGGGACAATTCAATTCCAGCAATTTTTTTAATGTGCGGATACCATCCGGTTCATCGTCAACAAGGATTGCTCTCATAAAGAAGGTTTATTAATAATGATATTAAAACGCAAAGCGGCACAGGTCCCCGTTTTGTTTTTAACAGAATCTTTCAGGTCAGTTATGGAAAGGGTACAACCCGTGTCATACTTTTCATTCAGTATCTTAATGCGGTTACGAAGATTGTTCAGGCCCACGGATTGATGCGGCGGCCGGTGTATTTGCTTTAATTCTTCTGAACGCCTGATGCCGATACCATTGTCTTCAATTGTGCAGGAGATCGTTTCTGCCAGCCGGGAAAAGCGGATCACTAATCTTTTTTCTCCCTCCTTATGCATCAACCCGTGCCAGATAGCATTCTCCGCTAATGGCTGTATCATCAGGGTAGGAATAAGAATTTCTTCTTTATCTATCTGATCATCCACGATGATGCGGAAAGTGAAAGAGTCATCAAAGCGGAGTTTTTCCATCGTCAGGTAGGTTTCGAGATGCTCTACATTCTCATACAGGGTAGTAAATATTTCTTTGGATTGGTTAAGTGTTATCCGGATCATCTGCGCAAACTTACTGAGGTATCTCGAAGCTTTTTGTTGTTCGTTGGCCAGTATCATTCCTTTGATGCTGTTCAGTGAATTAAAAATAAAATGCGGGTTCATCTGCGTTTGTAATGCCGATAACTGCGCTTCAGCCAGTTGCTGGTTGATCAGGGCAATTTCTTTTTGTTTTATTTCCAGCGATTGCTCAGATTCGATTTGTTTTATTTTATTGCCTACCAGTGTCGCGATGGTCGTAAGTATTTTAATGTCTCTTTCCTTAAAATGGTTTTCGCTGTGATGTTCCGAATCAATAATGCCGATCAATTCGTCGTTGTGAATGATGGGTACACATAGCTCACTGAGCCGCTTGATATCATCCACCCTGTAGCGGCGATCCCATCTCGTATCGGGAATCAAGAGGGGTTCTTTGGTCTGCATTACATGCCCGACCACTCCCTGTCCGGGGGCTACATCAAAGAGTTTGGCCGTGATCGCTTCCGGGTCCCCTTTGGGGCCATAAGCTGCTTTTTGTATCATTTTGGTTTTATCCCCGTTCCACAGATAGATCATACAGTCTACATAATTCATGCGGCCGATCAGGTTTTTCGCCACATCCCATAATACATCTTCCACATTATTTTTGCCCGCGAGTGAAGAAGAAAAATAGTTACTGATATGTTCCAGTTCAAACTGGTTTTTATATTCTTCGGCTTTTAATGCCTGTATATGAGTTTTTGCCTGTTCCTTTTTACGAATAAGCCCGGTTCTCCATTTGAGCAATAAATAAACAGAAAACATCAGCAGGATCACTGATAGGGTCATGAACCAGGTTTGTTTCCATAAAGGAGGCAATATGGTAATACCTATTTCTTTTACCTGTTCGGGCCAGCGATTGCTGAGGGAGAATAATTTTACCTGGATACGATGATAGCCCGGCGCCAGGTTGGATATGCTGAATGTATTCTGTGTGCCCAGTTGCTGCCAACTTGTACTGTCCTCTTTCAGCAGCCGGTAAGCATAACGCTGGCTGTTGCTGGTAAAAAAATTAATACTGCCGATGGTTATGGTTATCTCATTGTTGCGGCGCGTAGTCGTAATATCATTTCCCGGGAAAAGGAATTTCTTTTGATCACCCGTTGTAAGGCTTTCAATAAAAAGATGCGGGGCCTGGCCTCTTTGAAAAATGATATTGGGATCAAACTGCACGATCATGTTGGTACAGCCGATATATAATTTGCTTTCCCTTGTATCATAAAAAAATTTCGCGCCAATGGGAATAGGAAGATCAGGAAATCCATCCTCTTTCCCAAAGCTGGTGATCCGGAAGGTATGCAGATCAAGACATGCGATACCTGAAAAAGTAGCCATCCAGAGTTTGTTGCCGATGACGATCATCGCGGCAATATTATTATCCGGCAAACCATCATCCCGGGTAAATTGACGGAAAGTTCTCTTATCAATATTGTAACAGATCAGGCCATTGTTATTACTGTTGATCCAGAGATTATTTTGCTCGTCGGTGACAAATGAATTGACCTGTTTATCAGGGATCCTGATAAAAGGGAATGAATCAACCAGCCTGTCGAATGTATTGGAAGAGGTATTGTACCGTGACAAACCATGTCCTGCTATCCATATATTCCCCATCGCATCTTCCTGGATCCGTTTGGCTCTCTCTATCTTATCAAAGGAACTACCGCTGGTTTTTATCACAGCGAATTGATGGGTGCCCGCATCATACTTATAAATATTATCGGCGGCTACCCATATATTTTCTTTTCGATCCCTGTACAAATCTGCGGTCCAGTCGGTTGCCTTCCGCCATTTATCCGGTTCTATTTCATTTATATGAAAGGTTTCCGTGTTCAACCGGAACAAGGGACCGTTTGTCCCTATCAATAAAGCGCTGTCGTTAATCGGGGCAATAGAAAAAACATTTTCAGCGCTTTTCTTATTTTTTTCAAAACTGATACGCCTGATAAATTGAAGCCGTTGTTTGTCAAAAACTAATAAACCACCATTTCCACGGGCTGCCACATATAGCTTATCCCTGTCTGCATACATACCCTGGATAGCAATATTGGGAAATGAAGCCTGCAGTGAAAGGGGTATAACGGCCTGCTGGATATGCAAACGGTTATTATCCTGGCGGAGCAACCCTTTGTTGGTGGCTATCCAGAGGTTACCGTCCTTGTCTTTCAGCAGGTGTCGGCAATAATAGAAAGGAAAATATTTTTTCGGGTAAATCTTAATTTCTCCAGTTTCAGGATAAAACCTCATTTTATAAAACCCGGATATGTTCCCGGTAATATAGAATAGGGTATCGTTGGCTGGCACAACTTCCGACCGATAGTCAAATTCATTTTTACCGCTGTGGAAAGGCAAAGGGGTGACTGTTCTTTTATTCCCGGCAATATTGATATAAATAAGGCTGTCTTCGTTGCCTTTAATTGCAATAATACGGCCCGGTAAGGCTTGAAAGAATTCATAGTCCGTTTTTGGATAGCCCAGGAACTCTTTCATGAGGGGGCAATCGGAAGAATCCATTTTTTTAAATTGATTCTTCGGTATATCATAATAATAGATACCGTCAATGGCGGTAATGGCGAGCCGCTGGTTATCCAGCCACAGGAGATCTCTTCCAAAAACAAAAACGGCGGTAGATACTTCTTCCTCGGGGTAATAATCAAACCGGAACACCAGGCGGTATTGATTGTCGTAACGATAGAATCCTGAACGTGTCAGCAGGAAAATATCGCCTGCTGAATTACTGGTTACCGATATTATCCAATTGAATTTATATTGGTATTGTTTGTTGCTGTAAGGAATAAAAAGATTCCGGGTTTCACCGGTGCGGGTATCCAGAATATGCAAACCGCCGGTATAAGCCGCCAGCCTGTAGTTATCCAGCCATACTAATCCCGTCAGGCTTTCCTGCGGAAGCGAGGCGCTGTCACTGCCGCTATGAAATTGTACAAAAGCGCAACCGTTAAACCGGTTAAGTCCCGAAGAAGTAGCCGCCCAAATATAACCGGTGGAATCCTGCGCTATCCCGGTAATAATATTATGCGACAATCCCTGCTCTTTGGTATAGAGGGTGAAATTATTTTCATCAATATCCTGTGCCATCAGCGGGTTACCCGGAGCGGCAAGGATAACTATTGACAATGCTACAAAGAAAAGCCGGTTGCGAAGGTTCATTGAGTGCAGCTTACTGCTTATTTTGCGGCTAAAGGTACTTAGCCTCCGGATATAATTGATCTGCAAAAAAGCGCTGTTTTTTGTGTCCACCGGCAGGAAACTGAAACCCTCCTTTTATAGTCTAAAACATGCCTTTTGCAGCACCCAGGCATGATTTTTTTTTACCGCCCCGATCGTTGCCTGTACCGATAGAAAAAAGAAAATGACCGGTGGGAAGAAGGAGATATTTACCAGGTTTTTATTGCCCTTATTTTGTCTCCTCAAGTACCCTTCCGGGGGTTGCCCCTCTATTTATATTAATAACCGCCCTGAAAGATTGATTTTAAATCATTATATGAAAACATACTGTATCCTGATCGTTTTAGTAACCCTGACTGCCGGGGATGGCTGTAAAAAAGATAAGGTGGAAAACAAACCCGCAAAGGAGAAAAAAGTAGTAATAAGTACAGTAAAAAGTGATAGGGGAGCATCTTTTGCTGGTGGCCCGGCCCCCTTACGCAAAATAAGTTTTGAATAAAATAAAATCAGCTTAGAGTAGAATTTATGAAAAAATATTTTATGCCGTTGGTGGTACTACTACTAACTGCGGGTACAAGTTGCAAAAAAGATAACCAGGGATACCAGTCCCCGGCACAACCGCCGGCGGAAAAGAAATGGGTTGTTACCACTATAGCCGGTGATGGTACGCCATCTTTCACCAATGGCCCTGCATTATCTGCTACATTTCATTTTCCCGAAGACGTTGCTGTTGCTGCTGACGGTACCATCTATGTAACGGATGTTGTCAATAGAGTTATAAGGAAGATTAAGGCCGGGCAGGTATCTACTTTTGCCGGCGGGGGCTTTGATATTATAAATGGCAATGGCACATCAGCATCATTTAAGAACCCTTATAGCGTGACCATAGATGCAAACGGAAACCTTTATACTTCTGATGAAAACGATCCCCGGATTCGTAAAATTTCTTCCGGGGCAGATGTAACTACCTATGCCGGCCTGGCCACGGAAGGATATGCGGACGGAGACGCCGATACGGCCCGGTTTTTTTCCGGGAATAGCATTGTTGCCGATGCACAGGGAAATGTGTACCTGTCAGATGCCAGTATTCGCAAAATCAGTGTATCCGGGCAGGTTACTACTATCGCTGGTACAACGCAATTCGGTTCTCCCGGCGGCATTGCTATAGACAAAAATGGGAACTTATATGTAGTGGACAGGGGTAATTACCGCATTCGTAAAATAACACCTGAAGGGGATGTCTCCACAGTTGCCGGAAATGGTACACCAGGCGATAAGGACGGAAATGCTGATGAAGCTCAGTTCAGCATTGATACGCATGATATAGTTGTTGATGACCAGGGAAATTTATACCTGGCGGATAATAATCGTATCCGCAAAATCACTCCGCAAGGCATTGTTTCTACCATTGCCGGAAGTACTGCCGGTTTTGCTGATGGCATTGGAGCACAAGCAAAATTCAATTTCCCGAATGGTTTGGGAATAGATGCGCAAGGCAATATATATGTGGCGGATCTGAATAATCATCGCATCCGCAAAATAAGTTTTGAATAAAAGAAAAGCTATATAGTATCCAATTTATGAAAAGATGTTTTATCCCGTTGGTGGTAGTATTGCTAATCGCAGGTACCAGTTGCAAAAAAGACAGGCAGGCAAACCAACCACCCATCACACCTCCCGCAGAACAAAAATGGGTTGTCACAACAGTTGCAGGGAATGGCTTAGCTTATTTCAAAGATGGCCCCGTCTCAATGGCGGAATTTAAATTTCCGCAGGATGTAGCTGTTACCCCCGACGGAATTATATATGTGGCAGATGGTCTGAATCATCGTATCCGGAAAATAGCCGGGGGCCAGGTATCTACTTTTGCTGGTTACGAGAGGGCGGATACCATTAGTGGTATCGGCGCTGCTGCCGGATTTGCTATTCCCATCCGGGTTGTCCCCGACATATCTGGCAATCTTTACACATTAGATGTAGATGATTTTCGTGTGCGTAAAATAAATTCTGCCGGTCTTGTAACCGTTGCTGCGGGAAGTGGAACACGTGGATTTGCCGACGGAAGGGCTGAGACGGCTAAGTTTGGTGAAAGTCTCGGCATTGTTACTGACAACGAGGGCAATATTTATGTATCGGATTGGGAAAACAAGCGCATCCGTAAAATTAGTGTTGCTGGCGAGGTTAGTACCATTGCCGGACCTATGCAATTCGGTCCTGGCGAAATGACCATTGATCAGCAGGGAAATTTATACGTAGTGGATGGTCTCAATTTTATAATTCGGAAGATAACGCCCGGAGGGGAGGTCTCCATATTTGCCGGTAGTGGCATACCGGGCGATAAAGATGGTAATGCGCAGGAAGCCCAGTTCAGTATTAATATGCGCGACATAGTGGCGGACGAACAGGGAAATTTATACCTGGCGGATGATAATCGTATCCGTAAAATCACCCCGCAAGGCAATGTTTCCACGATTGCGGGCAGCGGTTTCGGTTATCGTGATGGAGATGGCCCTTCGGCAAAATTCAGTTCCCCGAATGGCCTGGGAATAGACAGGCAGGGTAATATTTATGTAGCGGATGAAAATAATAACCGCATCCGCAAAATAAGTTTTCAATAAGGAATTCATATCACCTGGAAATAATCAATAGTATACAGGAAGATACCGAAATAATATTTACACTTTACGATGAAGAACCCATCTTCAAAAAAGTGTAGCTAAGAAGAATTGAAACGATCCCGACCTCCCACTCATAGAACAAAAGATCAGAAAAATAAGAAATAAGAAAGCAGTCACTAACTGCTGTATAGTTAGCTTTCCCATTTTCATTTGCTATTTCTTATTTTTTTTACCTGCTGCCGATAGAAAAAAAAGAATCACCGATAGGAAAAGGCTGAATTTGCACGGTTTGCATTGTATCTACATTGCGCGCCTCATTAACAATTATAAAACCACTATTATCTATGCGAAAATTAATTTACCCGATTCGTATCGCCAGTTTTCTTACGATTTTCTTATTAGTCATTCAATGGGCATCTGCTCAATCCGCTACCGTTAAAGGAACAGTAAAAGATGCTAATGGCAATCCATTAGCCGATGCTTCTGTAACCGTGGAAGAGAAAAAAACAAGTGCCATCACCGACGGGGAAGGCAATTATTCCATTAAATTATCTCCCGGTCAATATCATTTTGTAATAACGTATGTGGGTTTGTCGCCGTTACGCATGGAAGTAACCGTAAAATCTGCCGGGATAACAGAACAGAATTTTGTTACGACAGAAGTCGTCAATTTAAACAATGTGATCGTAGTAGGGTCGCGATCCCGCGAGCCAAGGAGTAAACTTTCCACTCCGGTCCCGGTTGATGTGATAAGAACAAAAGATGTCAAATCGTTCGCCCAGGCCGATATATCGCAAATGCTTACGTATGTCGCGCCTTCGTTCCAATCCGCACGTCAAACGATTGCAGATGGTACGGATCATATAGATCCGGCAGGCTTGCGTGGCCTGGGACCTGACCAGACATTGGTATTGGTGAATGGCAAACGTTATCATAATACTGCGCTGGTAAATATTAATGGCACAGTGGGAAGGGGATCTGTCGGAGTAGATTTGAATACGATCCCGGCTTCTGCCATTGATCATATTGAAATATTGCGTGATGGCGCCGCAGCGCAATATGGCTCCGATGCTATTGCGGGGGTTATTAATATTGTACTGAAAAAAAATTACAATGGCTTCAATGTATCCTCCATGGCAGGCCAGAATTTCACCAACATGCCTTACAATGGAGGCACAAAAATCCGCGATGGAGTGAACCAGCAGGTAGATTTCAGTGGTGGCTTTACAAAAAAGAATAGTTACGTGAATATAAGCGGGCAATGGTTAAAAAGGTTTGCTACCAACCGCAGTGGTTTTGATAATATTCCCCTGGTCTATCTTGGTAATGGAGGCGCGTTTCCCGCTAATCCATATCCCGCTACTACAGTAAGTAATGCTGATTACAGGAAATGGCTGATGGACCAGGATGCAGCGATTGTAAAACAACGGGGATACGACCGGCATAACATTATTGAAGGCAATTCCTTTTCAGAAAATTTTTCCGCATTCTTAAATGCCGGTACCAGGATTTTGGATAAGGTCGATTTTTATATGTCAGCCGGCGGCTCTCACCGCAATGGCGAAGCGACAGGACAAATACGAAATCCCAATTCGGTATCTCAGCAACCGGTTTTAGCAGACAGCCAGCGATATTACCAGGATGGATTTTTACCGCAAATAGCCCCCACCATTACTGACTGGAACTTCCTGGAAGGCTTTAATATAAAAGCAGGAGAGTGGAATATTGATATAAGCAATATAGTTGGCCAGAATACAGTTCGCTATGATACAAAAAACACAGGGAATGCTTCACTGCCTGCCAGCGATAATGTACAGACTGTTTTTTATGACGGCAAATTATCGTTCCTGCAGAATACTACTAACCTGGATTTTACCCGCAAGTATCATTACTCTGCCAGTCAATCCCTGAATGTGGCATTCGGGGCGGAGTACCGTACGGAAGTATTCCAGATCAGGCAAGGCGAACCCAATTCTTATATTAATGGCGGAAGACTTGCCTACGTGGATTCGATTCCGCCATACCCGGGAACAACGACCTATACAACATTTCCCGCGGCGGTAGTGCCTGCTTCCGGTTCACAGGTATTTCCGGGTTTTAAACCCGAGGATGCCGTGAAAGCAAAAAGAAATATTTATGCGGTTTATGGCGACCTGGAACTGAGCCTGGGCAAATTATTATTGGATGGGGCTGCGCGTTATGAAAATTATGCTGAAAAGGGATTCAGTTATGATAACCTTAGCGGTAAATTAAGCGGCCGCTATGAAATCAGTTCCCATTTTTCCCTGCGCGGTTCGGTGAGTAATGGTTTCCGTGCGCCTTCCTTGCACCAGCGTTATTTCCAGAATACATCCACACAGTTTGTCAACGCGCAACCTTCCAATTCTTTAACCGCTAATAATTACAATCCTATTGTAAGAGACGCATTTGGCATTAAAGAACTGAAGCCGGAAAGATCAACCAACTATACATTGGGTTTTGCCGGAAAAGCAGGTAATGGAATTACCTATACAGTAGATGGCTATTTTATATCGATTAAAGATCGCATTGTATTATCCACCCCTTTTAACCGGAGCAACCCGCTGGTGAATAAAATTCTCAATGATAACGGCGTTGACCCTTCCACTTCTGCATTGCAATTCTGGACTAATGCCGTTAATACGGAAACAAAAGGTATTGATGTGGTCATTTCAGACAGGTTTGGCTTGGGAAGTGGTAACGCCAATCTTTCACTGGCTGCCAATTTTAATAAGAATACGGTAGTAGGAGGCTTGCATACAAATTCTGTCATTGAAGATCCAAAGAATAATCCCAGTACTACTGATCCCGCTGCCAACCCGGCCAATGACCTGGCGCTTACTTTGTTTGACCGCCAGCAACGCGGCCGTATTGAAACGGCGCAGCCAAAAAGCAAGATCAACCTCACGCTTACTTATTCAATCAGGAACTGGAATTTTCTTGCACGCGCTGTACGGTTTGGCAAAGTACAATCCCTCAACAATGTTGACCCGGGATTAATCAATAAAAACACCGGCGCTTATTTTAATGATATTGCATTTGGCATCGACCAGGTCTTTAGCGCTAAGACCACTACCGACCTGGTAGTGTCCTATAAATTCCGTCCCGGCATTACTTTATCCGCCGGGGCTAATAATCTATTTGATGTTTATCCTGACCAGGTATATATTGATCCCAGGAATGATTTGCAGGCGGTTTATGCTAATCCTATACAGGGAGCTAATAAAACGAATGGCGGCTATAATGCCGGGCGCGATGCCTCTAACCGGGGCCGGCTGCTTTATTTCCCTAACCAGTTTGGATACAATGGAAGGTTCTTATTTACACGTATAAGTTTTGAAGTCAACCAAATGAAAAATCAAAAAAGCGGCCGATAGCAACTCCTGTCAGCTGCCTCTGTTAAAAACCCGGTCATGAAGCCGGGTTTTTATTTTATTGTTCCGTTCATTCACATTTCTTTGGAGCGGAAAAGGCAGATGCTTTCGGATGCTAATATTATAAAATGAGGATGAGCAATAAAATAATTATAATGATGGCTCCTACAGAAAGATAAACCCCTTTGCTTGTGGATTTCATTTCTTTCCTGATCTCTTTTACCTCTTTGCGGAGATCCTTCTTTTCTGTCCTTGTTAATTCCGATTTATTCATGGCTTTAATTTCCTGTAGGCGCTGAAGCAATTGCTGAGCCCTTGGATCCTCTGTTTTAGAGGCGCTGTTGGCATAGGCAGAAACCGGAACTATACTACCGGCGCTGGCCGGTACCGCGATCGCGATAAGCATCACAAACGATGCTATCCGTAACATTTTTTTGGCAGTCATTTTTTATTTTTTAAAAGTTGATTGTATTACTCTTCGGGATACTGTCAATATCACGAAGGGCATTATTGTTAGCAAGTAAAGATGAGATGGTTTTGCTAAAGAAGCATTACAGCATTTTGCATATAACTTACATGATTCACACACCGGCCAACTGATTTTGCCTGTTTAATTGTAAAGAATGTTCCTTTAGGCCTGCAGTTGATCCGGTAGCCATTGGCAGGATAATATCATTGGCGCCTGCAAATTTTTTTTCAATCGTTAACCTTGCCATCAGGTAGCTGACAGTAGATTCGGCACCCTGGTTGAGATTGACATAGTTTTCTTCCAGCCCGTCATAGCACCCGCCGGTGCAGGGATTGTAAATAATCTGGTGCAGGTGATTGTTACCTAAGAACCAGTCAAAAGATATTTCCATCTTATGAAGGTATTCTTCATCCTTAAACACTTCATAGAATTTACTCAAAGCAAGAACGGTATAAGCCACATCAATAGGTTGTTCGCCGCCAGTGGCTGGAAGAACAAGACCACCTTCTTTTTGCAACCAGTTTTTATTGGAAATTACTTTTATCCTGTCTTCCCTGAAGGTCTTTGACAGGAGAAAATCAAAAGATGATTTGGCGACTTTTTTATAGAGCGGTTCACCGGTAGCTAACCAGGCGCACAACATGGCTTCGGGTAAAATGCTGTTGGCATAAGTCAGGTAACTTTCGAACCATTGCCATTCTTTGTCGGTCTCATGCCTGTACATTTGAACTAACCGGCTTGCCAATTCACTTATCAGGGACGTGCTGCGGGCCGACTGGCTCTCTGTATTATGATAATATAATCCTTTAATAGCAAATGCCATGGCGCGGGTCGAGTGAATTTTATTTATATTCAGTAAAGCTTTTTGCATGACCGACTCTGCATCATCGACCAGTTCGCGGGGCAATAAAGGACCGATGGAGATCAAATAACCCAGCGCCCAGATTGCTCTTCCGTTTGAATCGGCCAGGTTGGTCACATTATTTTGTTCCGTAAATTTTTTCTGTTCATTCACATAATTCAGGAAGTTGCCATCGGATTGCAGGCAATATTTAATGAAATTGAAATAGAGGATAATATATCTTAAATCAGCCTCATCTCTTGTCAGCTCAAAATGCTGGCACATAGCGATCATCGCCCGGGCATTATCATCCAAAGTATATCCTGACTTAATATCGGGTTGATTGATCCTGGAAAACTGGATCATTCCAAAAGATGTTGTCAGTTTTTTTAGATGGTCAAGATTGACGGCAGGAATATTATAGCGTAAAGAGATCCGGACATTACCCACCTTTTCAAATAACTGCGCATGTGCAATGGCGGTATTTTCCCAGGCGGTGGAGGCCATCCGGTGCAAGCCATTGGAAGCGATCCTTTTCCCGAGTTGCTCGTCATTCAATAAGCTGATAACAGCTTCGCCTAATTGCAGTGAATTTTCAAAATCAATAATAATTCCGGCATCGTTTTGCAATACTTCCCGTGCATGGGGAATAGGAGTGGAGATGACAGGGCAACCGCAACTGATGGCATACGAGAATGTCCCGCTCACTGCCTGGTTAGGATTCTTCGAGGTGAATAAATAGATATCAGTGAGCTGTAAATATTCGAGCAGGTCGGGCAGCGGTAAAAAATTATTAATAAAGCGTACGTACGGCTCGAGTTGTAATTCTGCAACCTTTGTTTCAAGCATCCTTCTGTACTTTTCTCCTTCCTGTTTTATAACGGATGGGTGTGTTTTACCGATAATGAGGAACAGGGCATCGGGATATTTTTCAACGATTGCCGGCAATGCTTCGAGGGTAGTTTCAATACTTTTCCCCGAGCTCAGTAATCCAAAGGTGGAAAGCACTTTTTTCCCTGATAATTTATATTTATCCTTCAGAAGCGATTTATCTGAATGCGGTACCAGGTGGGTGCCATGAGGAATAATGGTAATTTTTTCTTCCACCACTCCATAATCATTCATTAATATGTTCGCAGAAGAATGAGTCATCACTATAATGGACTCGGCAATGCCCGATAGTTGCTGCACGTTTATCCTTAACGATTCGTCCGGGTGCGGCAATACCGTATGAAAAACGATAATAACCGGTTTGTCGAGTGCTGCCAGGAATTGGCGGAAATCGTCTTCATTTTTAGCAAAAAAACCGAACTCATGCTGGATCATTACTAACCGGGTATCCGGGTCATCGTTGATGCTTTTGACTAGCCGGGTAAATGCGCCCGGCAGATCGGTGTCAAGGGTATATTTGATCTCATTGGTGTAAGTATGCTTTTCATTTTCCGATTCCAGGGCGCAAATCCTCAGTTGGAATGAATGACTGAATTTATTATTCAATGCTTTTACCAGGTCCTGCGAATAAGTAGCAATACCGCATTCTCTTGGAGGATAAGAAGTGATAAATAAAATTTCAGGTAACTTATTATCCGTGGCCGGCAAACTATTGATATTGTTCATCACGATTTCGTTTCTCCTCTTTTTTTTGTATTAAGTAATAATTCTTCTAACAGGGCAGACAGGCTGACAGAGGCGCATGCAATTCGTTCATCGGCGGCGCCATAATAAATGTAGAGTGTGTCTTCCAGTAAAACGGCGCCGGTAGGGAAACACACATTATTCACTTCGCCTTTTAGTTCCCACTCGTGTTCAGGTTTAAATAAAGGGTAGGGCAGGCGGGCAATTTCTTTTTGCGGATCCTGCAAATCAAGCAAGGCCGCACAAGCTGAATAAACGTACCCTTTTATGGTATCATGCACGCCATGATAGATCAATAACCATCCGTATTCGGTTTCTATAGGAGGGCACCCGCCGCCGATATAACTTACTTCATGTTTATATTTTGGCGATAGCACGATACCCTCATCGAGATGCAGAAAGTAATTCTGCCAGAATTCGGTAGTAAGCTCTTCCAGGCTATTTACTCCTACGACCTGGATATCCGGTCTTACACGATGCAGGAAGTACAATTTGCCATTGATTCTTTTTGGGAAAAAAATGACATTCTTATCCCAGATAAATATCTTTTTACCGTGATTTTCGAGAATGCCGCTATGGTCGTTATAGCGAAAATATTTTTCATTAACGATACCTTTGGACCCTGCGAGATGACTGAATTCATTATAAGTGATGCGGGGTACTATTAATCCCGTCTTATCAAAATGGAGCAAGTCTTTTGAAACGGCTAAGGCTCCGAGTGCATTCACGCCGTCATAAGCCGTATAGGTGAGATAATAGGTGCCCTCAATCTTGGTGATCCTGGGGTCTTCTACGCCATGCGATTCATAATCAAACTGCGGGAAAAGAACGGGCCTGTCAAATCGCTCTTCGACGGTGAGGGGGCCTTTTAGCCTGCAATAACCGATACTGGAATAATTCCCTTTGCTCACTGCCCTGTAAAAAACGTGAACGCTGTCACCTTCGCTGATGATAGCAGGATTCAATACCCCTTCGTTCTCAAAGCCGAGTGTAGTTTTCTCCAGGAGGATGCCCTCTTTTTTTATCACTATCATTATAGTTCCCGAATTGTTTGTTTGAAAATGGTAAACGATAAGTATCAACTACGACGGTCAAATGAATTGATCCGGTGGATTGTAAAGGTAAATTACTTTAAGCCTAAAATGTTACATAAGCTCCTGTATAAGTTACATAATTCACACATCTGCGAAATCCAGGGAATAAAAGGGGGATGGCTTGCTTTTCAGATTGAAGGAACAATCTCTTTAAGGCGTGAGCCGGTTCTTTTTATATATTGATACTTCTCAAAGAATTCAAAACTCCAAACACCTTCAGCAACCAAATGACAACCGCGATCACGACAACCGCGTTAAGAATGTTTTTGATTTTGCGGTCCATAGGGATATAGGTGTTTACCAGCCAAAGAATAACACCTACTACGATCAATACGAGTAAAACAGTAAGCAGAGGCATAATAGTGATTTTAAAATGATATAGGCAAAGGTGAGCTGCTTTATATCCCTTCCTGTTACATGACCCCGGGAATAAATTACATCATTCACACATTCAAAAAAGACAATGACAGCCAATGAGTATAGTTATTTTCCTGCCAGGTCTCAAAACAAAGGCATTGTTGTCCGGCTATCGGGGCTAAAGCCAGGATTATAAAGGCTTCCTGGATGCAGGTCCTGGTCACGATAGAAAATTTTTAACAGGACGGCAGTAAGCAAAAAGCCACCCCGGTAGCAGTTGCAGTTGGGGGTGGCGTATTAAAAAAGGTAAGGATTAAAGTTTAATGGAACCTGCGGGATCGTTTAATTTAACCGGGTAACCATGCCGGGTGATTAAATCAGGGATGGGGGTTACTGCACAACCCTCTTCTTTGCTCCATTAGAGTTGCGCCTGCATATACGGCAGAGTGTATACTTTATAGCTTTTGTTTACCCTGTTTATTGCAGGTTTTAACCTAATCTGTATAAAATTGGAATTGTTCTCCCGGATTACGGTTATACAATGCCGGGAAAAAATTATATCATTCACACATTTGAAAAAGGCCGGAGAAAGGCGACAAGGGGCAGGCAAAGGAAATAAAGACCGTTACAAATTTTCTGACAGACTGTATCTTTTTTGTTTGGAAGATTTGAAGAAGGTAAAGCGTTAGTCTCTTCTTTTTTTGAATGGCGGGTAAATATGCCGCGCGGCTGTCCGTTCAGGCTGTGGGCGATAAACGAACAGCGGCGGCAATTGATTTTTTAATTATTTACTCTTTCCCCTTTTTCATTTCCTTTTCTGCTTTCGCCTGGTGCTTTGCTTTGGTGACGGGATGTTTTACACCATGATCTTCCAGGTGCTCCCCTTGTCTGCGAATGCTCTTTTTGTGACGTCTTATTTCCCGGCGTTCTTTCGCTGCAGATTTTATTCTTAAATGGGCCAGGTCATTGCCGGCTTCATGCTTGTCTTCTTTTTTATCCTTAACAGAATTTTTGAGAACGGTTTCATCTTTCTTGACATCGCTTTTCTGCGCCATAGCGCCTGTGCTGAAAATTATTCCTAAGAAGAAAAGAATTGCAATTTTTTTCATTTTACTCAGTTTTAAAGTGTAATTAAATTTTTATGAGGTAAAGATGAACCTCTTTATCCGCGTAAGTGTTACATAACTTTCGAAATAACTTGCATGATTCACACAGCGGCCCGGCGTGAGTTCAAAAGCATGAGGGGCAAAGCAGGGCTACATCCTCGCCATATACCAATTCAGCTCTTTTTCTATTTTCTCATAATGGAAAAAGGCGGTGATATTTTTTTGCAGGCGCATGAAGGCCGTTTCGCTTTTGACAACATAATCAAATGCCCTATGATGCATACAGCTTATCGCCACATCAATTTTATCCTGGGAGGATAACATGACAACCGGAATGTCGGGGCAGAGCGTTTTTATTTTATCCAGTGTTTCTATACCGTTCATCGCGTTTTTATCTATGCCGTTCAGGTGATAATCTAAAATAATCACATCCGGCTTTTTTGATAAATGTTCCAGGCAAAGTTCGCCTGTCGCGAAAGTTTCCACGGTGAAGTCGGTGTGATGAAGAAACTCGATTTCTAATGATTTCAAAAACAACGCATCGTCATCTACAAGGAAAAGATTTATTTTATTTTCGTTTTTCATGGGTTCGTGTTTTTAATTATAGCAAACTCTTCTTCCAGTTCTTTACAGGCCCGGGCACAAATGTTTTCAAGCTGCAGAACCATGCCCGGTATTCCATCGGCCTGTTGCCGGGTGCTGGCGTATTCCTGTACTTTTTTTGCCATGTTTTCAAAATCCGTACTGATACCCATGATGGAAAATGAGGGAATCATTTTATGTATAGCCGCGTGCAATGAGCTCCAGTCTTTATCCCGTAAACTTTGTTTCATCATCCTGATCAAAGGCGGCGTTTGTTCCAGGTAAAGCGAGATCATTTCCATCATCAGTTTCGGGTCCGATTTGGTAAGACGGATTAAATAGGCAAGATCAGTGCATTTTAATTTTTCAGAGGAACTATTTTCATTCCCTTTTTCTTTATCAGGGTTAGTTGGCGCAGGTTTTCTTATTAACCCGATTATTTTACTGTACAATACTCTTTCGTCAACGGGCTTTGCGATATAATCATTCATGCCCACCGCTTTACATTTTGCCAGGTCAACAGTTGTTACATCAGCCGTTAAAGCAATGATGGGGATCTTAGACTTTAGGGTATTGCGAATGTATTCAGTAGCTTCAAACCCGTTCATTTCCGGCATCTGGAGGTCCATCAAAATAATATCATAAGGTTTAACGATTCCAGTAGAGACCTTTTGGGACAGTTTCTCGATCGCTATTTTTCCGTTAGCCGCAATATCCTGTTCAAACCCGAAATCATCCAGCAATGTTTTCATCAGTAACTGGTTGAGAGCTATATCCTCTACTACCAATACTTTAATGCTTTTAATTTCAGTATCCGGGCCCTGTATTTCTGTTTCTGCTCCGGCTTCCGCGTTTGTTTTTTGAAAGCTTAGAATAAAACTGAAAGTAGAACCCTCGCCTATTTTACTTTTCACACGTATACTTCCGCCCTGCGGCTCTACTAATTGTTTAACAATGGCCAACCCTAATCCCGTTCCCCCATACAACCTTGAAGTGCGGCTGGATGCCTGCTGAAAATTTTCAAAGATCTTTTCTAATTTATCTTCTACTATCCCGATCCCCGTATCCATAACGGCAAATTCGATGGTGACTTTCTCGTCGTCTTCCTGCAGTAACTGTACCGTTACTGTAATTTTCCCGGTTGTTGTAAACTTTACCGCATTACTTAAAAGATTTAAAATGATCTGGTGCAGGCGCACAGCGTCGCCAAGCAGGACTTCAGGGATCCTGTTGTCGTATTCCTTCACCAGTTCTAAATTCTTTTCACGGATCTTTGTCTCAAACAAATGAAGCATGGCCGATAAGGTCAACGCTAGTTTGAAGGGTGTTTGTTCAAATGTCATTTTCCCGGCATCGACTTTTGCCAGGTCGAGTATGTCGTTAATGAGCACGATTAAGGCATCGCCGCTCATTTTTATGGCAGTTAAATATTCTTTTTGCTTGGCCGACAAATCTGTTTTCAGGAGTACTTTGGTGAAACCGATGATCGCATTCATGGGCGTGCGGATTTCATGGCTCATGTTGGATAGAAACTGCTGTTTAGCCTTTACGGCGTCTTCGGCAATTTGAGTAGCGCTTTCAGCTTTATTTTTTGCTTCTTCTGCGATCCCTGTTGCCAGCTCGGCTAACACGATTGCTTCGGTCAATTCTTTTTCAATTCTTTTTTGCTCGGTAATATCCCTGGCCACGACCACAGCTCCAAGTACATTTCCCTGGTAATCTTTATACACGGAACCGTTGAACAATACATCTGTCAACTTATGATCCTTAATGGTTAACGGGTAATCGGCTACAAACCCTTTTTCGAATACTTCCTGGTAAACCTCACGGGCCTTTTGTGGGTCTGTGAAATAATCAAAGAAATCGGTACCGGCAAGTTTTTCGCGTGTTACACCTGTAATATTAACGGTCGCCTGGTTCATACCGGTTATCTTACCTTCCGTACTGATAGTAACTAAGGGGTCCAGGCTGGCTTCTATTAAACTCCTGGCATATTGCGATTCCTGGCTTTGTATTGTTTTCATTTATTTATTGAGCCTTTGTAAAAGTTATTTTATTTTCTGTTATACCATTAGGTCCCGGTAACTCCTCCATAGCTGCCGGGGGAGATCCGATTTCTTCAATCGGGCTCCGTTTTTTGTCCCTTAGTTGCTTAAAGTGAGTAGGTGTCAACCCTGTAACTTTTTTAAACTGGTTGGATAAATGGGCCACACTGCTGTAATTCATTTTCCAGGCGATTTCTGTAATGTTCAGTTCATCATACATGATCAATTCTTTTATGCGCTCAATTTTATGAGAGATGATGAAATGCTCGATTGTAGTGCCCTGGACTTCGGAGAACAGGTTGGCGAGGTAAGTATAATCGTAGTTTAATTTTTTGCTTAAAAAATCAGAGAAATTTACTTTGATCATTTCATCGGTGTGATGAACCATTTCGATAATTGTATTTTTAATTTTTTCAATTAATATCGCTTTCTTGTCGTCCATTAATTGAAGCCCGGAGCCGAGCAAGGCTGTTTTTAATTGCTCACGCTGTTCTGAGGTAATTTTTTCCATGATCTCTACTTCACCCAGATCCACCACGATAAAATGGAGCCCAAGTTTTCTCAATTCTTCTTTTACCACGATCTTACAGCGGGCGCTTACCATGTATTTAATGTATATTTTCAAATAAATTTCTTCCTCCGGGTCAATAACGATAAAGTTCCGCCTTTTTGCCCCGGGAATCATTATATAATTAGTGAAAGAAGTTATACAATTCACACATTGGTAATCCTGTACATCCCCTTGTCCCAAAGGAAATATGTGAATTATGCAAGGATTTTGCGATTTCCTGTAATGATTTCAAAAAAAGGGGATACTATTTTTACATTAAGTAGTAACAGTAGGATTTGTCTCATGGTGATCCGGTTTAGTTAAAGCCCCTTTTATAGACAGGGGCTTATTTTTTAACGTTTCCTTGCACAACCGGCCTGGTAATACAGGATTGAGTGTGATTGCAGGCATTTCATCTTTAAGCCGCTGTCTTTGTTCGGTATTGTAATGGGTGATGGCACTATTTACTATCCAACCTGCTGCTGCTGAAAACCAAGGAATGGAAAAATTCAGGATTGTTATTTTTATTTTGGCAGTTTTGATCAGTTTGTCTGCTCTTATTGAAAAAATCAAGCTTCCTCATCCCATTTTTTTGGTATTGACAGGCTTTGCCATTGGCTTTATCCCTGCATTACCCGATCTTGCATTGGACCCGGATGTTGTCTTTCTTATCTTTTTACCTCCGTTGCTTTATGATGTTGCTTTCCGCACTTCCTGGCACGACTTTAAAAAAGATATCCGCCCTATATCCGCATTAGCCGTCAGTCTTGTTTTTTTTACAACGCTTGCTGTTGCCATTACGGCGCATTATTTCATACCGGCTTTTAGCTGGCCGCTGGCTTTTTTGCTGGGCGCCATTGTATCGCCGCCCGATGCAGTCGCGGCAACAGGGATCATTAAAGGTCTTCGTCTCGATAAACGGGTACTTACTATTCTCGAAGGCGAGAGCCTTGTTAATGATGCTTCCGCTTTGATCGCCTATCGGTATGCACTGACAGCCGTAACTACCGGGAGTTTTATACTCTGGCAGGCAGGGCTGCAGTTTTTACTGGTGGCCGGTGGCGGTATTCTCATCGGTATTCTTATTGGCTATATATTGGCTCTTGCTCATGCCAAAATGAACAATAACCCTATAGTAGAAACGAGCCTTACTTTGTTAACGCCGTTTTTATCTTACCTCGCTGCAGAACAGGTTCATGTTTCAGGCATATTGGCTGTTGTCAGCACCGGCCTGGTCATATCGTGGCGCTCTCCTGAAATATTTTCTTACCAGACAAGAATGCGGACAAAAGTGGTCTGGGATACATTGATATTCTTATTGAATGGTTTTGTTTTTATTCTTATCGGTCTCCAGTTGCCTGCTATTTTAAAGCAATTAGCCAGTTATACATTGGCAGAACTTATTGGCTATGGCATGCTCATTAGCCTGGC
>JAUZOA010000038.1 GCA_030706685.1 Bacteroidota bacterium
AGCCATCCAATGCCGGGGAACAAATTCTTATTATCCCTGCCAGGGAAGATCTCAAAACAGCAAAAGGAATTGATCAAAAGTCTGCTGTTTATCTGGTCTTAATTTTGAATAGCCAGAAAAACATCAGTAAAGGCAATGTTGTTATCTACAAGCCAGCCGGTGGAAGCAGCAGCGATATCCCCGCAAACACTTTTCATAATATTATCAATGGCCTTTCACCCGGCTGCAGCGGGCTTTTTAAATTCCTGAGCGTAACCGGCCGTTCAATATACCAGTTGGAATACAGCAATAAAAAGCTAAGTTCAATCGGTATAGTAAAACACAAACCAAAAAGCGGCGCGACTGTGAATGGCACATCCGTGGTTAATTCAATTCAATGCTATGACTATTATCTTACTTTAACCTTTTGGTTGGATGATGTTCCTGTGGACCAGGTCACCACTTATCTCGGCACAAGTTGCGAAGGAACCGGGGGATGTGACGAAAGTATATATGAAAGTTTTTGTCCTGATAGCGGAGGAGGCGGTGGTGAACCGGGCGTAGATTGTGAAATTCCGGATATGGTATCGGGGGTTGAATCTGTTTCCGAAACTGTCAATACTCATGTAAGTGACATAAATGGTGTTACCAGGCACAAGGATCCGGAGTGGAAGATACTCAAAGGGCTAACCTGGGCCCTTTATTCCCACGAGACCGGAACAATACAACATGTAACTTCCCCTGTAGACAGATGGGAATGGCGAACTTTAACCCATGGCAGTATAACCTTTAATGGACAAACCATTGGCGGTGATATTACCTATACACAAGGAGCCGGTACCCCTTCGTTTACGCCGGGTGCTTCAAATATTTTATACGCGGGCATGAGTTTAAGCTTTGCTGTAACTTATCACCCGGTTTGCAACTGCCCGATAATAAATTATATTTTCCCGGCAACCACAATTTCTTATACAGCCTACGCAATCTGGGACGCAAATCCGGTATAAAATGCAATTACAACAATTCAATATCGCCACTAAAGCGGTTTCAAAAGTTGTTTTAGTGGCGATTTTAATACTGCTGAATGGCTGCCACAGCCTCCAAAGAACAGAAACAATGGGAAAGAAAATTTCCCTGGTTGTTAATTATCCTGTCATTATGATCAACGATGGGGTACACAGTGACGTACATTTTTTTAACTTAAGAGATACGGTATTCATATTTTATTATGGCCGCTATATATTGTATCGTTTGCCCGGTACCAGGAAGTTCGAAACGGATGAGAAAATAGCAGGTTCAGAACCCTGGTTTATTTATCGTAAGCAGTCCGCACAGGGGTACCTGTTTACATCAATAAGCGACAGTACCCGGGGTATGAAGTTGCCTGCTGACTCCTTTTTACATAATAGGGCTTTTGCCGGGGCAAGTTTTGATATTAGCACGAGTGATAGCCTGGTAGAAAGATCCGGGAATAAGAATACGCTGGTAGAAAAGTACTTCTGTAATAAATCAAATAACGAAAACTATCCTGATTCGTTTTACTTTTATTTTTCTGATAATTTTAAGAATATTGATTATACGTTTTCCCGCAAACTGGACAGCCTTAGGAAAATGAAATTATATAAAGTCAGGATTTTATACAATGAAAAAACTTCCTCGGCTTATCAAAAAGTATTGCCAAAGAGAGAATTTCTTTTTGAGATCAGGAATGAAGGAAAAAATATTTCAAAGGAGCTTATTGATTTTATTTCGAGGGTTTCGAAATCCTATGTTTTTTAATAAACCGCTGCGGTTTCAGGAATTGGATGGGCAAATACCCGGGAATTGCTTTTAAGATTAATCCGGGAAGGCCCTTTTCACAGTCCAATAAGCCGCTACCAGCCCGATCAATACAGGCAAAGGATAAACAACCATCTTGCAATAGGTTGCTTTTTCCGCAATTGGCCGCTATGTTGGTATAAAGGCGGGTAGTTTCCCGGGTAAGACAAGGCACACCCTGTCTGTATACTCTATAAACCAGGTATAAACAGTTACCTGATTTTTATCGCACGGGTCTTAAATCCAATTAATTTTCATCAGGCGGGCAAAGCTTCATTAATTTGTAGCAAATTAGTGTGAGATGCCTACTGAAATCAAATGTCCCAATTGCGGTCACCCCTTTGAACCCAACGACGCCATAAGAGAAGAAGTCGAAAAAGAGTTGCGTTCAAAGGCGGCCGATTGGCAAAAAAAAAAGAACGAGGAATTCCAGATAAAACTGGAAGAGGAAAGAAAACGCCTGCAGCAGACGTTGGAAGAAACCTTGCGTAAAACCATTTCTTCTGATTTTGAAAATAAACTTCGCCTGCTGGAACAGAACAATAAGGATAATGAAGAAAAACTGAAACAGGCAAGACAAAAGGAATTGGAATTTTTGAAAAAGGAACAGGAATTGAAAAATAAAGAGGCGGAGCTGGAAATCAATGTTCAGAAACAATTACAAAGGGAGCGGGAGAAACTAACGGAGGAAATAAGAAAGATCGAAGAGCAAAAGACGGTTAATAAAGAAGCGGAATACCAGCTTAAGATAAAAGAACTGGAAAAACAAAGAGATGACCAGAAGAAACTGGCTGATGAAATGCGGCGCAAAGCGGAGCAGGGTTCCATGCAGTTGCAGGGTGAAGTACAGGAACTGGCCCTGGAAGAAATGCTGAAAGCGGCTTTCCCTTTTGATATGATCAGCGAGGTAGGCAAGGGTGTTCGCGGCGCTGACTGTATCCAAACCGTCAGGAACAATTTTGGCCAGGAATGTGGTAAGATCATCTATGAAAGTAAACGTACCAATGCCTTCACAACCGACTGGATTGAAAAATTAAAAGCCGATATGCGAAGCCTGGGCGCCGATATCGCTGTGATCGTTACCAAGACAATGCCTAAGGAAATGGATAGCTTCGGCATTAAAGACGGGGTATGGATATGTTCGTTTATTGAAGTAAAAGCATTGGCAACGGTGTTGAGAGATGGAGTAGTGCGTGTATTCAATGCTGCGAAAAGTAATGAGAACAGAGGTGACAAGATGCATTTATTGTATGATTATCTCACGGGCAATGAATTTTCTGAACAATGGAAAGCCATCCGGGAAGGGTTTATGAACATGAAACTTTCCATACAAAAAGAAAGAGATGCCATGGAAAAACTCTGGAAAGCCCGGGAAAAACAATTGGAAAAAGTATTATTGAATGCCGCGCATATCCGCGGGTCTATTGAAGGCATATCCGGAACTGATGTGGACCTGGATTTACTGGGTGATGGCAATGATGACCTGCAATTGGATTAACTCATTACCCAGGCCAGTACCAGGTGATCGAAATAGCGGTAATGAATCGTAAGCCCCGACCCGTTTTTTGAAAAAAAACAGTCAATTGTTTCTGTAGCATCATGTTGCTTCAGCAACTGAATTTGTTTCCGGAAATCAACCCCGCCATCACCATACCATTTAAATACGGATTCTTTAGCCGACCAGAGAAGGGTGGCTTCCCGGCTATTACTGGTACCTGGATTAGTGCCGGTTCCGGGGATAAGGTTGAATATCCCGTGTTCTTTTGCGGTTAGAAATTTATACATGATCGCTGAGATCTTGTCAACGGGAATTTCTATATCAATCCCTACCCTTTTGTCTTTACTGACGATCGCGGCAGCATAATCGCCGCAATGTGAAATGGAGAAATGATATTGTTCGCCGGGAAGGAAAGGTTTGCGGGTATCGGCTATCCGGATGAGCGCATAAGGAAAATCAGGAAAAAGAAACTGCAGCAGGAACCGTCCTGCCAGGTGCTGTAATCGTTTGTGCGGGTGAGTTACATCCCTGTGCTGCGGTACATTCCCTTTGAAGAATTCTTCTGTCTCTTCTATCTTCCAAATTCCCAGCCGGGTGGTATCATTGACCTGGTGTTGAAAAAAAATCGGCATTAGTTACAGTTTCGTCTTTATTTTGCCCCTTCGAAAATACCGGGTAAAGATAAGGACGATGAAGAGAGCATTCTTTAGATTAGCTATTTGAAACACCAGGATGACATAGCTTAGCCCATGGATATTTACTATGTGGAATCCTATGTACCTATGTTTCCATGTGGTAAAAAATTGAGTTCTCGGGTGCGCGGGAAACGGGCGCTGCAAAAGTTCATATTTGCCGGCAGCAAAGGTTGACCTCATAAAAATAAAAAAATGATCTTATCAGATTTACGGATTCTTGAAGAAATTGAAAAGGGCACTATCAAGTTAGTTCCCTATGACAGGAATTGTCTTGGAAGTAATTCCTATGATGTTCATCTTGGCAAGTGGCTGGCAACTTATCGTGAACATATACTCGATGCCAAAAAACATAATGAAATAGAATATTTCGAGATACCGGAAGAAGGTTTTGTTCTTTACCCGCATATCTTTTATCTCGGTGTAACAAAGGAATATACTGAAACGCATGCCCATGTCCCCTTCCTGGAAGGCAAGTCGTCAACAGGGCGCCTGGGGATTGACATACATGCCACCGCAGGCAAGGGAGATGTCGGCTTTTGCGGTCACTGGACCCTGGAAATCTCTGTAAAGCAGCCGGTAAAAGTGTATAAGGGAATGCCGGTCGGCCAACTCATTTACTTCCCGGTTGATGGCGAGATCGAAATAAAATACAATCAAAAGAAAGACGCCAAGTACAGCGGTCAGCCGGATAAACCGATCGAGAGCATGATGTGGAAGAATAAGTTTTAGCTAAGGCTAATAGCTCAAAGTGCCTCCACCCCATATTTTTTGTAATAGGCGATCAGCCACGCCACCACTTCATTGTAAGTTTCCTTACCCGCCGGCTGGTTATTGGCTTTCAGGTAATGCCCATAGCCCCACATAATGACCGGTTCTATCGGGTTTTGGTATTTCCGGTAAAAATCCCGGTACTCTTTTATATCACTTATTACCCTTGGTTTTAATTTCTTTTGAAAACTCCTTGTCAGGGCAGTATCCCTGCTCCTTACTTCACCAATAGCATAATTATATATATCGAAATACATAGAATATTTGAACCCTGGAGACGGAAATGAACGGCAGGCAAGAAACGCGACAAAGTTGGCTTCATTTTCTTTGGCATAGCCTAATTGGTGGGCCAGTTCATGAGCCGTCACAAAGGGCTCCAGGAACCTGGGAATAGTTGTGTTCACCTGTGCCTCCCCGGAAAAAGGGTTATAATAACCCTGGAATCCAAGATAATTGCCCAGGTAGCTATAGAGAGAAGGTTTTACCGACCCCGACCGGTATTTTAAGAAAGGAAACTGCTTTTCCGCATAATGATAAGCATTAGCGCTTTCATTAAATAGTCTTCGTTTTTTATCCAATGAATCCCGCTGCCCTTCCGTGACGAATTCCGAATAGTCATTTAGCTTTTCCTGGATAACTGATGTCAGCGTATCCAAATCGGTCAATGAATACGGCTTTACCTGCAAATGCAGTTGTGCGGCGATCCCGGTACGATTGTAATTAAGTCCCCATAATAAGTTGAAAAAAACGTATACGAACAGGAAAAAGAAAATGGCCTGTTGCAGGCCGGATGCAAAATATTTCCGGGTCAGTTTTTTTTGGAACAGAAGTTTAAAAAACCGGAAAGTCCTGAAAAGTATGACCAATACCAGGAAGGCATAAAACAAATCCCCTATGCTGAAAGGGATCCATCCAAATAACAGGCGTTGAACTCTTGAAATGACGGGGTAGATTCCGTAAGTATAGTATTCTTCAACCCTGCCGGGGTAGAGCGACATCCATTTGATCAATACGGTGCACAATACCAGTAAAACCCAGCTCCAGCTTTTCATCAGGTGGTCAAACAAACGCGAGAGAAATTTTTGCAAGAGAATTAAATTTAATTATACTCAGAATCAGCGTCTTAAATTAAATACAAGTGCCGAAAATAATTCAAAAACCGACACAAATTTTCATCAAATCCTCCTACCTTTGCGCCCCGCCCCGATAGTCCTGAGGTCGTCGAAGGATCGGGATGGAGATAAAACGCAGCGCCATGGGTCATCGCCGGGAATTTGAAATAGCATTTGTAGGATTAAAACCCGGGATCCATAAGTTTGATTATGAGATTACCGACAAGTTCTTTGAGGCATTCCAGCAACAGGATTTTTTCCATTGCAAGGCGAATGTAAGGCTGGCTCTTGATAAAAAGAATAGCTTTATGCTCCTTAAATTCGAAATCGGGGGCAGCCTGGAAGTAACCTGTGACCGTTGTAACAATAATCTCCCCCTTGAGTTGTGGGATGAATTCAATATAACGGTAAAAATGGTAGAAGAGCCTGAATTGATGAATAGCCAGGAAGAAGATCCCGATATTTATTATATCAGCAGCAGTGAGAGCCATATTGATGTAGCCAACTGGATTTACGAATTTATCAACCTGACCATTCCCATGCAGCGGACCTGCAATTTTGAAAAGATGGATGGTCCTTATTGTAACCGGGCAGCCCTGGAGATGCTGAAAAAAATGAGCGACGCAGAAAAAGAAAAGAAAGAAAACCCTATCTGGAAAGGATTAGAGAAGTTTAGAGACCTGGAGTGAGTGACGAATGGTGAGTAGTGAATACTCACCCCTGACAAAAAGAATTTTAGAACATTATAATATCTGAATCATGCCAAATCCGAAACGCAGACACAGCCAGCAGAGAAGCGCAAAGCGCAGAACACATTATAAGGCTTCCTCTGCTACACTGACAACCGATAGCACTACCGGCGAAACTCACATACGCCATCGCGCGCATGTAAGTGAGGGTAAATTATATTATAAAGGTAAGGTAGTAGCTGAAAAGGCCCCGCCAAGAAGCAAGTAAGCGCTTATACCACCGTTCTAAATTCTAAGAATACTAAAAAGTAATTTTAGGATTTAGAATTTTTATTTTAATATAGCTGATGGTCATTGCTATTGATATGATGGGCGGCGACTTTGCCCCTCTTGAAGCTGTCAAAGGTGTACATCAATTCCTTTTACAGGAAACTTCTTCCGCCAATCTTGCTTTAATCGGCGACCAGTCCATTTTAGCCCAATTAATTAGCGATAATAATATTCCACCCGGTCGTTTTTCTATCATCCATTCCGACGAAATAATCGGGATGCACGAGCACCCGACAAAGGCATTGAAAGAAAAGCAGCGATCTTCTATTGCCATCGGGTTTCACCTCTTATCATCAGGGAAAGCAGATGCGTTTATCAGCGCAGGCAATACCGGGGCTATGCTTGTTGGCACCCTTTTCAGCATCAAAGCGCTTGAAGGAGTGCTGCGACCAACTATTTCAAGTGTTATACCCAGGGAAAACGGGGGCACCGGCATATTGCTGGATGTAGGCCTGAACGCGGATTGTAAACCCGAACAACTTAACCAGTTTGCCGTAATGGGGTCCGTGTATGCCCAGTTGATGCTGGGGATTGACCGCCCCAAAGTGGGCCTGGTCAATGTAGGAGAAGAAGAAGGTAAAGGGAATATCCTGGCACAGGCTGCTTATCCCTTGTTGAAAGAAAATAAGCATATCAACTTTATTGGCAACATAGAAGGCCGCGATATATTAATGGATAAAGCTGATGTAATGGTTTGCGATGGATTTGCCGGCAATATCCTGTTGAAGTTCGCTGAATCATTATACGAGATAAGTGCCAGGGAGCAGGTAAAAAACGAATATTTTGAGCGGTTCGATTTTGAAATTTATGGCGGCACACCTATCCTGGGCGTAGCAAAACCAGTTGTTATCGGCCACGGCATTTCAAAAGCCAGGGCTTTTAAGAATATGATCCTTGTAGCGCAGAAGATGCTGGAAACGGATGTACTGGGTAAGATGAAAGAAGAGCTGCAATGATGATTGCCACGTTTGCATGAAGTACGGCTGCTGTAGTATATGAAACAAAATCTTTTACCATCCCTTCGCAAAGAATTGGAGAATACTTTTGGGCGAAAGATAGTATCCTCCGGGGATTGTATACAGATGGTAGAAGACATCTATAAAAATACCGGGCAAACCGTTAATGCGAATACCTTGCGCCGGTTTTTTGGTCTTGTCAAAGCAACGTATCCCCCCTCCTCCTCTACATTGCATATATTGGCCCGGTACTGCGGGTTCAACTCTACTGATGAAATTGAAAGACTTTCTCCCGACAAAAGCTCCGATGCCGATATCAATAAGGAAGAAGTGTTGCATTACCTGGTAGCCCTGTTCAGCAAGACCCAGGTATCCGGCCATTACCAGGAAATGACGTTTTACCCGCTGGTAGAACAAACCATCATTTTCCTGGAAAGAAATCCATCACTGATTGACAAATTCCAGCGGGAAATTGCAAAGACGACTACGGGACAATATTATTATTATGAAAAACTGGCCAACATGGACCGGTTAAATGGCTATTACGGAGAAGGGCTGAGGTACTATTTAAGGGCAAAAAATACGGAAGAGGGAAAAGTGTTTGCTCATTCCATGCAGGTATTCAGGTATTGGCTTACAAAAAATACCGCGGAGTTAATCGATCATATGTCAGAAATAACTTCTATCAACGTGACCCCTGATTTTCCCCCGCATATCCTTGGAAGATACATTGCTGCCGGGCTTTATTATGCCAATGTAAAAAATGAACCGATAGATAATATACTGGCGGAAGCAAAAAGGTTTCATGGCGGAATTAAGGCGATTCGGGAAGATTCTCCCTTCTCTTTTCCTGATTTTGAGCTCATCATCTGTGAAGCGCTGCTGCTGACAGGAAATTATGAAGAGGGTTATGAATATATATGGCATGGCAAGACTTACCTGTCCGCATCAGGACAGGACAAGAACACACTGTTTAATTTATGGGAAGATTTTGCCGGCCCCAGGAAAGATTATAAGAGCCGAAAAGGAAAAAGCGCTTCCGAAAAAGAACCCTTTTATTATACTTTTTCAAAGAAATACAATACCATCGTAGAGCTGCTGGCGGCTAATATAAATAAAAGGAGCAGCGTGGCCTCAGATCACCAGCTTTCTGAATTAATAAGGGAGACCGGCTACAAAAGACTGCTGTCAAAGCTTTCATAGAAGGTTGATCCTCATTTTTTCACTGATATTTCATTTGTGAACAAAAAAGAACAGAATGGTTTTTTAATTAAACTATACTTTAGCGACTCAATACAGTCCTTCCTATAGAAGTCCACCCTAACCTCTTGTTCCAAATCTTCTGAACGATCCTACAGTTAATTTATTTGACCTGATTGGTGCAAAAAAATCTCGTATGACAAAAACCGGTATTTTTTTGCCATGTCAGTGTATTATCTAAGAAGGAACAATTATGTATATGAAGCTTGGTTTAACAGATACAGTAAGGTATTGTATTTTGATCCTGACCCTACCCGCACTTGTCTCTTGTGGCAACACCAAAAGCGCTACCTATTTTAATGGTGTCCAGGACGGCAATATACAATCCAACACCCCTTTCCCGGAATCAGTTATTCAGAAAAGTGATATCCTGAGTATTAATGTCAGCAGTCTTAGCCCTGAAGCCTCACTGATATTCAACTCACCGAATGCTGCTGGCGCTAATGCGGGAGCAGGCGCTGCTGCGCCTGTCGGTTATCTCGTGAACTCCGAAGGTCATATCCAGTTCCCGATACTGGGCAACATCAGGGCAGAAGGGTTAACAAAAGCCCAGTTGAAAGACACAATCGTCAGAAGTCTTGTTGAAAAGAAATTATTGATAGACCCGATTGTTACGATACGGTTTGTCAATTTCAGGGTAACAGTCCTTGGAGAAGTCAATCACCCTACCGTCGTAACGGTACCCAATGAAAAGATTTCATTGCTGGAAGCCCTTGGCCTTGCCGGCGATCTTACGATTTATGCCAAAAGACAAAACGTAATGGTCATTCGTGAAGTGAACGATCAGAAAACCATTAAGCGCCTGAACCTGAATTCGGATGAACTATTTACCTCCCCGTACTATTACCTGCAGTCAAATGATATAGTATACGTAGAGCCGAATAAAGCAAAAGTAGCCAGTGTGAGCCGCGGAATGCAATGGGTTCCCATTGTCATGAGTGGAATGTCATTAGTCCTGATTGCAGCTACGCAGTTAAGAAGAAATAATTAATCCATTACTTAAAATAGCATATGCAACCTGCTAATCAAAAATTAAGAGTACCCAAGGAACAAAAAAAGTCAATGACTGATGCCATGTTCAAATATATTCCGTACTGGCCGGTCTTTGTTATATTGATGGCGGTAAGCATGTTTGGCGCCTGGTTTTACCTGCGCATTACCCCACCCATGTACGAAGCTTCCGCTTCTATCCTTATCAAGGATGAAACAAAGGGTACTTATGATCCTGAAATGATGAATGAGCTGGATCAGCTCAACGGCAAAAAGATTATTGAGAACGAAGTAGAAGTGCTGAAGTCAAAAAGCCTTATGCATGATGTGGTGAAGAACCTCCACATCTATGCCTCTTTCTTTGAAGATGGTGATATGGCGCCCAAACCCGCCTATAGCTCTTCTCCTATAACGATTGAAGCCGCTAACCCGGATGCTCTAAGAAAGGCTAAAAAAGTTGAATTTCTTTTTTCAGCTAAAGATAGCCAGGTGATAATCGGCTCAAAGAAATATCCTTTGAATCAATTTGTAGCCACTAATTATGGAAATTTAAAATTTGTACCGAATAAACATTATACGACGCCGGCATTAAAACCGTTATTTTTTACTTTGATCAACCCCAAGGTTGCTGCCGAAGCGTTCAACTCCAAGCTCAAAATCGTGTCCAGCAAGGTGTCTACGGTAATAACCCTGAACTTCAGGGATATAATACCCGAACGCGCGGAAGACATACTCAACGAATTGATCGCTGTTTATAACAAAGCAAACATTGATGAAAAGAAAAGACTTGCCGCCAGCACATTGAATTTTGTCAACGACAGGTTAGCCGCGGTAGATAGTGAATTGCATGATGTGGAGAAAAAGGCCCAGACCTATAAATCGACCAACGGCGCGGTCGACATCGGGCAACAGGGACAACTATATCTTAAGAGTACCAGCGAAATCGATACAAAGCTTGGCGAAATAAGCGTGCAGATGGCGGTGCTTGATGAAGTAGACAAGTACCTGCAATCAAAAGAAGGCAGCACTAATTTTATGCCCTCTACGCTGGGCGTCAGCGACCCGATGCTCGCCGACCTGCTTAATAAGCTGACAGAAAAAAAGCTCAGGTACGAGAATTTAAAAAAGACAGCCGGCGAAAACAACCCTGTTCTTACTTCTATCAAAAGCGAAATCGATAAACTGATTCCCGCCATAAAGGACAATGTCAAGAACCAGCGGGCAAGTCTTGAGGCAAGCAAATTAAATCTTCATGCTACCAATAATACCTATTCTTCCATGCTGCAGACGATCCCGGAAAAAGAGAAAGATCTCATCCAGATCAGCAGGGAGCAGGTAATAAAAAGCAGCATTTATTCCTTCTTAAGGCAGAAAAAAGAATCCGCTGAATTATCTATCAATTCAACGCTGGTAGATAATCGTGTCGTCGATAAAGCGGTAGCAGCATTATATCCTGTCAGCCCCAAGTCCAGCATGATCTATCTGGTGGCGATGATCTTCTCTATCGCTTTACCGGTTGGTTTTATTTCACTCAAAGGAATGCTGAACCGGAAAGTAATATTCAGGCAGGAAATAGAAAATATAACTTCTTTCCCGATCATCGGTGAGGTCATGCTGGATAAATCCAAAGACCCATTGGTGATTAAAGAAGGCAAGAGAACTTTTATTGCCGAACAATTCCGCAGGATCCGTACCTCCCTTGCTTACCTGGGAGTAAGTCATGCGGGTAAAAAAAGAGTGTTGGTTACTTCATCTCTTTCCGGTGAGGGCAAAAGCTTTGTGGCTCTCAACCTGGCTCTTAGTCTTGCCATGACCGGGAAAAAAGTGATCCTGCTTGAGCTTGACCTTGCCAATCCCTCTTTAAGTAAAAAGCTGGACGTCAATTTTGAGAAAGGAGTAAGTAATTACCTGTGGGGAGAATGTGAGCCTGAAGAGGTAATCAAAAGAACAACGGCCAATAATAACCTGTTCTTTCTTCCTGCCGGCCAGCTTCCGGACAATCCTTCGGAGTTGCTGATGAGCGAAAGGCTGAAAGAGTTACTGGATTACCTGGAAGATATTTTTGATCATGTGATTATTGATTCAGCGCCGGCAAGTTTATTAACGGATGCGTATGTGCTGTCTCCCATGTGCCATGCGACACTGTATGTAGTGAAACACAAGTTCACGCCCAAAGTGTACCTGGAAAGATTGGAGCAGGAGAATTCAGTGAACCAGTTGTCAAATCTTGGAATAATTTTTAACGGTATCCGGTCCCGTGGATTTATAAAGAATGGATATGGTTATGGGTACGGATACGGATATATACATGATAATAATAGCGGAAAGAAGACCAGGGTCAAAAAAAACTAAGAACGAATAAAAAAAGTAAACAAGGGCCGCTATTACATTGTCTTGAGTTCGGTTTTGCTCATTTCTGATTGACAACTGTAAGTGAGATGGGCGGAGCCTATTCCGGAAAAACCAATAATATAAAAATGATGCATTTTTCTGGACACAAAAATTAATTCATGATCCCGATTGCAAAAAAACAGTGGTATGCACTTTACACCCGTCCAAGATGGGAAAAGAAAGTAGCCGAGCTGCTGGAAAAAAAGAAAGTAGAAGTTTATTGTCCGCTGAACAAGGTGAAAAGACAATGGGCTGACCGAAAAAAAATTGTCATGGAGCCTCTTTTTACTTCTTATGTTTTCGTATATGTATCGGACCGTGAGCACCTGGACATTAAACAAACCGATGGCGTGATAAGCTTTGTATACTGGCTGAATAAACCTGCCGTTATACGCAATGAAGAAATTGACACCATCAAGAGATTCCTGAACGAATATGATCATGTCAGTGTGGAAAAAACACAGGTCAACCTTAATGACAGGGTGAGAATAATAAACGGGCCTTTGATGATGTGGGAAGGTAACGTGGTGGAGATAAGAACGAATACGGTAAAAATAACATTGCCATCCCTGGGCCAGACCCTTGTTGCTGAAATAAGAAAGGAGAACCTGGAAACCATCGGTCCGTTGCATGAGCCGAGATTGAAAGTAGGATAAGCATATATTACCACGCTGTCCTTGCAGGTACAGCATTGATCCGCCTGTTTCCTTTTAAAACCCCCGATAACTGTTCTATTAAATAACCAATAGTCTCTTTTATAAAGCGGCTACAGGATTAATTATTCAGATAATAGTTATATAAACGACCCATGAACACGACTAGTACAAAGAACATGCTGCTGAAGCTGAAGAAGATATTTACCACCGACCTTGTGAAAGTATCTTTTCTCAATGGCATCGCCACGCTGATCAGGATGCTCACCGGTTTTATCAGCGTCAAAGTTGTCGCAAGTGCTATCGGGCCAACGGGTATTGCGCTACTTGGCCAATTAACCAATTTCAGCAATATTTTGCTTACGATCTCTGCCGGCGGAATGAATACCGGTATGACAAAGCATATTGCGCAGTATTCTGAATCGCAAAAAAGATACCGGCTGTTTTTGTCCACCGGTCTGCGCACAACAGCGCTTCTTTCCTTTATATGCGGAATAACACTCATCTTTGGCGCCGGTTATTTTTCCCGGACCATTTTAAAGGATCCCCAGTATGAATATGTGTTTTATATTTTCGGGGCCACCATTATCCTGTACGCCTTCAACGCTTTTTTAGTAGCCATTTTGAATGGCTTCAGGGAGTTTAAGAAATATGTAAGTGTCAATATAGCCGGCAGTCTTACCGGCCTGGTATTTTCGGTAATACTCGCGCTGAATTTTGGAATACCCGGTGCATTGATTGCTGCTGTTACCTATCAATCCGTGGTATTCTTTATAACCTTATTCATGGTCACTTCTTCCAAATGGTTCAGTTGGAAATTGTTTTCAGCGGGCTTTAGTAAAACGGCCATTCTCAGGTTGTCAAGGTTTGCATTAATGACCCTTGTCAGCGTACTGGCGATCAATCAAAGCCAGTTAATTGTAAGAAATTTTATAGCCGATCATTCTTCCCTGGTAAATGCGGGACTCTGGGAAGGTGTCAACAGGATCTCGACTATCTACCTGCAGGTAGTGACTACCTCGCTTAGCGTATATTACCTGCCAAAGCTGGCGGGCCTGAAAACCAAAAACGAGATTCGCAACGAGATCTTTTCAGTATATAAGCTGGTAGTTCCTTTTCTGATCCTTACCTCCCTGACGATTTTCCTGTTCAGGAGTACTATTATTAATATCCTGTTTACGGAAAAGTTCCAGGGCATGGAAGGATTATTCGCTTTTCAACTGATGGGTGATTTCTTTAAAATGATAACCTGGGTTCTTGGTTATGTATTGCTTGCCAAGGCCATGACAAAAACTTTTATCATTGTTGAAATAATCAGTTGCAGTCTTTTTGCCATCTTGTCTGTCGTGTTTATTAATTTATTCGGAACGATTGGAGCAACTATCGGTTATGCCTCCAGTTTCTTTATACAGTTTATAATCATGTTATTCGTACTCAGAAAAATACTATTTAATTATGAACGCAAGTAACCCTATGGTGAGTGTTGCACTCATGTCTTACAATCAGAAGGATTATATACGCCAGGCCATGGAGTGTATACTTAATCAAAAATGCAGCTATACTTTCGAGGTTGTTGTGGGCGATGACGGCTCTGCCGATGGTACAAGAGATATCGCTTTGGAGTACCAGGAAAAATATCCCGGCATCGTGAGAGTATTGCCCAAAGAGCCGAACAAAAAAGTTCTGGGAAACTTTCGCGATACTGTCAGGGCCTGCAAAGGCAAATACGTGGCCGTATGCCATAGCGACGATTACTGGCATAACCCGGTAAAATTGCAAAGACAGATCAGCTTCCTGGAAAATAATCCCGAATATGGTGTCGTACATTCCGATGCCCATTTTTTACTGACCAGCAATGGCATGCTCATCGAAGATTTTAATGCAAAGAACCAGCCCGGTGTATTTGACGGTAACATATTTGAAGCCCTCATCGCAAACAGGTTTTTCATCAATACCCTGACCGTTGTTTTCAAAAAATCACTTTTTGACGAGTTTGTCGATATTGACGAATATATCCGCGCAGGATTCATTTATGAAGATCTTCCTACCTGGCTGGAATTATCTGTACGAACCAACTTCAAATACCTGCCGGAAAGCCTGGCCACTTACCGGATCATGCAGGAATCCATATCCCGTTCCAGGGATGTGACCAAGAGGATCGGCTTTCTTAAAAACCACTACGTGATAAAAAAATATTTCATCAAAAAATATAATGTAAGTAAGGAAATAGAAGAAGAGTTTGAGATATCGTACCACAAGAAAAAATTTGACATGGCTTTCAAATGGTCCAGCTACCCCGAAGCGGTTGAATCATTTTCTTTCCTGAAAGAAAAACAGAAAGCGGATATGAAGCGGCGCCTGCAAAAACTGTTTCTCCGTTATCCTTTTCTTTATACAACTTTTAAAAAGATCAAGAGACTGTATGTTCCCAGGACATCCGTTTCACAGATCTGAGTAATGAAGCGGTCCTTTTAACAGGGACAATATCAATCCATAAATCATCGAAATTGGAAATTGTCAAGTATATCATATTGATTGCGGGAGGGGGCTGGTTTATCTATTCCCTTCTTAATAAACCGGAACGGATAGCCGTACTCCTGTTTACTACCGTGATTGCTGATATCAATTTTGATTTGCCGGGAATCCATATGAATTTCCGGGCCTTATTAACGCTGGCGCTTCTCATTAAAGTGCTGGCCGACGCAAAGCCAATACCCGGCCCTTCGTTCTTTTCCACTTCTTACAGCAAATACATTATCCTGTTTGTTATTTATGTCATGGCTGTCACATACGCCTATGACTTACTGGACGCGGGAATTTTAAAGGAATACGCGCTTTCACTGGTATGCGCCTATCTCGGTTTTTATTATTATTTAAGGGAAGGAGGATACCGGATATTCAAATTAAGTATAATCCTGGCTGGTTTTTCCTGTCTTGGAGATCTCGTGTGGACATATATGCAGGGTGGCGGATTATGGATACAAAGAATCTATTTTTCCTTTACCCCTTCTTTTGCGGTTTTTAATCATAATTTCTTTGGTTACATCTGCGCGATCGCTTTTGTATTCCTGTTGGCCGATTACCTGACAGAAAAGGGCAATAATAAATGGAACCTGCTTTTAATGCCGGTCATGTTTATGGGTGTATTGCTGTCTACATCACGCAGTTCATTATTGATTTTAATCATTATATCCGTTATACTTATTACCAGGGGTCTCTTATCACGCAAAAACAGTAAGAAAGCCTATAAACTGGTTATCGTTACTGTGTCCTGTTTAATATTAGCCCTGTTCCTCTTCCAGATACTGAATGTGGTCTTCAGTGTACAAAGTGAATTTATTGAACAAATTACAGCCAGGCTGATTGACGAACCTGTAGCCATCATCAACAGGGCGCTGGGCAATGATTTTAAAGCAGATAAGCTTGATTCCATGGACTGGCGCGCGGAAGCTTCCCAAATTGCCTATGATACTTTTGTCAATAAATTGGAATCTACTGAACAAATGTTTGGCATCGGGCTGCAGGGTTTTATGGAAAGGCATTATGGATATGACGGGATTTATGATGCACATAATGGCCCCTTATTAATGCTTATTGAATTTGGCGTAGTCGGTACGCTCCTGTATTTCGCCATGCTCGTGTCCTTCATCACCCGTTATATCCGGTTGAAACTGTTTTCTCCTTTGCTTGTTTCCCTGGTATTTATTATACTGTTTGTGACGAGCCATAACCGGGAACTGATATCGCCCTTTGTCTTTTTGATCACAGGTTCGATGGCAGGAGAACTGCAGCATCATTTTCTCGGGAGTGAAGAAGTCGCAGAAGAAGAGCTACCGCAAATGTCCAG
Organism: Bacteroidota bacterium; assembly: GCA_030706685.1. GTDB lineage: Bacteria > Bacteroidota > Bacteroidia > Chitinophagales > Chitinophagaceae > VBAT01. The sequence continues at coordinate 16,987 of JAUZOA010000038.1, forward strand.
TGAATACCAATAAAATTGTTTGACGTATATAATCAAAGCCCGGCCCGTATATGAAAGTCCTGATGGTAATAAATACTTTGTACAAAGGCGGAAAGGAAAGAAGGATACTGGAACTGATCAAAGGATTGAAGAAACACAACGAATCTTTTGATATCTATCTTGTATCCCTCACCAATGTCGTGCATTACCCGTATGTATATGATCTCCCTATCACTTTCGAAATTATACACAAAAAGACAGGTCGCAAGGATCCGGGCCTGATATTGAAGCTAAGAAAGATCATTAAAAATTTCAAACCCGATATCATTCACTCATGGGATACTACAGCCAGTTGGTACCTGCTCGTTGCTAACTTATTTTACAACAAGCCGATACTTCACGGAATCATCTATGATGCATCCGCCAATTTGAGCCCGCATAACCGGAAGCTTTATAAAAGTGTAAAACGGTTAACGCCGTTTTCAAAAGTGATCATTTCCAATTCTTATGCCGGTATCAAATCGTATAATTCGCCTCCGCACAAATCCGTTTGTGTTCACAATGGTATTGATTTTAACCGCTTCAAAAACCTGCCCCCACCAGAGAAAGTAGAACTCGAATTGCTGGGCGAGCGGAAAGGCAGCAAATTTATTGTCGCCATGGTAGCGCTCATTGAAATAAGAAAAGATCATGATAGCCTGCTGGAAGCAGCGATCAGGTTGTGCAGCAGGGATAAGGATTTCATTTTCTTGCTGATCGGCCATGGTACACTGATGGAGGAGAAAAAAGCAAAGGTTCCGGCCGAACTCCTGGATAAACAAATACGTTTCCTGGGCAGCCGGCAGGATATCGAAGCCATTTTACAAATCGCCGATACAGGCGCATTGCTTACGAACTCGGATAACCATGGTGAAGGCATATCCAATTCAATCGTAGAATATATGGCATCCGGCAAACCGGTTATCGCTACACGTGGCGGAGGTACTGATGAAATAGTAATTGATGGAGTGAATGGCTACCTGGTGGATCCCAAAAATGCAGACCAGGTGGTTGAAAAGATTGAAATTTTAAAGCAAAACCCCGGTCTCAAAGAAACAATGGGCAAGAATGCTTACAACTGGGTATACGAGGAGTTCAATATTGAAAAAATGACTGATTCGTTTATCGGCTTATACCATAAATATTCTAAGTGAACCATTTATCTTTTTTACTATTTTTCGGATCCTGATAACCTCCTGGATAACTAATACAACTTCTATGATTTTCAATAAAGTAATTTTTTTACTCAATCTCTTACCATTATGTGCGGAATCTTAGGCTGTATCAATTTTAAGTACGTACCCGGATCATTGGATTCGATCAGTCACCGCGGCCCCGACGGAAGCGGAGTAAGGAACATTAACATAAACGGTCATGAGGTGACTCTCGCCCACAGGCGCCTTTCCATCGTTGATGTGAGTGAGAACGGAGCGCAGCCCATGCCCTCCGGTGATGGTAATTCACTGATCACCTTTAACGGGGAAATCTATAATCATGCTACCCTGAAACCCAAAATGAAATTCACCCATTTCAAAGGCCATTCCGACACGGAAACCGTGGTGAATTATTTCAACGAGGTGAATGTAGGAAGTAACCTGAAGGACCTCAACGGGATTTTTGGTTTTGCTATACTGGACCAAAAAAATAAAAAACTCTACCTCACAAGAGATCGTTTTGGCGTAAAACCCGTGTATTATTATTTCAAAAACAATCAACTGGTCTTTTCATCCGAGATACGTCCCTTCAAATATTATATTGACATGACTTTCGACAGGGAGAATGTGGTAGAAGGGCTGAAAATGCGGTATGTCGGCGCCCCGGATACCATTTTTACCGATATCAAAAAAGTTGAAGCGGGCCAGCTTATCACGTTTGACCTTTCGCAGGAAGAAATAAAAGTTACAAAAAAATATTATGTGGAGACACCCAGTATGGGTTCGCGGAAACAGGAGGCGGCATCGCTGGTAAAAGAATATGGCGATCTTTTTGAACAGGCTGTGGAGCGCCAGTTGATGTCGGATGTGGAGATCGGTGTACTGCTGAGCGGCGGAATTGATTCTGCCCTGGTGGCTGCCGTGGCAAAAAACAAATCGGTCAAACCTCTTAAAACATTCACCGTGGGTTTTAAAGAAGGTTTATTTGAATCCGATGAAATTGAGATGGCCAAAATAACAGCGCAGACACTGAAGCTTGAAAATATACATGTGCGTACTGATTTTGTTGATTTCATTGACGACCTGAAGAAAATTATCCGGATTGTTGAAGAACCTATTGCTACCAATTCGATCATACCCATGTATTCCCTGTCCAGGCTCACTTCAGAACATGTAAAGGTTGTTTTAAGCGGCCAGGGAGCGGATGAACCCCTGTATGGTTACAGAAAATATAAAGGATTGATCTTCCTGAATCGCCTGGAGCAGTATGGCTTTTTAAGAAAGGGACTTAAGTTTACCGGGATGAAGAATTTTAAAAAGGAGGACGTCAGGAGATTCTATGACGCGGCTATTGAGAAAGACATGCTTGTTGCTTACAGGAATTATAACAGCATTACTTCCGGCGATGAGCTCAGCAGGCTTTTAAATAAAAACGGGCTGACAGATACCGGAACGATCCTGCAGAGAAAAGAAACCCTTTTTAAGGAAAAGTGGATGGAGCGGATACCGTCTGAGCAGGCGATCATCTCCTTCCCCTTTCTTGATTTGCGCAATTCACTGGCAGATGACCTGTTGATGTATACCGATAAGCTGATGATGCATTTCAGCGTGGAGTGCAGGGTGCCTATACTGGATAATGACCTGATCGAATTTATCGAATCATTGCATCATTCTTATAAACTGAGTTTTTCAAAAGGAAAAATCATTCATAAGAAATTCGCGGAAGAATACCTTCCTTCGTCTATTATTCACCGGAAAAAGATCGGTTTTGCCACCCCGGCATCCAAATGGTATGTTACACATAAACAAGTGATCGAAGACATGATTTGTTCGAATAAAGAGATGGGAAAGATTTTTAATATAAGTGCGATCAAGGAAGTGCTCAATATGCACCAGCAAAACCAAAACCTCGAAAAGCAGATACTTCTGTTGTTATCTATTTCCCTGCTCACAGAATGATCAGAGTCAACGGCTTTTTAACCAATCAATCATTATGCGCAGGTATAGCAAATTGGATCTGTTCAGGTATGCCGGGAACGCCAGTTTTAAGAGTTTTCTGAAAACCTTTTTTGAAGAGCCGGGTTATCGTTATATTTTTTTTTACCGGCTGGCCCGGGCCTACAGGAAAATACCTGTGATGGGAATTATTGCCAGGCTTTTGTTGAGAAGATGCAGTCACAGGTTCGGTATCCAGGTACCATTTGTGACTAATATTGGTGAAGGTCTTTATATAGGGCATTTCGGTCTGCTCATAATCAATGAAGGAACCGTGATTGGCAGGAATTGCAACCTGGCACCGGGAGTCACGATTGGCCAGGTCAACAGGGGACCCCGCCAGGGTTGTCCGACCCTTGGAGATTCTGTATGGATAGGGGGTAATGCCATTGTTGTGGGAAAAATTTCAATTGGTGATAATGTGCTGATCGCACCCAACGCCTATGTGAATTTTGACGTGCCGCCCAATTCCATTGTAATCGGGAACCCGGCCGTTATTAAACCGAGGGAAGATGCTACCGAAGGCTACATCGAGAACAAAATTTAATCGCCCCGGTGTTTCTCATTAGTTATTTTACGTTTAAACACTTTAATGTCTTAAGTTCACTTATTGGGTTTCTTCATTACAGTTAATTACGATTAATTGTAATTGATTAAAGTTAATTGTTCGCGGCATAGTTGTTGGCAATTCTCGCGAAACAATATTTTATGAAACCCACGAAAACTATTTTAAGCATTACAGGTATGCTTGCACTATTCATCAGCGTTGTAGTCATCGCTGGTTGTAAAAAAGACGCTTCAGTTGATAATACCGCTTCAGGTACAGTTTCAGCAGATCGTTATTACTATAACAAAGTTCCGGTTGCCAGGGCGGGAGCAGACCAGACCATTGCTCTCCCGGTTGATTCGGCAAAGTTTGATGGTTCCAGCAGCACTGATCCCGACGGTACGATCAGTTCTTATGCATGGACCAAAGATATAGGCGCAGGCGGAACGATAACTTCGCCGCATACTGCCAGGACTTCTGTAACAGGTCTTTCAGCTGGTAATTACAGGTTTAAATTGACGGTAACGGACAACAGGGGCGCTATCGCATCTGATACAGTCCATGTTACTGTAACAGGAACAGGAGGTCCGACGTCTCCGGCAAATCAGCCACCTGTTGTAAATGCCGGCCCTGCACAAACAGTCATTGCACCTGCTTCATCGGCTACATTGAGTGGTTCAGCTACAGATGCCGATGGTACGATCGCTTCTTATCTCTGGACAAAAGTTTCAGGAACCGGAGGTACCATCACAAGCCCGAATTCAGCCACAACGACTGTTACGGGTTTATCCGCAGGCTCCTATGTGTTTAACCTTAAAGCAACAGACAATGGTGGTGCATCCGGCAACCAGGCTGTAACAGTCACGGTAAGCGCGGGTACTCCTCCGCCCAATCAACCTCCTGTTGTAACTGTAGGAGCGGCCCAGACGATAACATTACCTGTTTCTTCCGTTACATTAACGGGAACAGCTACAGATGCGGATGGAACGATTGCTTCTTATTTATGGACAAAAACTTCAGGAGGCGTTGCGGTAATAGCTACTCCGAATGCGGCTTCAACACTGGTGAGTGGCTTAGTCGCCGGTTCATATATGTTTAACCTGCAGGTAACTGATAATGGCGGCGCTTCTACTAATAAAACGGTAGCCGTCACAGTAAATGCTGCTACCACAGGCAGCGGTGGTACGAGTGGTTATAATACATTGTTGTATTCAAATGGTTATGATAATGCCGCGTCTCTTAACACTAATCAATTAGGCAATGGTTCAATATCAACCACCGTCTTTAAATCCGGCACCGGATCATTTAAGAGTCTTGTTACCGCAGGTGAAGGCCAAATCAGCAGCGGTTGGAGATCAGAGCAGCAATATCCTGAAACCTATTCTCAGACCGGTGACGAGATCGCAATAGAATACGATGAATTGTTTGAATCCTTACCTAATGTAGGAGGTCTTTCTGTACAGTGGCACGGTAATGTCCAGGGCACAAGCGGTGAAACATCTCTCTGGATTAGTGGCGGACAGTTTATGGTTCAAAGAAGTATATGCGGAGGAGCGGGATGTGGTAATATTTACCAGACCGGTAACTTAATGACTATCCAGACTAACCGCTGGTATCATATGAGATGGGAAATAAAGTTTTCCGCTGGAAGTGATGGATATGAGCGTTTATATATAGATGGCAACCTGTATTATTCTGCAACGGGACAAACAAGTGACGGTGGCGGACAATACCTGAAAGTCGGACAGAATCTTTTTGCATCACCCGGCAATAACTCGGTCATGTACCTTGATAACCTTAATGTATGGAAGAAATAAATCAGGCCCGGTCATGAACTAAACCGGTTCACGTAGATTTACGATTTTGTAACAAGCGCAACCCCGGGGTGTTATAACTCCCGGGGCTTTGCTTTGTTTGTGTCTTCAGCAAAAGTGCACTATGAGGTTAGTAATAATTATTGCACGATTTACTTGCATCTGCCAGTATTTGTTTGTATTTTTCGCTCGTATAATTACGACCCTAAGTCAATAACTATTTATGTCCGAACCCAGAGTCGCCTTTCTTATCCACGGCCTTGTCGTGGGGGGAGCTGAAAAGTTCTTCATCAGCCTGGTCAACCATTTCTACAGGACCGGGCGGGAGCCCTTGGTTATTTTGCTGAGTGACGACAATGCCCTTTTCCCTGAATTGGATCGGGGTGTAGAAAGCATTATCATTAAGAGGTCGTATAAATATGATCTCAGGGTTGGCAAAAAGATCAAAGCCGTCCTGGAAGAACGTAAAATTGATACGGTCTTTTGTGTCGGTGTATTTTCTTTCTTTCTTATCAAACTTTATTTCCTGTTCAACAAAAGAACCAAATTCTTTCTCTCCCTGCATTCGACGATCCCTGCCACAACGAAAGAGCACTTGCTGAATTTCATTTATTTCCGGTCAGTCTCCCGCAGGGACACAGTGATCTTTATCTGTCATGCGCAGAAAGAATACCTGGGAAAAAAGTACTTTTTACACCCGAAGAATTCTTTGGTTATCTATAATGGCATCAATACTTCTTACTTTGCCGTAAACGGTAACGGGCTCACCGGGAAAAAGAAATTAAAAGAGCAATTGAATATACCCTCAGGTGATAAAGTAATTGCCAAAATTGCGAGGATGTTCCCGGAAAAAGGGCATAAGTATGGTATTGATGCGCTGGAAATATTGCATAACAAATATAATTGCAAGGCTCACCTGCTTTTTGTCGGCTCAGGCGACGATGAATATGTAAAACAAACGCGGCAATATGCTGCGAAGAGCCCTGCGGCAGCCTATATACATTTTGTAGAACACCAGCAGGATGTCAGGCCGTATCATCACATATCCGATATCTTCACATTAACGTCCTATACTATTGAAACCTTCTCATTAGCGGCATTGGAGGCCATGTCCTCAGGAATTCCCTGTTCTTTAACGAATATCGGCGGCGCGGCTGAAATGATATTTGAAAATACAGGAATGCTCAGCCAATCTAAAAATCCTTCTTCTATTGCGAAAACCTGGTTTGAGTTATTACAAAAGAAGTTTGATCCGCAGGCCTTACATGATTATGTGGCCACCCATTACTCATTGGATCAAATGCTCTGTAATTACAAGAAGGCATTATTGCCCGAAACCATCAGCAGTAACTAAAATTATTGTTCGACAGGAACAAACAGATCAAAACAGGATATCCATCCTGGCAATCAGTAATTATGAATTAATAATTATTGATTACCAGGTGGGCAAAAATTAAGACCACGAACTGTACCTTATGAGTTTTATAAAAAAATACTCTGATAAACTTTACCTGAAACAATGGGGTATTGGTTTTGCCAAAGGCAATCCCGCTGATATGATCAGGACGAAGAAGTTTGACCCGGACATTCAATGGTTGCCGTTGGAGGACAAGGCCATCTCCTATGCCGATCCATTTATTTTCAAAGACGCTGACGGCCGTATCAATATACTTTTTGAAAATGTAAGTACTTATAGTCTCAATGGAAAAATATCCTTACTCGTCTGCAATGACCGCTTTGAACCCATCCTGGAAAAAACAGTATTGGACACGAAGGATCATCTCTCCTATCCTTTTATCTACAGGGAGAATGGCAAAATGTATGTGTTTCCTGAAAATGCTTTTGGCGGGGCATTGAATAGCTATGAGTTTGACCCTGTCAAAAAAACACTCACCGGCAAAAAAAAGATTATCGGGCTGCCATTACTCGACTCAACGATCCTGAAATATGAAGGCAAATACTGGCTTTTTGCCACTATGCTTGGCGACACCTTCAACAGCGATCTCCATATTTTTTACAGCGACAACTTACTGGGCCCATATACTGCACATAAAGGCAACCCTGTAAAAAAGCAACTGAACGGGTCAAGGCCTGCAGGCAATTTTATTGAAGTAGACGGGAACATCTACCGTCCTGCTCAAAACTGCAGTAACTACTATGGTGAATCCATTACGATCAATAAGGTCAAGATCTTAACGACAGATGAATTTTCAGAAGAAGAATACATGATCATAGAGCCCGGCAAAAATGACGAGTTTAATTATGGCATTCACACGATAAATTTTGCGGATGATATAATAATCGTTGACGGTCAGAAAAGTTATTTTCAGCCGGTACAGCAATTAGGCAGGAAGCTGAAGAATATTCTTCATCATTAAATTTTATTAACTACTTATCCATGCACCCATTTGATCAAATATTATTTATCGGCCCGCACCATAAGAATCACCGGGGAGGGATCGGCGCCGTGCTGGAAATTTATTCGAAGAATATCAGGCCCTTTCATTTTATTCCGACTATGTCCTACAGGAATAAGTTTTATGAGTTTTTCTTTTTTACCGGCTCCCTGCTGAAACTGAACTTTACATTACTGACTAAGAAGAACATCAAACTCATCCATATACATGGCGCAAAAGACGGAAGTGTTGTAAGAAAAGCTATTGTATGTTTTATAGCGAAAAAAATATATTCCAAAAAGATCGTTTACCATATTCATTCCGGCACTTATGAAGAGTGCTATAAGGAGAGAAATTCGCTTTATAAATCACTTTGCCGCTTTCTGGTCAATAATTCGGAAGCCGTTATTATCCTTTCTGACAAATGGTTTGGCTTTCTCCAAACCAATTTCAGGGTTAAAAAAAGCCTGGTGTTAAAGAATCCGGTTGAAAAAAGAGTAGATGGAGTTTTACCCAGGAGCAGTTCAGCCTTTACGAATTTTCTTTTCCTGGGCAAAATCGCAGACCATAAAGGAATATTTGACCTCGTACAATTGATCAGTGAAGAGCAGGAAAAATTACGGGGAAAATGCAAATTATTCGTTGGCGGCAATGACGAAGTGGAAAGATTAAAAAACATTATCGCGGAAAAGAATATCGGGGACCTCGTAGAATATATAGGTTGGACCCGGGCAAAACAAAAAGATGAACACTTCAGGGCCTGTGATTATTTTATCCTGCCTACCTATTACGAAGGAATGCCGATGACCATACTGGAATCATTCAGTTATGGCAAACCTGTTATTTCAACGCCGGTAGGAAGTATTCCTGAAATCTTAAAGGATAATTACAACGGGTTCTTGTTTGAGCCCGGTGATATGGCTGCCCTTAAAAAACTGATCACGAAAGTGATCGAAGATCCTTCCCTCTCCCCGACCCTTTGTAAAAACGCATTATATAAAGCATCCGGATTTTACCCTGAAGCTATTACAAACGAATTAAAAAATCTTTACGCAGAAATTATTTGATATGATAAGCGGATTAAAATGGTACTATAAGCGGCTCAGGACGATGAATGCAGATGAATTGCTTTTCAGGGCAGGTCAGATTCAGCAACGTTCCCTGGAAAAATTATTCCCGCAAAGACCGATGTACAACTTTGTGGCGATAAAAAAACTTGATCTTGATTTCTCTTTTGATGAAAACAAGCTTGCAAAACGATTCCTGGTCTTTGGTAATTCGTTTACTATTGATGAGAATATCGATTTCCATAAAGATTTTCTTTCCGGTAAAAGATTTCCCCTGTCATTTTCGAAAACGATTGACATCCGTTCAGACAGGTTTGGCAGCGCCAAGGTGGTATGGGAGATTAACAGGCTTGAATTCCTTTTGCCTTTATTGATTGATTACAAAACAACAAAAGACAGGAAAAAGCTGGACCTGTTCGTGTCCGTTATGACGGCATGGGCCAGACAAAACCCTTACCTGAAAGGAATAAACTGGTACAGCAATATCGAAGTGAATATCCGGCTGATCAACTGGTACTGGTGCTGGATATTATTAGAAAACGATGAAGTATGGCAAAGTGGTAAGGAATATAAACGTTTCAGAGATGCTATCTGGCTCCCGCTGATCTATACGCATTGTGTCTATAGCTCAAGGAATCCCTCTTATCACTCTTCCGCCAATAACCATTTAATAGCTGAGTATACAGGTTTGTTTATCGCTTCTACTTTATGGAAGTTTGATGAGACACCCGCATGGCTGAATAAAAGCCGCAAGGGCCTTGAGAAAGAAATACAAAAGCAACACAGTGAGAATGGCGTCAACAAGGAAGAAGCTTCCGGCTATATACAATTTATCACCGATTTCTTCCTGTTAGCCTACATAGCTGCCGAACATTCAGGGATAGCTTTCTCTGCCAGGTACACTTCCACCTTGAAAGCGATATGCAATTATATCAATAATCTCCTGGACATGCGCGGCAATCACCCGAAATACGGTGATGAAGATGATGGCAGGGTAATACTTCCGGATGGGAACATGGCTACCAATAATTTCTTTTCTATTCTGAATACAGCTTCGGTTCTGTTCAATAAACCGGAATGGAAAAGATGCGGCTCAACCTGGGATTTAAAATCGCACTTACTCACTACCCGGTTTAATGGCAAATCTGTATGGCAGCAATTTAATTACCACAAAGCTCCCTCCCGCTCTGCATTTTACCAGAAGGAAGGACATTTTATCCTGCGCAAACAAGCAGGCAGTGACAATGAAATATATTGTCATTTTGATGCTGCTCCTTTGGGTTACCTGTCTATTGCCGCCCATGGCCACGCGGATGCTCTATCAGTCATAATGCATATTGATGGCTATCCCTTCCTCGTTGACCCCGGCACTTACGCATACCATACTCATAGCGACTGGAGAAAATATTTCGTAAGCACCCTGGCGCACAACACGGTAACGATTAATAATGAAGACCAGGCCCGGCTATCTGGTCCCACGCTCTGGCTCAATCATTATAATTCATCCATTTTTACAGCAAAGACTTCCGATGAAGGCGATATGGTATCCGGCACACACAATGGTTACAGGAAAAATAATATAGGTCACACAAGAACTGTCGAATTCAATAAGGAAAAAGATTTTTTCAGGATCACCGACCAGGTACAGGCAGGGAAAGCAGGTTATTCAGTAAATATTCCTTTCCATCTTCATCCCGAAGTATATGTTCTCAAAATATCGGGCAATACATATATCCTGGGACGAAAAGAAACAGCATCTACTATCGAATTAACCTTTGATGAAAACATCCATACACAGGTGATCGAAGCTTTGGATGATAATAAACTGGGATGGTACTCAGCTTCTTTTATGAAGAAAGAAAAATCCACTGTCATTATGGGAGAACATATAGCAGGAAACATGTCATTAACATTAATCACGTATATTAAAATCATCAACAGAGCATGAACATCAGCATCTTTGGACTGGGCTATGTAGGCTGTGTCAGCCTTGGCTGCCTGGCCCGTAACGGCCATAACGTAATTGGCGTAGACGTTAGCGAAACAAAAGTAAAGCAGATCAACTCAGGTTTGCCTACCATCATTGAAAAGGATATTGATCATATTATCCGTGAAGAGCATAACCGTTGCAGGATATCTGCTACCACGGATTTTGACAGGGCCATCAAGCAAACAGAAGTATCTATTATCGCGGTGGGAACCCCGTCCAGTACGACCGGTCACCTGAATCTTGAATATATCTTCAAAGTAGCTGAAAACTTCGGCCATGTATTAAGAGAGAAAGGCAGGTTTCATGTCATCGCGATCCGGTCAACTGTTTTGCCCGGTACATCGGAAAAATTTGCCGAGATCGTAGAACGCGTTTCCGGTAAAAAGAAAAACGTTGACTTCGCGATGGTATCCAACCCTGAATTCCTGCGCGAAGGAACAGCGGTATATGATTATTACAATCCTCCCGTGACCCTGATAGGTTCAGAACATGCTGAAGCGGCAGACAAAGTAGCTTCTCTTTATAAAAAATTACCAGCGCAGGTTATCATTACCGACGTAAAAGTGGCCGAGTTAATGAAGTATGTTAACAACACTTTCCACGCCCTGAAAGTATCCTTTGGCAACGAGGTAGGCAATATTTGTTCCGCTTTAGGAATAGACTCCCATAAGGTGATGGAAATTTTCTGCGCTGATAAAGTACTGAATATTTCGCCTTATTATTTCAAACCCGGTTTTGCTTATGGCGGTTCTTGTTTGCCAAAAGATCTGAAAGGTCTTCAAACGCTGGCGCATGATCATTATGTAAAGACGCCGCTGATCGAAAGCATTGATAAGACAAATGAACTGCAGATAAGCCGCGCGGTAGAGATGATCCAGCAAACAAAAAAGAGAAAACTTGGCTTCCTGGGCCTGAGTTTTAAAGCGGGTACGGATGATCTTCGGAATTCCCCGGCCGTAGCACTGATAGAAACCCTGCTGGGTAAGGGTTACGAGATAGCCATCTACGACAAGAACGTTCAATTGTCACAACTGACAGGTACCAACAAGGAATACATTGATACCCATATCCCGCATTTATCAAGGCTGATGAAAGCCCAGATCAGCGAACTGATGAATGAGTCCGAACTGATCATTGTCAATAATAAAGAGAAAGAATACGTAGAGATATTATCTAATGTAGAGGAAGAGCACCCCATTATTGACATGGTAAGGCTTCCTGAAGATATTCGCAAAAAGAAGAATTATAAAGGAATAAACTGGTAACAGGAACCGGCCTGAAAAAATAAAAAGGTACAGATGAAAACGTCGTTTGAAGGAAAACACATCCTGATCATTGTGGAAAATCTTCCGCTCCCCTTCGACAGAAGGGTATGGCAGGAAGCGAACACCCTGAAAGAAAACGGGGCTGAAGTATCTGTCATTTGCCCCAAAATGAAGGGATATACCAAGTCGTATGAATGCCTGAATGGCATTCATATATATCGTCATCCCCTGCCGCTTGAAGCAAAAGGGGCCTGGGGTTATCTCCGGGAATACTTCGCTGCCTTATTCTGGGAATTCCTTTTGAGCTGGAAGATCTATTTCAGGAAACGCTTTCATGTTATTCAGGGTTGTAATCCGCCGGACCTCATATTTATCGTTGCTCTCTTCTTCAAATTATTCGGCGTTAAATATGTCTTCGATCATCATGATATCAATCCTGAACTATATATAGCCAAATACAATAAAAAAGGAATGTTTTATAAGTTCCTGCTTTGGGCGGAACGATTGACTTTTAAGACAGCTAACTACAGTATCGCTACCAATGAAAGCTATCGTGAAATCGCGATCCGGCGCGGAAAGATGCCACCGGAAAAAGTAACTGTAGTACGTAGCGGACCGAAATTAGACCGGCTGAAATTAACCGCTGGAAATGAAAAATATAAAAAAGGAAGGAAATACCTCGTAGGCTATGTAGGAGTGATTGGGGAACAGGAAGGGCTTGATCTTTTACTCGAATCGGTCAAATATATAACCGGTAAAAGACAGGATGTTCAGTTCGCAATCGTTGGAGGAGGCACCGACCTGGAAAATCTCAAAAAGATGTCTGCTGAAATGGGCTTGAATGATTATGTTGATTTCTACGGCCGTGTGGATGATGAAACATTGGTGGATGTATTGAATACTTCAGACGTCTGTGTGAATCCCGATAAACCCACTGTGATGAACAATCTTTCTACCATGAACAAGATCATGGAATATATGGCGCTCAAAAAACCGATCGTTCAATACGACCTGAAAGAAGGAAGGGTATCCGCGCAGGGAGCTTCCCTGTATGCTGTCAATACAGATACTACCGACTTTGCCAAAAAGATCACCTGGTTGTTAGACAATGAAGAAACAAGAAAGCAGATGGGCGAATTCGGCTACCAACGCATCATCAACGAGCTTTCCTGGAATTATGAAAAGGACAGGCTGGTTGATTTTTACAGGAAAGTATTAAAAACAAAATACGTCACCGAACCCGAAAGAAAACTAAAAACCTCGCCCAAGTATTTATCCTGAGTTTTTGTTTTCATTTTTTATCCAATACAAATGACCGGCCTTAATACCCGATTGATGGCTTTTAACAATAACAAACTAAACCAAGCATTATGAATCAACGACTCGCCATACTGCTGCGCATCAGCTTCGCTTTTTTAGACCTGATGGTGCTGAATGTGGTGTTTCTCATATCACAGTATATGTTTGACAAACATATACAGGCCGACGAACGAATTCAATACACGTATTTCTGGTTCTTCTGCAATCTTGCCTGGCTGATCCTGAGCTGGGGTGCCGGCATTTACCGTGACAGCTACATTTATTCTTTTGAGAAATTCTCCAGGCACACCATGCATGCCTTTGCTTATTTCATTGGCATTGTGATGCTTTATCTTGCTTTTGATAAACAGGCGGATTTATCGAGATTATTTGTCATCAGCGTATTGACTTCATTTGCCATCAGCCTTCTTATCAACAGGTTCCTGCATCTCGCTGTTCATCACCTTTTTCAGCATAAAGATCATATCACAAGAAAAGTGATGATTATCGGCTATAATGAAAGGGCGAAAAAACTGGCTACCTACCTGGAAAAAGAGCCGGTCAAGACAGAGATCATAGGATTTTGTGAAGAAGAAAGAAATGTAACAGAACTGACCCACTACCCAATCATCAGCGGGCTGGATAATGTGATCGAAACATCGAGGCAGCATAAAGTAACCGAGATATTTTCAACAATATCGCCGGAACAACAGACCGGTATTTACTCGCTTATCAACCAGGCGGACCAGGCCTGTATCCGTTTCCGCATCATTCCCGATCTCAACCAATTTATCCGCAAACCGGTGTATATCGATTATTTAAACGATATGCCTGTATTATCGTTGCGGAAAGAACCATTGGATGATGTCGCAAACAGGATCAAGAAACGCCTCTATGATCTTTTTGTGAGCTCATTGATCATCCTTTTAGTTCTTTCCTGGCTTATTCCGATTATATCCATCCTGATATGGCTCGAATCGCGTGGTCCCATTTTCTTTATCCAGCAAAGAAGCGGCAAAAACGGGGAAACATTCAATTGCATCAAATTCCGGAGCATGAAAGTAAATAAGGACGCTCATGAAAAACAGGCAGTGAAGAATGACAGCCGCATTACCAGGATGGGAAAATTCATGAGAAAGACAAATATTGATGAACTGCCACAGTTTTTTAATGTATGGATGAGCGATATGAGCATCGTAGGTCCAAGACCGCACATGCTGAAACATACGGACGATTACTCCAAACTCATCAAACAATACATGATCCGTCACTTCCTGAAGCCCGGCATTACCGGCTGGGCGCAGATAAATGGCTGCCGCGGGGAGACCAGAACAGTAAAAGATATGAATGACCGTGTGCAATACGACCTTTGGTATCTCGAAAACTGGAGCCTCTGGCTCGACACCCGCATCATTCTTATGACCGGCTTTAATATGGTCCGGGGCGAAAAGAATGCTTACTGATCTCTTTCCAGCAACTAAGAACATAAGCACGACTGGTATTCCGCACTGATCTTTTTGTGTGGTTTACCAGTTTTTTTTACTATTGTATCCAAGTATTTTTTCCCAATATGGCCGGCAAGGGGAAATAACGGCCAAAATACCGCACTATACCTGATGATATATTACCATTTGATTTATAACTTAGTGCTGTTTTTAGGGAGTACCTGATGCAGAGACTTGTTTTATCATCCATATTATCCTTTATCCTGTTGCCGGTTATTGCCCAGACCAGTGTTCATACCATTATCACCAGGCCCTTTCTGCCAAAAGAAACGACTATCTCTTACAAACTTGGAGAGAGAGTCCTTCAACTCAAGACTTTTCAATACGGCAACACAAAAGACCTTGTCTATATCAACCTGCATGACGATGAAATGACTTCCGTAAACGGCGCAAAAAAATTACTTGAAAAATATGGCGGGTTTTTGATAAAGATTGAAAATTACCGTGTCCGTAATATCAAGTTCAAGCTGGAAGACAAGAATTATGCTTTTGACCCAAACAGGATGTTTTCACGGC
This sequence comes from Bacteroidota bacterium, assembly GCA_030706685.1. Taxonomy (GTDB): domain Bacteria; phylum Bacteroidota; class Bacteroidia; order Chitinophagales; family Chitinophagaceae; genus VBAT01. The sequence goes on from JAUZOA010000038.1 coordinate 32,553, forward strand.
AGGGTATCATTCAATCCTTAATCCTGCATGGAAGGATCAGTGATAAAGCTGTAGAAGAAGTAGAGAAATTTGCCAACCGTGTCTTGCAACTAATCCCCGGGGGGCCTTCCTGCATAGTAGCCCTGCACAATAATAGTAATGGAAGCTATTCGATCAACAGTTATTTACCCGGGAATTTGCGGGAAAAAGATGCAAAACAACTTTATAAGAATACCGAACAGGACCCTGACGATATCTTTCTCACAACAGATAGTGTACTGTATAAACAACTGGCCGAAGAAAAAAAGTTTAACACTATCCTGCAGGATAATGCCAATGCCAAAAAAGACGGTTCGCTGAGTATCTATTGCGGGGAAAAGAATATACGCTATATCAACTGTGAAACGGAGCATGGCAAGCAGGAACAGTATGACGAAATGATCGCCTCCGCTTTTGACCATATTATCCAGCAAAAGAATTCCAATACGATTTCCTATAATTACCGGCTGGTACAGGCCGGCGGCCACTATTCTCCAAAAACAAATACGGACATATTGTTTGGAGAAAAAAAGATTGGTATGATAGCATCGGTAACGAAAGATTCCTCTTCCTTCATTACAGGAAAATTAGAAATGAACAAAGATTTCCCTCTCTATTCCAATACTGATTTTTTTCTTTTTATTTCTTCCGGCAATACCCCACACTTAGAAGCCCGCATCGATCCTACCAGGAACGGGAAACGTCTCGACCCCGCCACATCAACTATCAGCATAAGTGTAAAAGGAGTAAAATAATTCCCCGCTCTTCCCCGATCCTCCCATCTCTCCCACTTCGCCTTTCAGCAGTGTATCCATTTTATAAAAAAAATCTTCCCAAAGGAATTTCAATTGACCGGAAGTTCTTTGTAATTCTCCCGGTTTTGCGGGAAAGAATATTCAATTGACACAGCACTCTCCTTTCCCGGTTTTCAATTCATTCATTTCTTCTTTCAACTCATGCATTGTTGCTTTCCCGGCAGTTAATCCTCCATTTACCTTGCGTCAAAATCAAAAAACATGACAAAAAGGTTAATCATTATCGCGATATTACTGGCAACCGGTTTTCTGTCACAGGCACAATTGAAGAACATTTTTAACAAGGTAAAAAATAAAACAGAGCAAAGAGCCGACAGAAAAGTTGACGCAGAGATTGACAAAGCACTGGATAAAGCGGAAGGCAAATCAACCCGGTCCGAAAGCCAGCCTCCCGTAGCCGCGAAAGAAACAACCACCGAACCCCTGGCGGACAATTCAATTAAAAGCTACTCTCGTTTTGACTTTATTCCCGGCGATTCCATTCTCTATGCAGAAGATTTCCAGCAGGATGCTATCGGTGAATTGCCCGTGAACTGGAACACGAGCGGCTCCGGCGAAGTAACCACCCTGGATAAATATTCCGGTAACTGGCTCCGTTTACATAAATCTTTTATTTATCTCAGCCGTAACCAGAAAGAATTCGGAGAAAATTATACGGTGGAGTTCGACCTCATCCTTCAATTAAAAAACAATGGCTGGATGTACCCTGAGTTTCATTTCGGTTTGTTTGCCAGCAAAGACGAACCGAATGCAGGAAATAATTTCCTGAAGGATTATAAAAAATATGCCTCGGCTATTGTATCCTTTTTCCCCGGCGAATTTAAATCCACTAAAATAAGGATGAACTCCTTTCTTGTAAACCAGGCTTATTTCAACGGGGATAACAAAGCATTGGAAGCATTGGAAAAATCCTACGGGATACCGGTGCATGTGGCCGTGCAGGTACAGAAAGAAAGGTTCAGGATGTGGGTTAATGAAGAAAAAGTATTTGACATGCCCAAAGCGATTCCGGCAGGGAGTATCATGAACCAGCTATTCTTCCAGGTAGGTTATACCAACTATGCGGAAAACCAGTACGGCGTTTTTATCAACAATATTAAAGTAGCCACCGGCAAGCCTGATACCAGGCATAAATTAATTGAGGAAGGGAAATTTTCCACTACCGGCATCCTCTTCGATTTCCAAAGCGCCGTGATCAAACCTGAATCCTATGCAGTAATAAAAGAAATAGCAGGCGTTTTCAAAGATAACCCCGGTGTCAAAATAAAAGTTGTCGGGCATACCAGCAGCGATGGCGACGACAATGCCAATATGGAGCTTTCAAAGAAAAGAGCATCCGCTGTGAAAGATCTGCTGGTCAATGAATTTGGCATTGACGCTTCAAGGATAGAAACTGAAGGCAAGGGTGAAACCCAACCTATCGCGGATAATAAAACCAAAGAAGGAAAAATGGCCAACCGGAGAGTGGAATTTATTAAACTATAATGATCAGCCCGCCGGCTTTATCAATCAACCACAGAAGAATAACGTGTATATGAAATGGATGATCACTCTATTGCCTCTTATTGCCCGGACCTTGCTGTTTGCCGGAACCGGATACCATCCTGCAGTTCCTGACACCCGAAACACAATACCTGTTTCCGATACCGGGAAAAATGAAATAACCCTTGCTTCTTATCGAACAGCAGATAGCGTGTCGGGTTGGCAAACCTATTCTTTAAAAGAAATAAGTTTTATTACTAAAGCCAATAAGATTACGCAATTCTCGTTGGGATCATCTCAGCAGGGCCGAAAAATCGGCGCGTTTTATTTTCCCGGCACAAGTAAGCAAAGGGCGTTAGTAATCGCAGGTGTCCACGGGTCGGAATTGTCTTCCGTAGAAGTCGCCTGGCAACTAATCCGGCAATTAATGCAGGATGATCCACCGTATTATTCAGTTATCATTATTCCTTCTTTATTCCCCGACAATTCCATAAAAGCGATGAATGATCCTGCACTGATCGGTGGCGTTGCCAATATCGGCCGTTATACCTTCCCTTTCTCTGTAGATCCCAACAGGCAAATGCCATCACCCGGTGAAGCTTATGATGAAAACAATGGAACGGATCACCTGGGAAGGTTCATTGAAAAAGAGAATCAGTTATTGTTGCAGCTTATCCAGTCATTCAGGCCTCAAAGGATCGTCAATCTTCATGCGATAAGAAATAAGGATTATGGCGGAGTGTATGCTGATCCCAGAACCGATCAGAATGGAATCGCGTTGGGTTTTTCATCCGACAGCAGTCTTGCAATCAGGATCGCTGCCTGTATTCATCAGCATGGAGGCAATGTGGAAGGAAATAATCTCGATAGAGAACCAACGGCGCTTTATTATAAGGATCCCATCCCTGCTCCAGCCGGTTTTTTACAGAAAAGGAATATGACAGGCTCGGCGCTGAATGCAAACAGGGGAAGCGGTGTATCGCTTGGCACATGGGGAGCAACCGCTGTTGGCAATAAAAAAGATCCCTCCAAAAACCGCGACGCGATGCGGATCATTACTATCGAATATCCCGGCTATAAAAGACCAGGGGATTATACAGCAGTTTCACAGCAATTGTTTCAGCAAAGGCAGGTCGAATTGTTCGCTTCAGCGATCCGCACAATTTTTCTCGGCCCGTATTTTACAGAAAATGAAAATAATGAACTGGCGAAGAAATAAGGAAGAGAATGGAACACGGATGACACAACTTGTCCCGCTAATGAGGGACAAGTTGTGTCATTGTGTTCTTAATTTTCCCCTTATCGCAATTCATACATCGTTTATTACAATCCAACCACCCCTTCATTGATGCCGGCCTGCTGCCGGGTTAATTTGCCGGGTATTTTAAAGATCAAATCTTAAAATCAATGGAGATCAAGATCACTTTATTCATTACGTTGCTGCTCTATACGTTGGTAATCAGTCAAAGTTTCTTTTACATTCTCGCGATGTCCCGTGTATTGAAAAACATGCAGCCTGCTACTTATATTGAATCAAGACAATTGTTGGACGCGAGCCTGCAGGGCTCATTAGGCCCCGTATATTACCTGGCATTAGCGGCATCGGTCGCATTAACGGCCTTTTGTGTGATCAATCCATCCGGCCTGCTCTTCGTCTGCTCGGTCATTGCGCTGCTTTCATTAATTATTGATGTGGTTCTCTCCCTGAAAGGAAATGTGCCGCTGAATAAAATTATCAATACATGGACCGTGTCCGATTACCCCGGCAACTGGAAAGAATATCGTTCCCGATGGTTTGCTATTTATACTATCAGGCAGGTAGTGAATAGTACCGGTTTTGTAAGCCTGCTGGCAGGATTAATATTCGGCTTTAATTAAACCTTATAAATTTTAAAAATTGAATCATGAAAAAAGCATTTCTCATTCTCACTTCATTGGCAGGAATGGTGTCCATTGCATTAATAGCCTGCACGAGTGGCTCGGCAAAAACTGAAAACCCGGTAGTGATCAGCCAGGACAGCCTGGTCAAACGTGGTAGCTATTTAGTGAATTCTATCGGGTGTGATGATTGTCATTCTCCTAAAAAAATGGGTCCGCAGGGTCCCGAGATTGATATGGAGCACCGTTTTAGCGGTCATTTGGCTAATAGCCCGATGGGCAAACCGAATACAAGTGTTATGAAAGACGGTTATGTATTATTTGCCATGGATCTTACTTCTGCTATAGGTCCCTGGGGTCAGTCGTATTCTGCCAATATCAGCTCGGATGAAACAGGCATTGGCAACTGGTCTGAAGAACAATTTATGAGAGCCATCCGCGAAGGGAAATCAAAAGGGATGAAGGAAGGCCGCCCCCTGCTGCCTCCAATGCCCTGGTTTGTATATAAAAACCTGAGTGATACAGACCTGAAAGCGATTTTCGCTTTTTTGAAAACGACAACGCCGGTTCATAATGTAGTACCGGGTCCAAAATCATTGAAAGAGTTGTAAGTTATTGTCGAAACGATTTACCAATGAAAAACAAGGCCGGCTTTTACTGTATCTTTTGTGAATTGAGTCAGGCCGCTCCGAAATGCTTTTTTAAGTCGTCGGAACATTGCAACGGCCAGACACATTTTAGGAGATAGTATGCGGATAAAAAAATTGATAGTACAAACATCAGCCCTGAAAGATCTTACTGACTTTTATATAAGGCTGATGGAATTACCGGCAAGTTTATCCGCTGAAAAAGAGCTGGCCATAAAGATCGGCAGTACGGAACTTGTATTTCAGCAAGCGACCGCTGCCGGTCCCTTTTATCATTTCGCGATAAACATCCCTGCCAATAAAATTGAAGATGCCAGGACCTGGATAAGGAATCGTGTTGACCTCGTATGGATAGAACAGTATCAAAGCGATATTGCCGACTTTGTAAACTGGCATGCCCGATCTGTTTATTTCTATGATCCCGCCGGTAATATTCTCGAATTGATCGCCCGCTTTGATCTCGATACGAAAACCTCCAACCCTTTTTCTTCCGGCGAATTTCTTTCTATCAGTGAAGCCGGGCTGGTATTCCCAGAAAATGAATTAGAGAAAAGAACCGGAAATTTACTTCACCAATATCCCCTTTCTTATTTTGATAAACAGCCCCCATTGCCTCAATTCAAAGCGCTTGGAGATGATGAAGGTCTGTTAATCATCGTCCCGGAAGGCCGAAACTGGTTCCCCACAACCAGGCCGGCAGGAATTTTCCCCATGAAAATCTTGTTTGAAAATGGAGATAAAAAGTATGAATTGAAAGTTTAACTTTTGCTGCCACCATTACATTGAGAAGAAAGTGAACACGGATGATAGGGATAGAACGGATCTTGACGGATTTTTCAACCATATAATCTCCGGCTACCGGATTATGCTGTCTGCCAAATCGTATAAAAAGATCAACCCTGTAACAGGATAATATCCGTGTTTATTGATTCAATCTTCCGCATTAGCGGGACAAGCTGTGTCATCCGTGTTCTACTCAATATTCATTATCATGGTTAGGTTTTCCCTTTCCTGTCTCTGCATAATCTTTCAGACTTTTCATATAACCTCCCCAATGAAAATTACAATTGGCATAAAATAAGGTCTGGCCCGCCCAGTTGGCATGAGTAAACATCAGCTCAGTCTTACCATTTTTTTCCTCCAGTTCAAACGATATACTGGTGTCAACCCATTCCCTGTCCCCTCCGATACATTCCCAGCCAACCACTTTATCCTTTTCAAGCTTTGTAATCTTCATTTTATTATGATAACGGTCCCCAAATTTGATCTCATTGACAAATCCCGGTTCCGGCTTCGCTATTATATCTCTTGACCACCAGCCGGCGATCCCCTCCTGCTCTGTAATTGCTTTGTAAACTGTATTCACGGGTGCTTTAATGACTACGAAATGTTTTATATCAGCCATGATATTTTATTTTTAGGGCAACCCATTTCCTTAATTGAATGGGCTTGCCCTGCTGAATAAAAAATTTATTTGCCTTTGGGATAGACATAGGAAGTGCTTTCCTCCATCATCTTGACAGGCCTTACTTCAATCTTTGCGTTTTTATTGTAGACAAATTCAGGATTGCCCTTTGCGATGGCTATAGCTTCGTCCAGGTCTTTGGCAAGGATATGGTAGTAGCCAACAAGTATTTCTTTGGTTTCATTATAAGGTCCTTCTTTCCAGGCGCCCGGAGAGCCGGAGATCATTTTTCCTTCCCTGACAAGTGGCTGCGCGCTTTTAAGGTTTCCGTTTTTGATAAGGTTTTCAATGTAAACCATACATTCTCTTACAAACTGCTCGTGTTTTTCAGGTGAAAAACCGGCTTTGTCGTCGCCTTCGTTGCGGATGAGTAACATGAATTCTTTCATTTGATTATTTTTTTAAGTTATTGATGAATGTTTATTCGAAATAATGACAAACCGGGTTTTAAGAAAAGGACACCGTCCTCAAATTATTTTTCCGGCTTGTCAAGCCACTACTTGTTGCACCCGAAATATTTTTTCATCGGCTCCCAATATTGCAAACCCCAGTGTGTGCCTACGATAGTGTAAAGTGGCGCAATTTCTCCTGTTTCCTTAATATACACTTCATAATCAGGGACATTTACATGCACCATTTGAATTTCAGCGCCAAAAGCGGTTTTCTTAAATGTGAGAACCAGGGTTGATTCCAAATCGGTAACGAGCCCAGGATTCGTGGCTAAAGTCCAAGGAATATTTTTCCAGCGCTGAACAATCAGCTTACCGGGAACAAGGGAAAGAATGGTTGCTCGCAGGTTGTGCCGGATAGTCCCGTTCTCATCTTTGAAACTCCAGGCACGGAGTTCGTCGCCTGCTTCACCCACTTCTACATTGCCTGTACCGGGACGATAATAAGAAGTGGCTTCAACGCCCGAGGTGGTCATTTTGCCGTGCTCAGTTGCATTGAGATAAGCATGGTAAAGTGTTTCAGGAGAAACGCCAACGAATTGATTGGTCTGGATAATCATTTTGTTTGTTTTTAGAGTTAATAATTTTTGTTTATTTACCCTAAAAGACAAGCAGTGCCGGGCGAAAGGGACACGGAGGGAAAATTATTTTTTCTTCTTTTTTTTGGGCGCCGCCTTTGCCTTTTTATTGAAGTCGAGCGCCAGGCCGATCCAATAGTCAAAATCCTTTTTTGATTTTATTCCTTCCTGGCTCACATAAACGTATCCCTTGTACTCCCTGCCTTTCATGATCATCGGGCGACATCCATTTTTTTCTACCGCTGTTTCGTGAGAGTCAGGATCAAAACGACACAGCATTTCATCCCCGCTTGCGCACACACACATTTTTCCATTCACCATAAAAGTGACGCCCCTGAACATTTTCTTTTCTTCTACTTTGGGCAAATGCGAAAGCGCCTCGCGGATGCGGGCGGCTAATTTTTCGTCGTAAGCCATGGTTTGTCAGGTTTTAAGGTTGTCAACCTTAGTAATTGCTGCTTCCGCAGTAGTGAGCATGCTAAGGTTGACAACCCCGTATCAGTTTATACCTTCTTCATGTTTGATCAGCCTGATCTCAATCCTGGCATTGGTTTCTTCAAAAACAGGATTGGCTTTTGCAATTTCCCTTGCTTCCTGCAAATCCTTCGCAAGGATAAGAAAATACCCGATAATAACCTCTTTGCTTTCAATAAACGGGCCGTCCTTGAATACACCCTTATTGCCCTGCAACATCATTCCATCGAGGTGAAGGGGCTGCGCGCCCCTGAACCTGCCCTCGCTGGTAAGTTTTTGGATATAATTCCCTACTTTTTGAAGGTGCGCCTTATATTGCTCAGCAGGCATTTCAGCGCAATAGTCGCCCTCCGTGCGAATCAGCAAAAGATATTCATTCATGATACTGTTTTTTCAGATAAATAATAATAGCCGGTCTTGCCCTATTCTTAAAAAGATCGGGCAGGTTTGGCCTGGTATTGATTAAAATAGCAGATCTTATTGTTTTGTATTTTCCATTGTTCGTGAATCAAAGAAGTGTCCGCCTTTCCATTTTTATTGTACCTTCTTTCAGCGGCCCAGATATACACCCAATCTTCATTCTTGTCATTAACATGAAGGCTCTGCCACATGGATATATCGAACCGGAGGGAATCGAGTTCTGCTATATCTTTCCGGGCATAATTTAAAAGATCTTCTTTCTTCCCATTAAACCGGCGGCCTTCCGACGGATCATAGGTAACTGTATCAGCAAAATATTGTTTCATCGAATCAATCGCGTTAGTTTCAAACATTTTCCAAACGGTGAGTACTTTCCGGGCATATCCCCCGTCAGCCGGAATGGTGACGTCGGACGAATAGGTTGCCTTATAAGGATACGTAGTTACACCAGTAGTTTTATCATCCTTTTTGTCATCGCTTTTGGTGTTACAGGAAAGCAGTGCAATAGCAATAGCAGCTGCACTTATGATTTGTTTCATTTTGATTAATTAATTTAAGAAAGGTTTGCAAATAGGTGTAAGTGATCTTATCAATTCCCGCCGAGAGGCATCATCGGGTGGACCTCTATCTTTGTTGAAATATCCCTGAAAATGGGGTTTTCTTTGGCGATAGCGACTGCCTCACCCATGTCTTTAGCATTAATAACGTAATACCCGGCAATTACTTCTTTGCTTTCATTAAAGGGGCCATCCTTAATCAGGCCATCGCTTTCGGTTACAATTTTACTGCCTTTCGCGACAGGGCCCGCGTTTTTAAGTTTCCCTTCTGTCATAAGCCTGTTGATATAAGCCATCCCATGTTCCATATGTCTTTGCAGTTGTTCCGGTGAAAGATCCGTCCAGACATTCCCGGTGGTCCTGATAATCAGTAAGAAATCATTCATTTTTTTCTTTTTAAAGGTGAATAATCCGAATTACTTCATAGTGACAAATGACTTTACAAAAAAGGGACATGATTAGTAAACTATTTTTTGCGGCAGGATTCCAGCTTTTTTTGAAGCAATTGCTTCTCGGCTTGCAGGGGGGCTAATCCGATAGCGGTTTCAAGAACCGGTATCGCTTTTTCAAATTGATTTAACGTGATATAAAACTCAGCTTTCGTAGCGTAAAAGAGATAATAGGATTTAAATGCCGGGATTTTGCTGATCTTTTCCAGTTCCTCCATTGCTTTTTCCGTTCCATATACTTTTGAAACGGCAATAGCCCGGTTCAGCAACACAACCGGCGAATGATCTGCCTGTATTAAATTATCATATAAGGAGAGAATGCTTTTCCAATCCGTAGATTCGAAATCCGGCGCCAGGCAATGACAGGCCGAAATAGCAGCCAGGATATTGTAAATCGAAACGGGATTACCAAAAGAAGCTTTTTCGAGATTGGAAAGTCCTTTAGCGATCAATGACCGGTTCCATTGTGAACGGTTCTGTTCGGCCATTGTCAGCAGGTTACCTTCCTTATCCTGCCTTGAGCTAAACCGGGAAGCATTCAATTGCATTAAGGCAAGCAGGCCATAAATAATTGACTTGTTGGGAATGGCCGGGTGTTTTTCTATGATCTCCGCAAGACGGATGGCTTCCTCACACAATTCATAACGGATCAGGTCATTCCCTTTGGAAGCGCTGTAGCCTTCATTGAATAAAAGATAAATGGTTTCCAAAACAGCCTCCGATCTTTTTTCCAATTCTTTGCCCTGTGGTACTTCAAAAGGTATCTTGTCTTCACGGATCTTTTGCCGCGCCCTCACCAGCCGCTTGTTGATATTTTCTTCCGTAGTAAGAAATGCTTTGGCTATTTCAGGAATACTGAAACCGCAAAGCGTTTTCAGTGCCAGGGCAACCTGCGAATCGGCTGATATAGCGGGATGGCAACAGGTGAATATCATTCTTAACTGGTCATCCAATATCTCCTGCTCAGAAAAAAAATAATCGAGAGCGGGTTCAGCAGTCCATTCAGATTTTAAATGATGAACAACATCGGAAGAATATTGCCTTTTATATTTCTCCCGGTTAACGATATTAAGGGCCTTATTCTTTGCTACCCTGAACAACCAGGCAGAAGGATTGTCGGGAACTCCCTGGTAAGTCCAATGACTGATAGCTTCCACCAGCGAATCCTGTACTACATCTTCCGCAAGCCCCATATTTTCGGGGCCAAAGATTCTTGTCAATACCGCCACCATTTTTCCCGTCTCGTGGCGGAAAAGATGATCAATGAGCTGGGTTACCCGGGATTCTTTTGTCAGGGAGTTCATTTTTTATATTTGGGCTGGTATAGCTGTACACTGAAATCGCCGGGCATATAAAACTCCGTCACAAACCCATATTTGCGATCTTCGATCTTTCCCTTAAATTTTACTCCTTTAGCTTTTAATTCTTCAACCGTTTGATGGATATCATCGCAATAAAAGGAAATGGCATGAGTGCCGGACCTGGCGCCTTCTCCGCTTTCATCAGAAGGATGACAACCCATATCTGCTTCGGGCAGATCGAAGATCAGCCAGCCATTACCCACATCGGCAGCTTTCAACCCGAGCTTATCACGCAGGAAGACCCTGAGGCCCGCCGCATCAGAACTATAAAACATGGTATGAACACCTTTGATCATTGATTACCATTTTGGCCTTGTGAAAACCATTGCCCTATAAATATACGCCACTTCTTATTTACTGGTATGAACAACGCCTGAGCAAATAATAAAGATACTGTCTCATGAGGTCAGAAAAGAAAAATTCACGCAAAGGCAAAGTTAACACAGCGACACAAAGAGAGTCTTATACTTTGCGCTCTTTGCTCCTTTGCGTTCCTGGTGTGAAATCTTTTTATTACAAATCATATTTCACGCAGAGGCGCAAAGTTAACACAGCGACCAAAGAGAGTCTGATACTTTGCGTCCTTTGCTCCTTTGCGTTCTCTGCGTGAAATCTTTTTAGTATAAACCATATTTCCCGCAAAGCGCGCAAAGTTAATGAAGCGACGCAAAGAGAGTCTGATACTTTGCGGCCTTTGCTCCTTGGCGTTCTTTGCGTGAAACCTTTTTATTACAACTCATATTTCCCGCAAGGCGCGCAAAGTTAATGTAGCGCAAAAAGAGTCTTAAACTTTGCGGCCTTCGCTCCTCTGCGTTCTCTGCGCGAAACCTTTTTATTACAACTCATATTTCACGCAGAGGCGCAAAGTTAACACAGCGACACAAAGGGGGTCTTAAACTTTGCGTCCTTTGCTCCTTAGCGCTTTTGCGTAAAATAAATACCTTTTGAAGACAACCCCACGAAGGGAAGTCAGCTCATAATTTACACCAATAAAAAAAGTCCGGGCAAGTACCCGGACTTATGAATCTCACGAATAAGGTTATATTCTTACAAAATGTTATGAACATTACGGTGCAATAATCTTGCGGTCCATTCATCCTTCAATACCACTGACAACACCAATAATAAATAATAATTCATATGTTAAGGTTTTGAGGTTGAAAAGTTATGCGACCATTGCTCCTTCGGTCAGGCCTTCCAGTACCTGGCGGAAACGTTTTTCGGATAATTCTTTTTCCGCCGTTACAAACAATGCTTTGAACACCACTTCCGGCGCCGTTTCTTCTACTTCTCTCAGCCAGCGGCATATTTCAGCATTATTCAACCCTCTTATCATCCATTTGCTGAACCGTATCATGTGCTCCGGCGGGATATTGGAAACGATCTGGCGGGTAATAGCCATCAGGTCCGCCTCGGTATAGTAACGCCAGAGAAGAGGGTTGATTATTTCTTCTTCTTTGGCCATATGCTCAAGATTAAAAGCCATGAACTTTACGTATGACGGATAGATCTTCTTGGCGGCTTCTACTTTATCGGTTATTATCGCGGCGTTTTTATACAAAGCGATAGATTCAGACAACTGCTGTCCAAGAAAATGATCGGTGACATGCTCCTGTTCGAAAGCATCCGCCACAGAAGGCTCATATTTTTCTATCGCGGGGAAAACATAAGTATCCTCACTGTAGGCATGTTTTTCAAATAAAGCGACTACTTCATTAATTCTTTCAATGACGGCTTCAGCCTCTTCCACATTCCAAAAATCGGTATGCTGGATCTGCAATGCTGTCTCATAAAGCAAAGCTCTCAGCCCCTTGTGTACCTGGTTAAACATGTTGTACTGTTGCATAAGAAAATTTTACGGTTTAAAGTTTTATTAGTTTAAAGGTCAGGTTGAATGGTTAATGAATTTGATGAAATAAAAATATAATCACGGGAAACCGAAAGCAATTCCGGGTTGAATGAATTGCTGTTATTAATGACCGAATTGCATCCGGTCATGGCTGCCGGCGGCAATTCACGCGGGCATTTCACCAATTCATCCGGCCTATTGTCAATTCAACTGGTGAAACTCTCATTTTGTGCAGTCATTAGCTATATTTGAGTGATACAACTACTTTCTATTGCGCAAGACCGGGTTACATATTCTTTTCTTCCTGCTGATAGCTGTGCCGGCTTTGCACAGCCAAACCGCCAAGCG
>JAUZOA010000039.1 GCA_030706685.1 Bacteroidota bacterium
AGCCAAGGTTAGTTTATCAATAAGACATTGATATTCAATATATAATACTTTAATAGCATAACCAAAGCCTTAATCTGTTGATCCTGGGCTATCTATGAGTGATCCATGCTTCATCCTTGTGCTATCCTTGTGCTATCCCTTAGTCAATACGCCTTTACTCACAAGGATGGCACAAGGATAGCACAAGGATGACACAAGGATAGCACATGGTTGATACATGTGGACTATGTGCTTATTGATTTGACAGAGACGAGTCAGGATACTTCTTTCTGGTGGTCAATAATAAACTGGATTAGCTCTTCCAGGGAGGTATCGGTCCGTGACAGGGCATCGGCAATATCTTCCCGGCTCACCTGCGCGGCGAAAGAAGGGGTCTTTAATCTTTTCAATACGCTTTTTACTTCCAGTCCTTCATAGCGGGTCGGCCTTATCAGCGCGGCAGCATGAATAAATCCGGATAATTCATCAATCGCATAGATCATTTTATCCATATTGTTTACCGGTTCCACGCCGAAGTAATTAGGGCCGTGGGAAGCGATACAATGGATGATATCGGGGTCAATATTTCTTTTTTCCAGCTCTTCAATAATGATGCGGCAATGATCATCGGGATATTTTTCCCAGTCGGCGTCGTGCAGAAGGCCGGCCAGTTCCCATTTCAGGGCAGTTTTTTCGTCGGCTTTTTCTTTTTCAAGAGCCCAGGCTTTCATCACGGCAGCTACCTGTTTCATGTGAAGACGGAGCCGTTCATTGGGCACCCATTCATTCAATAGTGCATGGGCTTCTTCAATCGTCATCAGGTTGCCGGCATTTTTAGGATCACCGAAAGTGAAGCGGTTGAGATGATGTGTTGGCATTATATATTCAGCTTATATTCTTTGGTAAGCGCGTCAGCAGGGATACGGAGCATCTTGCTGAATTTGCGGATCATGTTAAGAGAAAGAGGTTGTTTATAATTGAGAACCTTGCTCACCGTTCCTTTATCACCGTATTCTTTGGCAAGATCGGAGGCGGTATAACTGAAATCTTCCATTCTTATTTTGATCATTTCGATAGGATCGACTTCAGGAATGCTCCACTGCTTCTCTTCATATTGATTAATCAGAAAAGCAAGTAGTAATTTCTCTTTGTGTTCTACTGCCCCTTTTTTTGCATCATGGATTTCCTCGTAGCGGTTAGTGGCTTTTTCATAATCATCTTTATTTTCTATTAAAAACCATTGTTTCATATTTAATATTTAAATGGTCGCGGGATCAATTCGGTCATATTCATTATGTGTTCCGATGAAACGTATCTCTACAATTCTGTCATCATAATCAATATAAGCAATGAGTCGGTAGACATTATGGACTATTTCAAATCTTGCCCTGTAGTTCGCAATCATCTTGGCTTTTGGAAAATCTCTTAATACATCCTGTTTGTTCTTCCATATTGCCTCCTCTGTGGTTGCTTTCCAAGTTGCCAGGCTTTTTCTGGCGTTAGCATGGTTTTTGGCAAAGGCATTCAATTTTTCTAAATACACGATAAGCATATTGACTCATTTTGTGAGTTAATAATTGTGGTTAACCTTTTGAGTAAACAAGAAGTAAATGATTTTCACCACGCTTATCGTTACCGACAAACTTGTTTTTCTAAGAATAGTGGATGGATGCAAAGTAAATATTGGTTGGTTATTTGCCAACTTTTTCGGGATATTTAATTTTTTAGGCAAAATTTTTATTGAAAAACAGACATTTATAGAGGCCCGATAAAAATTCTTCTCCCATTCTTAGGTTAAGAATCCTCATAAACCTATCTTCGCACCCCATTTTTAAAACCAGTTGCCGGGATAGCGGCGACAAAAACAAGATCAAAAAATGAGCAAACTACATTTCACCACCAAACACGCGAACGAGGCTACCGTGCAACGTACCTGGTATGTTGTAGACGGTACTAATCAAACCGTAGGTCGTATGTGTGCTAAAATCGCTGCGATACTACGCGGTAAGAATAAGGCATACTATACACCTCATGTTGACACCGGCGATTATATCGTCGTGATCAATGCCGAAAAAGTTGTTTTAACCGGCAAGAAATTAGATCAGAAAATGTATGATCACTTCACCGGTTATCCCGGCGGATTAAAAGAAGAAGCAGCAATTAACCTGCAACGCCGCCGCCCTGAAGTAATAATCGAAAGGGCCGTTAAAGGAATGCTTCCCAAGAATCGCCTGGGCCGCAAGATGTACAAAAAATTATTCGTGTACGCCGGAGCAGAACATCCGCACGGAGCACAACAACCTAAAGAATTGAAATTTTAACCATAAGCTGTTAGCTATTAGCTGTTAGCCAGCTGGTAGCCAAAGGCTAAAAGCTATACAAAAATGGAAAAACAAAGAAACGGAGTAGGTCGTCGTAAAGAAGCTGTGACCAGGGTTTTCCTGGTGAAAGGGGAAGGTAAGATCACGGTGAACGACAAGGACTACAAAACATATTTCCCGCTGGTATACCTGCAAAACCAGGTGGAGCGTCCCTTCAAAACCATTGATGCTGTTGGCAAATTTGATGTAAAGATCAATGCGGCAGGCGGTGGCGCCAAAGGACAGGCTGAAGCTGCCATGCTCGGCATTTCACGTATACTGGTTGAGCTTAATCCCGATTTTCGTCCTGCCTTAAAAGCAGCCGGTTTGCTGAAACGCGACCCGAGATCAGTCGAGCGTAAGAAATTTGGTCATAAGAAAGCAAGAAGAAGCTACCAGTTCTCTAAACGTTAATTGGAATAAGCTTTTAGCTATTAGCTGTTAGCTATTAGCTAAAAGAAGAGTAATATTAATCTTAAACAAGCTAACGGCTGACAGCTAATAGCTAAAAGCTTAAATATAAAATGGAAAGTAACCCTTCATTACAACAACAACTTCTCGAGGCCGGTGTACATTTCGGTCACCTGAGAAAGAAGTGGAACCCCAAGATGCTGCCTTACATCTTTGCTGAGAAAAAAGGAATTCATATCATTGATCTTAACAAAACAGTCGAGTGCCTGCAGGAAACAGCGGCCGCTATGAAACAGATAGCCCGCAGCGGTAAAAAGATCCTGTTCGTCGGTACCAAAAAACAGGCGAAAGATATCGTCAACGAATGCGCCCGGAGAGTAAACATGCCTTTCGTGACTGAAAGATGGCTTGGAGGTATGCTGACCAATTTCAATACAGTCCGCAAGAGCGTGAAGAAAATGCAGAGCATAGAAAAAATGCTCGGCGATGGTTCATTCGACAGTATTACTAAGAAAGAACGTTTGACATTGAGCCGTGATAAAGAGAAAATGGAAAAAGTTCTGGGTGGTATCGCTCAACTGGGCCGTGTACCTGCCGCTTTATTCATTGTCGATATTGGTCATGAGCATATTGCATTGGCTGAAGCAAAACGTCTTGGCATCACTACGTTTGGCGTAGTAGATACCAATTGCGATCCTAATAAAGTTGATTTCGCAATACCTGCCAACGATGATGCTACCAAATCCATCGCTATCATCTCTAATTACCTTACAGCGGCTATAGCGGAAGGTCTTGCAGAACGCCAGGCCGCTAAAGAAGAAGAAACGGAAGAAATGAGTGATGATGAAAAAGAAAGGAAAGCAGCTCGTTTGGAAGCCGAAGCACAGGCTGAAGGTGGTCGTAGCGGCGGCGGCAGAGGCGGCAGAGGTCCTGGCGGCGGTGGTGGTCAGAGACGTCGTACTCCCGGCGGAGCCGGTGGTGGTGGCGGACAAAGAGGTGGTGGAAGGAGGTAACCCCCATCCCCTAAAGGGGTGCGAAGGGTTTGGCATTACAACTATATTATTAATTTAAAATAAGTCCCCTTTAGGGGCTTGGGTATGAGTACAGTAACAATAAGTGCACAAGATATCAATAAACTTCGCCAGGCTACTGGCGCAGGTATGATGGATTGCCGGAAGGCATTAACAGAAACCAATGGCGATTTTGAAGCCGCTATCGACTGGTTGCGTAAGCAAGGTCAGAAAGTAGCGGCTAAAAGAAGTGACCGCGAAGCCAAAGAAGGTGTAGTGATCGCAAAGACAACAGCCGATAATAAAACAGGTATTGTTGTTTGCGTAAGCTGCGAAACAGATTTTGTCTCCAAGAATGCCGATTTCGTTGCTTTTGGACAGGCCATAGCTGATGCAGCTATTACCAATAATGTAAAAAGCATTGATGAGTTGTTATCCGCTAAAGCGGGTGGCAATGCTACCGTAGCCGAATTGGTGAATGATAAATTAGCGTCTATCGGTGAAAAGATCGGTGTGACCAAGTTTGAAAGAATAGATGCGCCCTATGTAGCTTCTTATATCCATGGGGCTTACAGGATCGGTGTGCTGGTAGGATTGAATAAAGTCAGCGCTGAAGCAGGAAAAGATGTAGCGATGCAGATCGCGGCATTGAATCCTGTAGCGGTAGATGCAGCCAGTGTTCCTGCAAGCGTGATCGCAAGGGAAAAAGATATTATCATTGAAGTGATGAAACAGGATCCCAAGATGGCCGGTAAACCTGATGAGATGCTGGCCAAGATCGCTGAAGGCAAGATGGGAGCTTTCTTTAAAGAGCAGACTTTAACCGCCCAGGCTTTTGTAAAAGATAGCAGCAAAACTGTCGGCGATTACCTGAAAGAAGCCGGTGATATAAAAGTAACCGAGTTTAAGAGAGTAGCCCTGGGATAATTGTAAACGATCAGGGTAAATTAATATAATTAACCGAAGCGTCCTGCCATGGACGCTTTTTTATGCTGGAGGCATTATGGAAAATTATGATCAATATTTCAGCGCCAATAAAGAGCTCTGGAACCAGCGAACTGCTGTTCATAAGGATTCTTCCTTTTATGATGTGGCCGGATTTAGAGCAGGTAAAAATACTCTCACGCCTATCGAATTAGAGGAAGTAGGTGATGTAAAAGGAAAATCATTATTACATCTTCAATGTCATTTCGGATTAGATACCATGAGCTGGAGCCGTTTAGGCGCAAAATGTACAGGGGTAGATCTGAGCGATGATGCTATCAACATCGCAAGAGAGATTAATAAAGAGACGAAACTGGATGCGAAATTTGTTTGCTGCAACGTCTATGACCTGCACCCGGAAAATAAGGAATCTTCTCAGGTCTCTCCACCAATTGGTGGAGGAGATTTAGAGGGGGCCGCCGCTTTCGACATCGTATTTACTTCTTACGGAACAATTGGGTGGTTGCCTGATTTAAATAAATGGGCGGAGATCATTTCGTATTATTTAAAGCCCGGCGGCATGTTTTATATGGCCGATTTTCATCCCGTCATCTGGATGTTTGATGATGAGTTTACGCATATCAAATATTATTATGATAACAGGGAGACGATCATTACAGAGAATTACGGTACCTATACTAACCGGAAAGCCCCTATTACCGGGAAAGAATATGGCTGGAACCACGGCATCAGCGAGATATTGAATGCGTTGATAAACCAGGGCCTCGAAATACAACAGTTCAATGAATTCATGTATTCACCCTATCCCAACTTCAGCAATACCATACAGGGAGATGAAGGGCATTGGTACATCAAAGGCATGGAAGGCAAGATACCGATGGTGTATTCAATCAAAGCAATAAAAAAATAAAGCAACTGTCTCAAAAGTATTGATCGATTAAATTGCCCGGAAGGCGGTAAGACGTAAAATTGAACCTTATAGGTTGAGGTTGGGTGCGGCTTCCAACTTTCTACGCAAAGCCTGAATTCCCCTATCTTCGCAACGCCAATTTAAAATTTTCAATTTAAAATCTTCAATCGGCTCATGCTGCCTAAGTACAAACGTATTCTGCTGAAACTTTCGGGTGAATCATTAATGGGGGATAAGAATTTTGGGCTTGACTCCAATGTGATAAGCCTGTATGCCCAGGATATAAAATCGATTACTGAACTGGGAGTGCAGGTGGCCATTGTGATCGGGGGTGGTAATATTTACAGGGGCATGAATGAGGCGGAGACCGGTATTGAAAGGGCACATGGCGATTATATGGGAATGCTGGCTACTGTTATTAATGGCATGGCATTACAGGCGGGTCTTGAAAGGATAGGAGTATATACCCGCTTACAAAGCGCTATTAAAATGGAGCAAATCGCCGAACCTTATATTCGCCGGAGAGCTATCCGCCATCTCGAAAAAGGGCGTGTCGTGATATTTGGGGCTGGTACAGGCAATCCTTATTTTACCACGGATACAGCGGGTTCCCTTCGCGCTATCGAGATCAGCGCAGATGTCATATTAAAAGGAACAAGAGTAGATGGTATCTATACGGCCGATCCCGAAAAAGACCCCTCTGCAACTAAATTCGGCACTATTACTTTCCAGGAATGTCTTACCAGCAATCTCCGGGTAATGGATATGACCGCCTTCACTCTTTGTATGGAAAACAATCTGCCGATTATTGTTTTTGATATGAACAAAGAAGGCAACCTCCGCCGTGTAGTAACAGGAGAAAAAGTAGGAACGCTGGTAAGAGGATAAGCTTGCTATTGCAGCAGTTTTTTGAATGAGGGCTTCAGAAAACCTTCGAATTCTTTGTAAGGAACAAAGATCAGGATATCTCCCATGGCAAAAGGACCTATTTCATAAGGGGCATAGTTGAACCCAATGCCTTTGCTGGTGATGAGGACATTATCAGTCATAGGTATCTGCTCAACCAATAATGTTTCATTCAACGCCTGTTTTTCATCAAGAGCATATTTTTTCCTGAAATATTTTTCGAGTATCCCCGGGATAAATGGCCGGATAGTAAGTGTGTCTATTATATCACCCAGGTTCAGTTGTCTTTTGTTTGGCCAGTCAAAGCAGAAATAACTTGTTCCATATATGCCATGAGCCCCGCCCATATCCGTATAAATAAAATGCGAAAGAGATAACAGGTTTTTATTTTGATAAGCTACCCGCAGGCTTTCATTGACCTCGTATTCATCTCCACGCTTTGCCGGATACAGGAACTCTTTCTTTTTTCGAAGCAGGATATTACCAATAGCCGCAGTATCTTCTTTTGTGTCAAATTCCCGGCGGATTATTTTTTTTAAAAAATAAGTCAATGAATCGGGCGGCCCTTTTTGGGGCCAGATGGAAGAAGCGGTATAGGTAAGTTCCTCCCTGTCATAAGCCTCTTTCTTCTTTATTTTTCTATTCCCGGTAACGAATATATAATCAAAGGAAGGCTGAACCTGTGTAAGGGCCAGTGTAAAAGGCAATACTTTTTTCCCGCTTTTCCACGAACCAATAAATGAATTATTTGTCAATATTCCTTCAAAGCTTTCTTCCCCGGGAGTCGTATAAGCAGGGAGTGCCAGCTTTCCACTATTTAGTTTGCCGTTGCCCAGTTCAATGGGTTCCCCCCTGGAATTGTAATAATAAAACCCCTCATAGTTATTACCGGATTTGTATAAATGGAGGGTAACCGGGTACTTATCAATGGTCCCGGTGAAATACTTGTACCAGCTTGCATCCTGGCTGAAAGCTTCTGCTGACAAGCAATACATGGCTGCAACCCAAACTGCCAATAGCCTGTTTTTTATCATCGTTTAAAGGTTATGACGGGGTTTAAATATAGCATTTATCCGGGGCCCCGGTAGCGGTTTGTGAAAAACTAAGAATTGTTATTAATTCATTTTTTCATATTTTCAACAAGTTTAACTACAGGTTATGGGCACTATCCTTGCGTTATCTGTTCTGGAGATCAGCCTGCTTTTTTTTGGGGCGGTCATACTTGGGATAACCATTCATTTTGCCATTACAAGCCGGCGGAGCCTCAAATTATCCATGAATGATAAAGATGAAGTGAATAAACTCAGGGATGAATGGAAGCTGCGTTATTTCAATGATATGGAAGCAAAGGATAAGGAGCTTTCCTTGTTGCGCGAACAATTGTCCCGGGTAAAAGAACAACTGGCAGAGGCGGAAGAGAATGTCAATATCTATACCATTGAAGCGGAAGAAATGCGGCGGGAGAATAAAAAATTACTGGAAGAAATAGAGAATCTGCCAAAAATGGTTCACCGGCCGGCTGAAAAGGAAAAACCCGACTACATGGAACAATTGAGGTCAGCGCAAAGCAATCTTCTCGAACACAATGAAAAGATCAACCAGTTATTGGAGAATATAGAAGCTTTTAAAGAAAAGGAAGAAAAGCAAAGAGAAATATTGAAAGATAACGAAGAACTTTCCATGCAGATCGCCGATCTGCGGTTAAAATTGATGGAAAAAGAAAAAGAAGTCAGTAATATCCGCCAGAAAGAACACCTGACCAAAGAAATGGCTTCTATGCTGGATAATGCTTATAATGAATTTGGTGTTCTGCAAAGCAAGATGCAAAAACTCGAACTGCAGGTAAGCTCTTCAAAAATGATCAATATTGAATACGAGGACCTGAAAGAAAGTTATCATAAAATAAGCCGTGAATTTGAAGAACAGAGATCAAAACTGAACAGTTTCTCTGCAGACAATCAGAATTTGCAAAATCAATTGATGGAAACAGAGGAAAAATTGCGGGAATCCAATTTTCAACGGCAGCAATTGCAAAAAAGAGTGGCTTACCTGGAGGAGCTCAATAACGATATGCAGGCTGTTTCCGATGCTAATAAAAAATTAGAGAACCAATTGAAACGTATCGGTGAACTGGAAAGCCTGCTCAACGTGGCAGCGGAAGAACGCGATCAATTGATACGCCGGAAAGTGGAGAAATGATAATGATATTTAAAATGATCTGCAAGTTTTATGGAAGAGCCCTTACGGGCTTTTTTATTTGAAGAGAAGGCGGGGAACAATTGCCCCGGGGATATGAAGCTGTGATAAAAGGAAATAAATATATAAGGTATATAAGTATAAGCCCCTGGCTTTCCTGCGCTTTACTTATATACTTATTTACCTTATATATGAAAACGCCCGTCTACTTACTCTTTTTGGCTGCTTTCTTTTTTACCTGCGCGGGCCTGCTTTTACCGAATGAGCCCTTAAAACGTTTTCCTTTTGCTGTTTTTTTATCACCTCTTCCCATACTATTTTTTTTACTGGTTATTATATCAATGAAAAGCCGGATGGCTCAATTAAAAAGCTCCGTCTCAATCCGGCGGAAACGAGAAGGAGCTTTTAATGATGTAATGGTGCAATTACAATTTAGCTGCTAATTCTTTACCAGCTTTGAAGCGGGCAACTTTTCTTGCTTTAATATTAATTTCTGCTCCGGTTTGAGGATTGCGTCCTTTACGGGCTTTCCTTTTAGAAACGGAAAATGTGCCAAAACCAACCAGGGTAACTTTACCACCGCCTTTTAATGTTTTTGTAACTGCTTCAATGAAAGAATCCAGGGCAGCATTAGCCTGTGTCTTAGTAACGCCGGCATCATCGGCTACTTTTGTGATCAATTCTGCTTTGTTCATAAACTTGATTTTATAATGTTTTAATAACTGCGACAAAATTAGACGGATTTTGATTCCTGCAAAAAAAAATATGACCTGGTGCAAAACTTTTTGATCTCACCGAATCCGCACGGGGTAAGGATTTTGCAGGATTTACTGTTTTGAAATGAATAACGTGTACATTTTCAACATGCTGAAACCCTTTACTGTAGCTGATTTCAGGGCAGACCCTCTGAAATACAGGCGGGATAAGCCTTTGGTGGGAATATACAATTGTTTCTGGACCTCCAAATAAATAAATAATCTTTTGCACAATCAATCCACAGATTGCATTACAGTTCGGAATGCAATGAATTTATCACCCCATTTGGCAAAAGCTTTTTGACGGAGCATTGCAGAAAATTCGTTGATGTATGTATTGTAATGATCCATAGAAGGTGAAAAGTATTGTATGACATAAGTAATACCATCACTTTCATTTTGCTCCAACAAGCGATAGAATTTATATTCAATAAACTGGCTGGTTGCCATTATATCCGGGATATGCTCCTGGTGCTGCCACCTGGTCCATTCGGCTTCAATATCCGCGGGAATCTTCAGGGTGATATTGTACACTATCATAAACGATGTTTGCCAGTATAGTTATTTTATTATTTCCCGGGGTCGTCAATAATTAATTTTTTCAACCGTTGGTACATGAAAGATACGATCAGCAACAATACGCCAAGCAAAATGAATGCAGCGATCTTGCCACCCGGGGGAATATTCTGGAGATCAAAAATAAAAAGTTTGATCAGTGTAACAGTGAATAAGGTCAGCGAAATAACCCGGAGCGTTTTGAACTTATATTTCATGCCCAGCCACATCATGGTAAAAGAACATAGCCCCCACAAGATACTTAAGCCTGCTTTGTAATAGAGATTTTCCCAATATTCCCAGTCTCCCCCGTTACGGTAATTAATCCACATATTGACCTGGTAGATTTCGATGCTTAGCAATGAGACCAGGCAAATGGCGGCGATCCAGGTAAACGGGATCTCATAATCTTTTAACTTGTTTTTTTGTTTGCGGAAATAAGCAATCAGGTCATATAATAGCCAGGTAAGTAAAACCGCGCTTATCCAATGCGCGATGAAATGCCCGGTATACTTCCCGGTAACAAGCATTTGCACCGAGATAATATAATTAATGTGAAGGTTATTAATATATAATACCACTCCCGCAATTGTAAGTATGAATTTTAAGAATATAAACCAGGGCGATTTTTTGAATGAGGGTAATAGAAACAGGATAAATGCAAAGCTGTATAATTGCAGGTAGGCTGCATAAATGGATGTACCGGGAAGGCGTGTCCCGAACTGGTAATAAATCTCCCATGCACCTGCAGAATAGCCAAGGATTATTCCTGTGAGTAAAAAAATATTCCGGACCAGCTTATTGGTTATCTCCTGCAGATAAAATGTATCTGCTTCTTTACGCATCCTGCTATAATATAAAAGAAAGGCCGCGGCAGTTGCCAGGGTAGTTATAAATCCTTTATTCACTATCACAGGCAATAGATTTATATTACCGGCATATACCTGGTACCAATCCATGAATAAACTGATCAGTAAGGGGATTACGATCAGCAGCGAAGCGATTTTTAAAAGAATGAGACGTGACCGTTGATACATCCAAAACAAAACAACTGACTCTGCAGCCCAGAATAGTGTGATATAATTTCCTTTTAATTGTACCGGTCCCGTCAATGAAATAAAAGTCAGTGTGAGACCGACCAGGAGATAAACAAAATTCCGGTCCGCTCTTTTCTGTTTTAAAAAAATCAATGCGAGAAGAAGGTTGACGACACCAAGCGCTGCTGTAAACAGGCCCTGGTAGTCGCCATGGTTCCAATACCGGAGAGTAACCATTCCGGCGACATAATACAGGAAATTAATACTCAGCAAAAGAATAAAATCAAAAGCGCCGAATTTAATTTTCAATTTCAGGTTGTTGATAATATTGATCGCAACAGACAAAGCGTAGAATAGTGTAGCGAAGAAGAGAGCCCACCGGAAGGGAAAAATTTCGTTTTCATCGAATAGCTGGCGAAAGAGCCAACTGCCATAAATGGTGATGGTAAAAAATAAGGCAATGATATTAATGGCTTTCCATCGTTTGAACCAGGATAATACCAGTAGCCCCGAATTCAGAATACAGAGATAGGAAAATAAGGCTATATAATTATTTTGGCCGGTACTCACGAGGAAAGGGGTGATAAAACCACCGACGACAGCCAGTATAGCCAGTTCTATCCTGTCGTAATATAAAGAAAGAATAACTGCAAAGCCGGTAATAATAACCATGATAATAAAAGCGGCCTGCTGGTTCAGTAAATGATATTGGTGGAATGCGAAGGCGATACTGAAATAAAAAACCGTTAACCCGCCTCCGACCAATACCGAACTAAAAGAACGATAGGAATTTCGGATAGAATGAGCCAATGCGATAAGTATTCCCCCGCTGACAAGGCCAATAACCACCCTGCCGGTCTCATTGATCCAGTTTTTATCTATAGCGAATTTTACAAAAAATGAAATGCCCAGTACTAATACCGCTATTCCGATCTTATTGGCAAGGTTCTCACCGATGAATTTTTCCCAATCTGTTTTATCATCCGCAACAGGAGTACCGGGAAATGAAGAGAACAAATCCGGTATAGCTTCTTCTTTTTGAATGGCAGGAGAAACGGGTATTTCCGCCTTCCCTGTTTGTTTTTCATTGACAACAGCCGGCTTTTCTGCCTTTGGGATAATGGCCGGCTCGGCAATTGTTTCCCGTTTAATAATTGGCTGTACGGGTTCTTTCTTTATTTCCGGGATTTTTATTACCTCTTTATTTTTCAGATCTTTTATCTGCATACCCAGGTCATATAGCTGATCTCTTAATTGATTCAGTTTGTTAGCCAGTGAATCAAAGGATTGCTGGTTTGAACTGACTTTTCCAAGAATAATTATTAATAAAATAAAAGAAACAATGAAGATCAGTATGACAAGAACAATTATTCCGTCCATACAAAGTGGTTTTGGTGAAGAATGGGTACTGCAGGTACATTGCAGTGAATTAAACAGGTCAGTGCGGGCCGGTCAGGCTAAACAGGTCAGTTTTACAATGCTAAATATACCGGACAATGATCAGAATGTTTAACATCAGGGAAGATGTCAGCGTCTTTTAAAGATGATTTTAAGTTTTCGGTAACATTAATATAATCGATACGCCAGCCTTTATTCTGCAGCCTTACGGTAGGGAATCGCTGGCTCCACCAGCTATAGCGGTGTGGTTCAGGGTGAAATTGTCTGAACGTATCTGTCCAGCCATGTTTAAAAAATTTATCCATCCATGCTCTTTCTTCCGGCAGAAACCCGGAAGATTTTTTATTGCCTTTAGGATCATGAATATCAATTTCTTTATGCGCAATATTATAATCACCGCAGAGGATAAGCTTTGGGCGTTTTTTCTTTAATTCATTCAGGTAAACAAAAAATTCATCCAGCCATACATATTTAAAACTCTGGCGTTCATCGCCGCTGGTGCCGGAAGGAAAGTAGGCATTGATCAGCCGTATATCACCAAAATCAAGCTGTAACACTCTTCCTTCATCGTCACTTACTTTATGTCCTGTACCATATTCCACGTGCGCTGGCTTTATTTTAGTAAAAACTGCTACGCCGCTATATCCCTTTTTTTGTGCACTGAACCAATAATCCTGGTAGCCAAGATCATGAAACAATGTATGGTCTACATTTTCTTTTACAGCTTTTGTTTCCTGTAAACAGATTATATCAGCAGGATCAGTTTTTAACCATTCCAGCAAGCCTTTGTTTATTGCCGCGCGGATGCCGTTTACATTATAAGATATGATACGCATATTTTACCACCTGTAAGAAAATTATAAGATTTTTTACCCTCTTTAAGCAGTTGGAGGTTTTAATCATTAAATTGTCCGGCAATTTACATTTTACTATGAAAGCAGCAACAAAAGAAATGGCCGCTCCTATTGTTCCTTCCAAAGAACATATCTATCTCGAAGGGCCCAAGAGCAGGGGATATGAACTGAAATTTGCATTAAAAGTATTCTGGCAATTCATAAAAGGATTCCGGGCATTGCATTTTGCAGGTCCCTGCATCACTGTATTCGGATCGTCAAGGTTCAAAGAAGATAATATCTATTATCAGCAAGCAAGATCAATGGGCAAACTCATCGCTGAATTAGGTTTTACCACAGTGACCGGCGGCGGACCGGGTATCATGGAAGCCGCTAACCGGGGTGCTTTTGAAAATGGAGGTATGTCAATAGGCTGTAATATTCAATTGCCGTTTGAACAAAAAGCGAACCCCTACACACAAAAGTCAGTCACTTTCGAGTATTTTTTTGTCCGTAAAACAATGCTGACAAAATATTCTTACGCCTTTATTATTATGCCGGGCGGTTTTGGAACCATGGATGAATTCTTTGAAACATTAACGCTTGTGCAGACAAAAACGGTTACTGGCTTTCCTATTGTATTATTCGGAAAAGAATACTATAAATACCTGATGTCAACTATAGAAGATATGGCAAAGCAGGGAACAATAACTCCCGGAGATATGTCACTCGTATTGCTGACGGATGATGTCAATGAAGCTATCAATCATATCCGGAAATATATCACCGAGAATTATACAATAAAGCCAAGGAAACGCTTGTGGTGGTTATTTGAAAAGCGCTGACAGGAATGTGTATTTTATACATAAACTTGTTACCTTCACGTGCCTGATCTACCCGGGATCCCCGGTTTGGCAGCATTAAATAATATATTCATGAAGAATACAGTATTGCTTGTCCTGGCGCTTGTTTATTTTCCTGTCTTATACTCTCAGCAAAATCGTTTAAGTGAACAAGCGGGAAAGATCGCCGGCAATAAAAAGATCCCTTCCGGGTATGAATTTCAATTATCCAATGCAATTGCGCGTATTACGGCGTACAATGCTACGACTATCCGGGTCAGGGTAGCCCGGCAAAAGATGACAGATGATTTTTCTTTTGCTATTGACGACCTGCAGCCAAAAGGAAAGTTATCTGATCTCAAAATATCGGGGACTATTTATTCTTTTAGTACTGATTCATTAACGGTCAATATTAATAGTGATCCTTTCCGGGTTTCTGTACTGAATAGCAGGGGTGAGGATTTATGCAGTGATGAGCCCGGCCTGGGTATCTCCTGGTTTGGTAACCAGGTTAGTTGTTATAAGAAGATGTATGCGGATGAAAAATTTATCGGGCTGGGAGAGAAGACCGGCGATATCAACAGGCGGGGTAATTTTTATCAAAACTGGAACAGCGATATTCCTGGTTATAACCTCAACCAGGATCCGCTTTATTCCACGATCCCCTTTTTTATCGGTATACATGGAAAAGTAGTGTATGGGATATTCTTTGATAATACGCATAAATCTTATTTCAATTTTGGAGGAGGCGCTGATGAAGAGTTATTTCATTTCGGGGCCGATGACGGGGAAATGAATTATTATTTTTTTGGAGGATCTTCTGTACAACAGATCATCAAAGATTACACTTTATTAACGGGTCGTACACCCATGCCGCCTTTGTGGAGCCTGGGTTTTCAGCAAAGCCGTTATGGATATAATAGTCAGAAACAATTACTGGACGTGGCGACATCCTTCCGGGAAAAACAATTACCGGCCGACGCGATTGTAAGTGATATCAATTACATGGATAATTACAAGGTCTTCACCTGGAGCAATAAATATCCTGATGTAAAAGGAATGATGGACCAGATGAAACAAATGGGCTTTGATGTAGTTACCATTATTGACCCGGGTATTAAAGTGGAGAAAGGATATAAACAATACGATGAAGGAGTTGCCAACAATTATTTCGCGAAATATCCTGATGGTCATTACTATATCGGGCATGTATGGCCCGGCCGTTGTCATTTCCCCGATTTTACTAAGCCTGCCGCTGCGGCATGGTGGGGCAGGAGCTTTAAAGAGGCTTATGTTGCCAACGGTATCCGTGGTTTCTGGAATGATATGAATGAGCCGGCCGCATGGGGAAGGGAGTTTCCCAACCTGATCGAGTTTGGCGAGGGTAAAGACAAGAAAACATTGTTTACAGTTAAAAACGCATATGGTTTATTGATGGCAAAAGCTACCTTTTTAGGTACAAAGGATTTATTGAATGGCCAGCGGCCATTTGTACTGACAAGAGCAGCTTATTCAGGGGTACAGAAATATTCAGCGCAATGGACCGGTGATAATGTAGCATCTGATGATCATATGCTTCTTGGATTCCGCTTACTGAACAGTATGGGCCTTAGCGGTATTCCCTTTGTAGGGATGGATGTGGGTGGCTTTGTAGGCAATCCTTCGGCAGAATTATTTGTTCGCTGGATGAGCCTTGGCGCTTATTCGCCTTTTTTCAGGAATCATACTGCCATCGATAATAATTACCGTGAACCCTGGTTGTTTAATGATTGGAATACGGATAAGATCAGGAAGATACTGGAACAGCGTTATACGCTGATGCCTTATCTCTATAGTATGTTTTACCGGGCACATACTACCGGTATGCCTATTAACAGGATGTTGCCCATTGACTATACATTTGATGAAAATGTATATAGTGATAAATTTAAAAACCAGTTCTTATTCGGGGATAATATGCTCGTATGCCCTGTGGCTTCTACGCAAAACATACTGGAAGTTTATTTACCCGGTAATACTTCCTGGTACCGGTTTAGTGATAATAAAATATATGAAGGCGGCCAACCCGTCTATGTTCCCTCCCCGCTGGATGACTTACCCGTGTTTGTAAAGGCCGGGGCTGTCATTCCGATGCAAAGTGTAGTGCAAAACACGAAAGAAAAGGGAGATGGGATATTATACCTGCATGTGTGGAAAGGTAAAGGCAAAACATCATTTACGTATTATGAGGATGACGGCAATACGTATAACTATGAAAAGGGAGATTACTGCAAAAGAGAAATTGTATATGATGCGGCGGCATCCACAGTAACGATTGAAAAGAAAGAAGGCAATTATATTTCAAAGTTTAATAAAGTGAAAATGGTTTTACATGGTTTTGGAAAGCCTCCCGGAAAAGTAGCTGACCTGCCGGATGATACCATAACGATAACCATTCCATAACATTTTCAACGTGTAATCTTCATTATGACTTTCGCTGATATTCTTGGCTATTCTGCCGGGTTCGTCACTTCGCTCACATTTTTGCCGCAGGTAATCAAAACCTGGAAAGATAAATCGGCACGGGATATATCTTTGCTGATGTTCATTATCGCGGCTGTCAACGAAGTGATGTGGATCGGTTACGGTGTATTACTCAGCCCGGCCAACTGGGTTATTATTTTGACCAATTTGCTTGTGCTTAGCATGTCTTTGACCATGATCGTATTAAAACTTCGTTATACCTGATGGCGGCTATTACTACAATTATTTTCGACCTGGGCAATGTATTGGTTGACTGGAGCCCGATGCATGTCTATCGTGATTATTTTGATTCGGAAGAAAAGAAGAATTATTTCTTTGAAAATATCTGTACTCCCGACTGGAATGAACAACAGGATGAAGGAAGGTCCATTGTGGAAGCCACACAGGAGCTGGTGGTGAAATTTCCGGAGTGGGAACAACCCATTCGCGATTTTTACGGGCGCTGGACAGAAATGCTTAACGGGCCTGTCCATGGAACAGTAGAGATATTCCGCCAATTAAAGGAAAGCGGCAAGTATAAGCTCTATGCATTGACCAACTGGCAAACCGGCCTTTTTGATATTGCGCTGGTCCGTTATAATTTTCTGCACTGGTTCGATGGCCGGGTGGTGAGCGGGGAAGAAAAGACAAGAAAACCTTTCCCAGAGTTTTATCAGCGATTACTGGATCGTTACCACGTTCATCCTTCTGAAGCTTTATTTATTGATGATAGTTTGAGGAATGTGAAGGCGGCAGAGGCTTTGGGCATCAAGAGTATTCATTTTCAAAATCCGAATCAACTAAGAAATGAGTTATTAGCCAATAGCATTATGGTATGAAAAATGATTGCAGAAATTCTTTTAGCGGATTTAAATCTTCTAAAATCCCGGATCTGAAAATAGTTGCTATGATTTTTCCTCAATTTTTTTTAAAATAATAAGCAAATCTGATGATTCTATGCTTATTAAAATATTTAAGAATTTATTCAAGTACCGGTCTCAGCCATCTCGTCATTTCATCTTTACTCATTCCTTTTCTTTTGGTATAATCTTCCAGTTGATCAGGTTGAATTTTTCCCACTCCAAAATACTGGCTTTGCGGATGACTGAAATACCAGCCGCAGACGGAAGATGCAGGGAACATGGCTAATGATTCAGTGAGGGTGATGCCGGTAGCTTCTTTTCCGCCCAGCAAGTCAAACAATTTATATTTCTCCGTGTGATCGGGGCAGGCAGGATAACCGGGTGCCGGGCGAATACCTGTATAGGTCTCTTTGATCAGCTCTTCATTGCTGAGGTTTTCATCTTTTACATAACCCCAGTATTCCTTTCTTACTTTTTCATGTAATAACTCGGCAAAGGCTTCTGCCAAACGGTCGGCCAGTGCCTGCAACGTGATCTTATTATAATCATCGTGTGCTGCTTCAAACCTTTTGATATGAGATTCGATACCCTGTATGGTCACAGCAAAAGCGCCGATGAAATCGGGAGCGGTGAGTGGTGAGTGGTGAGCCGGGCCCGGTTTAATAAAATCAGCTAATGATAAATTGGGTTGGTCAGCCGCTTTCTTGATTTGCTGGCGTAAAGATTCTAATCTGACTTCAGACTTCAGACCTCTGACTTCAATAGTATCCGCGCCTGTTGCAGCCGCTTCCCAGAATCCGATCGTTCCTTTAGCGGTCAGCCATTTTTCTGCGATCAATTTATCCAATAATGAATTCGCGTCGTTATAGAGTTTGGTAGCTTCTTTCCCGATAACCTTATCACTTAATATCTGGGGAAATTTTCCATGCATTTCCCAGGCAATAAAGAAAGGCTGCCAGTCAATATATTTCCTGATATCGGCGAGGCTATAATTATCGAATGTCTTTGTTCCTGTAAAAGTGGGAACCGGGGGGATATAGTTACTCCAGTTGATCTTTAGTTTATTTTGTTGCGCTTCAGCAAATGACAAATATTGCTTAACTGTTTTCTTATTGGCAAAATCTTCTGCCAGTTTTGTGTATTCTGCCCGGGTGGAACTGAGTAATTCCGGTTTTTGTTCCGCATTCAGCAATGAACCCGCTACGGTAACGCTTCTTGAAGCATCCAGTACATGCACTACGCCATTATCATACTGCGGGGCTATCTTAACGGCTGTATGCATACGCGAAGTAGTGGCGCCGCCAATCAGCAAAGGTTGTTTCATTCCCCGGCGTTTCATTTCATGGGCCACATGCACCATCTCATCCAAAGAGGGTGTGATAAGACCACTTAAGCCAATGATATCTGCTTTTTCCTTTTCTGCTGTATCGAGTATCTTATCGGTTGGTACCATTACCCCAAGATCAACAATATCATAGCCATTGCAACCCAATACCACCCCGACAATATTCTTGCCTATATCATGTACATCGCCTTTAACTGTTGCCAATAAGATTTTTGCGGCGCCTGCTCCCTCTTCGTTTACGGTACCGGCTTTAATATGCGCCTGTCTCCGGAGTTCTTTCTCAGCCTCTATATAAGGAGTAAGGATGGCGACGGATTTTTTCATTACCCTCGCGCTCTTTACGACCTGTGGCAGAAACATTTTACCCGAACCGAAAAGATCGCCTACCACATTCATCCCATCCATCAACGGCCCTTCGATCACATCCAGCGGCTTGGGATATTTTTGCCTGGCTTCTTCAGTATCTATATCAATATAGTCGGTGATGCCATTGACCAACGCATGTTTCAAGCGTTCTTCTACGGAAGCGCTTCTCCAGGCATCGTCTTTCTTTTCTTCTTTATCTTTCGCTTTTACCGTTTCGGCGAATGTGATCAATTTTTCTGTGGCTTCGTTATTGTCATTGTTGCGATTGAGGATCACATCTTCACATAATTTTCTTAGCTGTGGTTCTATCTCGTCATATACCACCAACTGTCCTGCATTGACAATGCCCATATCCATGCCGGCCTTGATGGCATAATACAGGAATACTGAATGCATGGCTTCTCGTACCGGCTCATTGCCCCGGAAGGAAAAAGAAAGATTACTGACGCCGCCACTTACTTTGGTCAATGGCATCAGTTGCTTTATTTCCCTGGTGGCTTCAATAAAATCGACCCCATAATTATTGTGTTCTTCCAGGCCGGTGGCAATGGCGAATATGTTCGGATCAAAAATGATATCCTGCGGATCGTAGCCTACCTGCTCCGTTAATATTTTATAGGCCCTGTGGCAAATCTCTACTTTGCGTTGTTTGGTATCCGCCTGTCCCTTTTCATCAAAAGCCATTACAATCACGGAGGCGCCATAGCTCTGGCAGATAATGGCCTGTTCAATGAATTTCGCTTCCCCTTCTTTCATGGAAATGGAATTCACAATGCATTTACCCTGTACGCATTTTAATCCTGCTTCAATGATCGCGAACTTACTGCTGTCAATCATGATGGGGATCTTGGCGATATCCGGTTCGCTTTGAAGGAGGTTCAGGAAAGTGGTCATGGCCTGTACGCCATCGAGCAGGGCGTCATCCATATTCACGTCAAGTACCTGGGCGCCATTCTCCACTTGCTGACGGGCGACGCTTAAGGCTTCTTCATATTTATTTTCCCTGACCAGGCGGGCAAACTTCTTGGAGCCGGTAACGTTGGTGCGTTCGCCCACGTTCAGGAAATTGGATTCGGGCCTCACAACGAGTGGCTCCAGCCCGGATAAACGTAAGTATGGTTTGATAACGACGGTGTCCTGCATTTATGAACTCTTTTTTACGAATAACTTCCTGACGAGTGAAAAGTTATTTACGACAAGAATAACCATGGATACTATTAAAAGGATCCGGGCAGTTGTCATACTAATTCCTTTTCTACTACAGGTAATGGTCTTGGTTTAATCTTTTTTACATGTTCCGCGATATGCCGGATATGATCCGGCGTAGTACCGCAACAGCCGCCTACAATATTCACAAAACCCTCTTTGGCCCATTCTTCAATGAAATGGGCGGTATCTTCCGGTTGCTCATCATATTCACCCATGGCGTTGGGCAGTCCTGCATTCGGATAGGCTGATACATAGCAACCGGCTATTTGCGACAATTCTTCAATATGCGGGCGCATTTCTTTGGCGCCTAATGCGCAATTCAGTCCAATACTCAAAGGCCTGGCATGCATCACAGAAGTGTAGAAGGCCTCAAGGGTCTGACCGCTTAGTGTTCTTCCGGATGCATCCGTGATGGTTCCACTGATCATAATAGGCAGGGGTTGCTTCTTTGTATCACGAAAATATTTCTTGATAGCGAATATGGCGCCTTTAGCATTCAATGTATCAAAGATCGTCTCGATCAGCAAAAGGTCTACGCCGCCATCTACCAATCCTCTCACCTGGTCATAATAGGCGGCTACCACTTCATCAAAAGTGACGGCACGGAAACCGGGATTGTTTACATCCGGTGAAAGGGACAATGTTTTATTAAGCGGGCCCATAGCCCCGGCGACAAAACGGGGTTTAGCCGGATTTTTCTTTGTGTACTCATCTGCAGCCTTGCGCGCCAATTTTGCGCCTTCAACATTCATCTCATAGGCAAATGCTCCAAGCTCAAAATCGGCTTGTGGTATCGAAGTAGCAGCGAATGTATTTGTTTCAATGATATCCGCCCCGGCCTCCAGGTATTCCCGGTGAATACCTTCTATTATAGAAGGCTGTGTAAGATTTAAAATATCGCTATTGTTTTTTAAATCAACGGGCCAATTTTTAAACCGCTCACCGCGGTAAGTAGCTTCCGTAGGTTTATGGCGCTGAATCATGGTGCCCATAGCGCCATCAATGATCAGGATACGTTTTTGGAGTTCTTGCTGGATGCTCATAGTATTATGTTTTTAGCTGTTAGCTTTTAATCCCGCATGCCTGAGGGCAGGCGTTAGTTAAAGCCAACCAGGTTATTGAATGATGAATTCATCATTACTATTGAACTATGTAAACGCTGGGAAACCTGAAGTGGAGTTTCGTTGACGTTTATTAGTTCAGTTTTACAGGCCGAACAATAAACAAATCCGCCTGAAGCCGCAAAGCTACAATAAGTATTTATAATATCAAAGAAGAAGGGCCATTAGGGGAATTGGGAAAAGTAGGACTGGGATCCCTCTTGCATCGGAGGGAAATTGTCTTTACATTGAACCCCATCTTGCTTTTGATAAATTTCTCAATTTCCCGATTGCATTTTCCAAAATACCCCTATCCTGACACATATTTATCTACCGGCATCCTGTTCTGCAAGCTTCTTCCAAGTGTAAGCTCATCGGCATATTCGAGTTCGCCGCCAAAGGCAATACCCCGTGCAATAGTAGTGACGCGAAGGTTGAGCGGATGCCCTATTGAGGCCGGGGACAGTTTTTTCTGTATGTAATATATAGTCGTATCTCCCTGTATGGTAGGATTAAGGGCAAAGATCAGTTCTTCGGTTTTCTCTTTTTGAACGCGGCTAACCAGTGATTCAATCGTCAACTGGTCGGGGCCAATGCCATCAAGAGGGGAGATAACGCCACCCAATACATGATAAGTGCCGCTGAACTGCTGGGTGCTTTCGATAGCGATTACATCACGGATATTCTCTACCACGCAAATGATCTCCTGTTTGCGCAGGCTGTTGGCGCAGATGGAGCAAATGTCAGCGTCGGCTACATTGAAACAACGTTGGCAAAATTTTATTTCACTGCGCATCCGGGCAATCACTTCGCTGAAATTATTTACATCTCCTGTATCTTGTTTGAGCAGGTGTAATACCAAACGCAATGCTGTTTTTTTGCCAATCCCGGGAAGCTTGGCAAACTCGCTGACAGCATTTTCGAGAAGAGAGGAAGAGAATTGCATGAAGCAAAGATACGAAGAAGCCCCACCAAACCTCCTCCCGGGAGAGGCCTACGCACCTTCATTAAATAAGAAATTTTTCTTCCTATCCGGGTCTTCGAAAGTCTCCCCTTGAGGGGAGATTTAGAGGGGTTTCCCCCTACAGCTTTATTTCAAACTCATTATCCCAGTTCGACTTTATAGTCAGCTTTCGTTCGATAGGCTTCGCAATCTCCGGCTGCCGGTGTTTACCAAAGAATGAGCCGGGATCCCAAATCCCGTTTTTATTGGCATCGTTCAGAATGCGGAGGTCATATTCTCCCGGCAGGAAAAGGTCCTGTGAAAGAGTGGTACTCGTGAGCGGAAATGAACTCTCGACTTCTCCGCTTTGTACAAATTGCAGTACGGGAT
Organism: Bacteroidota bacterium; assembly: GCA_030706685.1. GTDB lineage: Bacteria > Bacteroidota > Bacteroidia > Chitinophagales > Chitinophagaceae > VBAT01. Next base: position 22,856 of record JAUZOA010000039.1, read on the forward strand.
TTTTGGTAAGATCGAGATTACGGAAACGGATCATCAATTTGCCGTAATCCGAATTCTTCATTGTCCTGAAAGTAATCGTATCGGCCTTTAATAATTGGTGATTAAGCGTATCCGTAGCGAAGTCTTTTTCAAGGATAAGATGGTATAAAGTATTTTCCCGCCAGGAACAGGCCAGCGTTATTTTTTTCTTTGAAGTATCAATTGACCAGCTATAACCCCTTTCAGGAATATAAGCAGAATCCGTGCTGAAATGAACCTTTGCAGAATCAAATTGTCTTACAGGCCGGTCAAAAATAAAACTGAATTGCTGCAGCAGGTCCTGGGATTTATTACCACTTCTCAGGGAAGTTTGAAATTTTAATCGTTTATCCGTCGCACTTTGCCCCTGGCTTCCCGTGGTTGAAGTGGTTGGCTTAGGCTTTGCTTCCGCATAAGCATATAAAATTACAGGCTTTGTATCCCGTTGTACGATTACCGGCGAGTCGGCAAAAGCAAAAAGCTTTCTATTGTCCAGGTACCGGTATGTTCTTGCCGCATCATCTAATGCATATACATAGAAAGTACCGGCAGGAAGATTATGAAAAACAAAATTTCCCTTATTATCGAGCTTCGCCATATAGCGGGGACGTTCCTTTACCACGGCGGAGTCTTCTGACTTTTTGTGGAGGATCACAATCAATGTACTATCTGTCTTACCTGTTTCCGCCAATATTACACTACCGGCAAATGAAAGGGAATCAATGACCCGGCCGGTTGAAAAAACATAAGTGAAATCCTTCATGATGTTGCCTTCATTGAAGTCCTTGATTGATTTGCCAAAATTGATCGTATACGTTGTATTAGGTTCCAGGGAATCTTTTAACCTGATGGACAGTGTATTCAGCTTGCGGGTGGGTTGGGGCATGCTCTTCGGAATAGGAGATATGATTGCATTTTGAAGGAAATTATCTATATCAATATATTCATTAAAAGAAAAGTTTATCCTGTTGGTGGCAAAATTTACGGAGGAATCAGGGGGTGTCACTTTTATAAGCACGGGAGGAAGTGAATCTCTCGGCCCGCCCTGGGGAGGTACGATATTGGCGCAACCTGTACCGCTGAGCACACTGATTAAAATGATCAACCCGGCAAACAGGACAGGTATTATATTTCTTAAATTCATAAACAGGCTGCAAACTTAGGAGGTTTGCTCTTAATGAATTGTTTTTAAAATCATAATTAATCCCTTAATCATTTATATCGGAGGTTTCTTCTTCGTTTAATTCATGAAGGGAAACAGCCATGTTATTTGTTTTAACAAAATTGCACCAATGGCAATCCTCTTTCCCGCAACCGGTATAAAAATCATGATCCTGTATCTTTTGCCAGACTGCGCTGATCTGTTGTGTGACCGTAGTAATATCGGCAGGTGTGATGACTAATTTTTCTTTATGGTAGTTTTTCTTCTTATCCGGCTCAATGAAATCAAATTCTGTACTGATCACTTTCCAGTCTTTTTGCCCATAATTATCAACCAGTATCTTATAAAAAACACCCTGCCGCCAGTAATCACCGCCATTCGGTTCTTTTTCATTCGGGCCCTTTAGCTTGGGAATGGCTTTGTCGGGATCGCCGGTTTTATAATCCACAACATTCACTGATTTCCCATCAAACTCCAGTTTATCCAACTTTCCTTTTAAAGGAACGCCATTCACTACCACGTTCCGGATATTGCGCTCAATAGCGACGATTTTATTAAATGAGCGGATATATTTATCGTAATAATTACCCAGTACTTCATGCCCGTATTCTTTACGCCTGTCAAACTGCTCCTGCGTAAAACTTTCACGGTGCCGGTTCATATACCATTCAAAGTCGGCGATAAATTCTTGTTTCGATGGAAACTGTTCTTGTTTTCCATCCTGCATTTTCCGGAATAGTTGCTCCAGCGCATAATGAACTGACGAGCCGAATTCAGTAGCTTCATTCTTCGGTGAGGGAATCCGCACAAGATTTTTGAAGTAAAACTCCAATGGACATTTCAGGTAATTATTCAGCGCCGTTACATTCATCACAAATTTTTCCAGCAGGCGATCCGCGAACTCCGCTTCTATTTTTTCAATTTCAGGCGCAGTAGCTTCACCAAAATACAATGCCTGGAATTCCGCCAATGCTTCCGGTGAGATAATCACCTTCTGAACGGGTAATTCCTGCTGCTCCTGTATCTCGGCAATGAACATGGAGGGTTCAAGCTCTTTTCCATCCATTTTAAAACGGCTGTAAGAGATATAAAGATGCTGCTCTGCCCTGGTCAGGGCTACATAAAACAAACGGCGCAATTCCTCTTCTTCCTTATGTTTGGGTTGTGAGGCAAATAGGGTATCCGGGAAACTAAAACCGCCGCCTGGCTTGCGTTTCTTCTCCCATGAATTGGTATTGGCGCCCGCCAGGAAGACATATTCAAACTCCAACCCTTTTGAGCCATGTGTTGTCAGCAGGTTTACCCCTTTATCATTACCGCTTACCTGTACCAATGGTAAAGAGAGGTCCTCTTTTTCCATTAATTCAATAATATTCACCAATTCTTTTAACCCTAATAATGGGTTACGTCTTGTTTCATCCTTTACAAAATCAAACAAGCCGGTAAGCACCTGCATCAGCCAGAATTTATCCGGGTTCTGCATAACATAACTTAGTATAGCGCCTTCCCTGATAATATTTTCAAAAAGAACCTGTAATGTTACATTGGGGACATCCGTTATCCATTTTTCCAGGAGAACGCTTGCTTTTTTTAATCCCTCATGAATGCTGCCGGAAAAAAGATCTTTGGGAACTGCATTGGCCTTTTCGTTTAATAAACGGCGGAGCGATATCGCCTGGCCAGCAGATCTTTTATCCGCTGCTTCGATACTTAGTTTGGCAATTTCGATAGGCGGAATATGAAACCAGTCGAAGTGCAGTAATTCAAACAGCATCTCATCGCCACCATAAGAAATATCATGTTCGGCGGCCAGGTATTTTAATATCAAAACGATCTTTTGAGCCAACGGGATATGGAGGATGTTCAGGCTTCGTTTACTGTAGGCGGGAATATTGCGAAGCTTAAAATATTGTGCCAGCTCTTCCCCGTATTTATTCTCTTTGTATAATATGCCGATACGCCCGGGCGGCGTTCCCTGCTGCAAGAGCTTTTCGACCTGCAGGGTAATATCAATCATTTCCTGCCGCTGTGTTTCATATTCTTTGATGACAGGAGTATGCGATAATTGACTGACCAATTCACCGGATGACAGAAGTTGCTTACTGAGATGCGGGATTTGCTCCACCAATCTTTCCTTATTCCGGTCAATCAGTGTTTTGGAAGCGTCCAATATGGGTTGTGTAGAACGGTAATTGTTGGTCAGGACTACCGTGAGCAGGTCGTTCTTATAACTATTGGCAAACATCATCATATTCTCTATGTTGGCGCCCTGGAAGCGATAGATACTCTGGTCATCATCCCCTACAACGAATACATTGGGTTTATCCCAGTAACTGATGAGCAGTTCCACCAGCCGGTTCTGCGTACCACTGGTATCCTGGTATTCATCCACGAGTATGTATTGAAAACGTTCCTGGTAGTTGGCCAGTAAATGCTTATTTTCTTCAAAGGCTTTAATGACCCAGTTGATCATATCATCAAAATCATATCGGTTCTTTTGCCGCATCATTTTTTGAAAACGATCAAATTCATTCGCAGCCGCCCGCAACTTTTCCATTCTTTCCGTTTCTTCTTCCAGTTTATCCTTCTTCAGGTCGCCGGCATTGAACTCTTTATATTTTCTTTTATAGATAAATTCTTCCCGGGTGGGGAGATCGGCCAGGTATTCATCAATCTTCCGGTTGATGAATTCCGGGGTCCAGCCTTCTCTTTTCATGATGCTGAAAAGAGATTGCAGGTTATTGATCTCAAAATACACATCACCCCTGTATCTCTTTAACGGGTGATTTTTCGGGAATGAATCGATTAATTGTTTCAGCAATTCAATACGCTCGAGATCAGAGATAGGGTCCAGCGAGTTTTTCTCAAACAAAGAAAGATTTTCCTGTATTACGTCATTACAGAATGCATGGAAAGTATAAATCCCCACTTTGTATGCATCCGGGCCGATAAAATCCAGCAGTCTTTTGCGCATAGCGATCACACCGGCATCGGTATAAGTAAGACAGAGTATAGTGGAAGGATCCGTATCCGTGTCTAATAATATCTTACCGATGCGGGCGGCGAGTATCTGCGTCTTTCCTGTACCCGGCCCGGCAATCACCATCACGGGACCATCAATATGATCCACAGCCTTACGCTGCTGTTCATTCAGGCGTTCATAATCCTGCAAAAACTTTTTTTCCAGCCTATCTTTACTAAATGACATACTCCTGTAAACTTTTTATCTTTCCGGCCATTATTTAAACAAGTTAGCTTAAAAGCAGGAACTTATTTTCTATGGCGGTACATTCCATTAAAAACGTGCAAAAGATCCCGATCACTCTCCAGCAAGCCTGGGATTTTTATTCTGATCATGCAAATTTACAAACGATTACCCCGCCGAAAATGAAGTTTAAAGTTATTTCACAACATCATGGCGAAAAGCTTTACCCCGGCCAGATCATTGAATACCAGGTAAGCCCGGTGCTGGGCATTCCTCTTTACTGGATGACGGAAATAACCCATATTATGCCTCCTGTTTTTTTCGCAGACGAACAACGCAAAGGGCCTTACCAATTCTGGCAACACCAGCACCATTTTAAAGCGATTGAAGGAGGAGTGGAAATGACGGATATCATTCATTACAGGAATCCCTTATGGCTGCTGGGCAAACTGGCCAATATTTTGTTTGTAAAAAGAAAGCTGCGGGCCATTTTTGAATATCGTTTTCATAAAGTAGAAGAGTTATTTGGAAAGTGGCCCGGCGGACAGGAGATGGTGATTGAGTTGAGGTAGAAGTCTGACCTCTGACACCAGACCTCTGATTAATTAATCTTCGCCCTCTTCTTTAACTCCGCTATTGGCATATTGATGATCTTACCCATTTGCTCTTTTCCACGATACGTTACTACTTTTAAATTAGCCGCGTCTTTGGGTACGGATAATGGAGCCCTATAAGCCGGGTAAAAATTATCAGGATAGGTTTCATCGAAGCTGTAGTAAATAGTCAATCCTTCTATTTCGGTGCTCAACACTATTTGTAATTGCCCGCTTGAATCTTTTACCGCTGTAAAGATGGGATCGTACAGGCTGCGGGAATATTTTATCTCTTCGATATCAAAGCGGTGAAATTGGTTTTCTACACGATGAACAAAATCATTCCAGTTCTTTTTCCCTTTTGGCGACCAGACAGATTCTGCGATAGCCAACCCGCGCGGCCATAGCATGTATTGGGCATGACGCATGGTGTATAATCTTTCGCTCCAGAGATTACACTGCCCGCCCAGTATATACTGTGAGTCTACACCCGGTGGCAACGGATCAAACTGGTAAGATTTACTCAACCGCAACATAGAATAAGTGGGAGGCTCCGCTACAGGATCGCCCTGGTAGAGATCCACATAAGCATAATCATTAGGCGACATGACTACGGCATGTTTAACGGCTGCCGCAGCTGTACCGCCTTTCATTCCCTGCCAACTCATGACAACAGCACTATCGGCAAGTCCGCCATCCATGATCTCATCCCAGCCCATCATCTTTTTTCCTTTGGAGCTAATGATAGCCGATACCCGTTTTACAAAGTAGCTTTGCAACTCATGCATGTCTTTTAACCCTTCTTTTTGCATCAGTTGTTTACACGCTTCACTTTTTTCCCAATAACCTTTATAACATTCATCACCTCCCATGTGGATATACGGGCAGGGAAACAGCCGGGCTACTTCTGTAAATACCTTATCTAAGAATTCATATACTTTTTCATTGGCAGGGCAAAGGGTATTATCCAATAGTCCGTAAAAAGTACCATTGCCGGGCCAGATCATAAAGCGATTGCCCGCATTCACCTCGTAGGTGCTATCGGTAGTACAGGTCAATTCGGGATAAGAAGCAACTGCGGCAAGACTGTGCCCCGGCACATCTATTTCCGGCAATATGGTCACGTATCTTTCTTTGGCATATTGTATCAACTCGCGCATATCATCCTGGGTGTAAAAACCGCCATAGGTCTTTGGCTCATCAGGAGCAGGTTTGGTGAATTCGCCCCATCTTCCAATCCTTGGAGCGCGCCAGGCGCCTACTTCCGTGAGTTTGGGTAAACTTTTTATTTCTAATCGCCAGCCCTGGTCGTCGGTTAAATGTAAATGCAGCACATTGAATTTGAACTGGACCATATCATCAATAAAATCTTTTACCTGCTGTTTGGTAAACCAATGGCGGACGACGTCCAATAAAATCCCGCGCCAGCCAAAGCGGGGATAGTCTTCGATGGTAACTGCCGGAATGGTCCATTGTTTGACATCTGCCAATGTCTTACTTAGAATTTCACCGGGAAGTAATTGGTAAAGTGTTTGTATCCCATAAAAAATGCCTGCAGGTTCCGCGGCCGTTAAAGAAACAGCAGCGGGAGTTACTTTTAACCGGTAGCCTTCCTTTGGAATAGAATGATCAGCGGATAAAGAAAGAAAAATAGATTTTGGCAGCGCTGCTTTCGCTTCTTTGATTGTAACCGGGTGTCCTCTTACGAGTGAAAGCCGGCCGGCAAGCTGTTGCGCGATCTTTTTTAATTCCTTATTACCTGTTGTGACAATGATTAATTGGTAAGGCAATGTAAACGACCCTTCGCCTTGCAAAATAGAAACCGGCTGGGGAATAAGATAAATGTTCTTTTTTGCCGTTCGCTGGCTAAACGCAGCACAGCTAATACCTAAAAGCAATATGACAGGCAATACTTTTTTCATACGACTAATTAAGCGGAGTGAAAATTGGCAGTAAATTCCTCTTTAAGCTCTTAGCTTATCCCGGCATCCTTGTAATATATTTCTCGATCTGCTTGATCTGGTCAACGATCTGCTGAGTGGTTGGCTTTAACGCTTTGGCTTTGCGAAAAAAATCTTTCGCCGCCCTGAACTCACGTTTATTCATCATGATGCTGCACATTTGTAAATAAGCAGCCGCTTCGTTCTCTTTGTCCGGTAAACCTTTACGGATCGCCTGGCGGATATAAGATTCCGCCTGTTTCAGGTCGTTCTTTTGCATATGAAGCATTCCCATCTGCAACATGCTGGCGCCTTCGGCTTCCTTCATGGGCATACCGAGATCAAGGCCTTTTTTCATCATCTTTTCAGCTCCGTCAAAATCCTGCTTCATCATGGCTACATTGCCTTTCAAGGTATAGTATACCGACCGGATCGGTTTATATAGCAATCCCGGGAATTTGATGGAGCCCAGTACTTTTTCAGCTCCTTCCATATCGCCGTTTTCCATGTATTCCTGTATCAGGCGAAGCGGCCCAAAGAAAAAATGCCCCGCGATTAATATTACTCCAACAAGATAAAGGGGAAAAGCGGGCCAGAAACTACTGGCATAATTCACATAGATGCCCAGGGCCACCAGCACAACACCAATCCAGAGGCGGTATTTGATAATAAGATTATAAAACTTCATAACAGACTATTGAAGGGAGTGCAAAGATAGGAGGTTGGCGGAATAAGCGGCTAGATTACTGATCGGAGGTGAGGCATTTTGGAATTGGGAAAAGGAGGATTTTTCTCTTGTTTATTTATTTGGCGGATAGGTTATTTATTTGAAGTATGAAAAAAGTATGTTTATATCTACTCTTGTTGTTTAGTTCTGATACGGACTTGGGGTAGATATTGCATTTTCATAAATGAATTTAAGCCCCGATTTTTTTCGGGGTTTTTTATTTTAGTCCCGTAGGCCAATTGGGGAGAGTCGTCTGAATTAGGATCAGGATGTTTTAGGTTAATCCTGTTATGTGTTTACAATATTAGTTAATTGTCTTTGTTTACTCCACTTTCTGTTGACCAATAATCGCTCGTGGTAAGAATAAGTATATCCCAGTCGCTTTGCACATTGCAGGCGTCCGAGGCGCGGTTACCGAACAACATTAATCCGGCATCGGGGATCTGTTCGGTTTTTTCAAATATGGTCCCATACCCATTGGTGAGCAGGAATCGTTTTACGATGGCACGGAAAACCTTGTTAGGCAGAACCCGCAGCATTTCACAGGCCCATTGGGATCGGCGGTGATCTTTTTGGCCGATAGGATGGCCAGTTGCATCTGATCATTGGCGTCTTTTTGTTTTTGGGAAAGCTTCCTGCCCGATATATCGGGCGCCCCCGTTATCACGGTTTTACCCTTGTCTGCTTCACGACTATGTTCGTCAGCTTTCCGGAGACGCCAGCTAATAGGGAATTGTCTGTCACAATCATGCCCTGATTAACTTTAGATGAAAGCATGTAAATATCATTATATTTTCATGCTAAAATCATAGCTACTACGTTCATCTTCCATTATTTAATGGAAGATGAATGGAGAGTCTATGGAAAAATTATGTATATTAGATGGTAAAACAATGATTTCAATGAGGGAGCATTCCGGTTAAGGTCTGGAATAGCCGGGCTTGCCATTCACATTTTTACGATTCATGTATACCGCCATCGATGGGCTTTATTTATGATCTTATCCTCCGGCCAATCAATTGGACCAGATCAAATTCAAGGAGAACATTCAGAGCCCGATTCTTCGTAGTGTTCTTCCTGATCTGTAATAAAATCAGAAACTTCAGGTTGTTATGCTTTGTCCCAACCCTTGCTATGGAATAAATAAATATTGCAACGAAGTATGGCATCAAAGAGGCCGCCAAAGTAAAACATGAAAGCAGTCATCATAATTCTTTGATTTTTACTAAATCTTCTAAACAGTAGTTCGAACAATCTCTTGCTTGGGCTATAAATGTGAATGAAGCTAGCCTGGTAGAAGCATCGATCTGAAAAACCGGGGAGTTTGTTCAATTCAAACCATTCACGCAAGGGATGGCGGCTGGCAATGGTGGAGCCACGGGGGCTGTAAACCCGGACATTAGAAACTCAGTAGAGTTCGAATCTCACCTATCCCACATTTTGTCTTTTTTTCCTATAATCAAAATTATATTACGGTCTATTCAAAACTATTCCTGACCTTAATTAGTAGTATAAGGAAACTTTTTTGTGGCGTTTCTCATGAGCGCGTCTACAAGTCTCGTAGTAGATGATCCCACAGACCCCGAAGCTTCATAATCATATTTCCATAAGAGCTCACCGCTTTTTCCGTCATGAATATTAATAGCTGTCTGTACTTTGTTCGTGTTTCCCCATGCTCCGACAAGAAGACCCACCGCTACCGCGGCTCCTTCCGACATAGGCTTTTCCGAAATAGTTTTTCCCTGCATCACCGCGTCCACGCCTAATATTTTTGCCAGGTCTGCCCTGTCCTTGCTTTTCAAATCTTCATAAGCTATCCCGGCATCTTTCAATTTCGCATTGGTTTTATTGATGTCCTGGAAACTAACTGTATAATGAAATTTATCGGACCTTCTCAAAAACCAGCCATACATTTTATCCTGGATATCATAAGCTGTCTTATTCACAAGCTCATTCTGCTGTTCGGCGCTTAATTTTTTTGCTTCATTGGGCCGAAGTTGAATAGTACACTCAGCGGGCAGTATCGCGACAGTTTTATGCCTGGCAAGGGCGGCTGAGAAGTTATTGGACTTGTAAATTTTAGGTCCGCAGGCGGCCATAAAAAAAGTAACAATGACAAATAGGGTAAATCGTTTCATATCCGGTGGTTTAATGTTTAAAAAGCAGGTTATAATAATTTTATGATTAGACGGGGAGTGCGGGAGTTCTCCTGTTCAAATGCTCACTATCAAAAAGTTTAAGATGCGCGATTTCATGAGCACAAGAATAGTAATTTTCGTGAGAAAAAAAACTAAATGGAATGCTAAAATAATAAAGGGGAACAATCAGCCGCCTATTCCTTTGCATCGTTGATCTCGATCCAGTAACCATCAGGGTCCTGCAGCCATAATTGGTTAATTCCATCTACCCGCTTGCTGACTGTATTTTTTTTACCGTTTACATCTTCATAACTGATCCCGTTCTTCTTCAGTATGCCGGTAAAACCTTCCATGGAAGCTACGCTGAAACAGATATGATTGTTCTTATAATATTCTTTTTTGTTTTCCGCTCCCTGTATAATATGCAGGGCAATGCCGGGACCTATTCTAAGCCAGGTATGCTTGCCGTCATGAAATGGTTCGGGGATCGTATCCAGGCCAATAATATCCCGGTAAAACGAAGTGCTTTTAGTAAGGTCAACGACATATACAGCGAGATGATTCACCGTAGCCTTGGTTTTAGTTGTGCTCATTTGCGCCAGGATTAATGTGGAAGTAAACAGGAATATCGCCAAAAGTAAAAAAGGCCGGGTTTTGGTTAACATTTTATAAGTGTTTGATGAAAGGTAGTTAATTTTTATCGTCATTTCTTTTATGTGTTTTTGGGATACTGTACCAATTTGGTTTCTCGCAGCGTTCGCAGCGGCCTGGCGACGCAGCGAACGTTGCTCCGTTTCGTTGCGTGAATATATTTTCAAACTGGTGTATTACCGTTTTTGGTGATACTTTACCAGTTAGTTTGGTTTCTCGCAGCGTTCGCAGCGGCCTGGCGACGCAGCGAACATTGCTCCGTTGTGATCGTTGCGTGAATATATTTTCAAACTGGTGCATTAGCGTTTTTGGGGATACTGTACCAGTTTGAATATTCTTTCCCACGAAGACACGAAGGCCACAAAGAAATTTCAATTAATCATAGGCGCTTTGTGATCTTCGTGTCTTGGTGGGAAATATGCCCCGGACCTTTCTCTCTCATTTTCCGAAATCATTACTATAAATACTTTTTCCATCCTGTGTTTTTAAACTTACAAAATCAACCTCACAGATACCATTGGATATAAAGCCAAGGCCCGTGATCAACCCTGACGGTTCCTGGTAAGATGTGGTAAATACTTCGGCCTTGTTTATCCGGATCGTCACCTTCCTGTTTTTTACATTTACTTCAACATCCTGCCATTCTTTTACATCGGTTCCCATGGCGGAAAGATCATGGGTCTTCCCGCTGGTAAAGTTTTCTCCGTATTGGGCGTTTATTTCACTGCTGCAGCCTTTGGGAGTACTTGTAAAGAACATAAAATTTTTCTGGCAAAAGACTTCGCACATAAAGTAAGGGCAGAAATTATGTCTCAATTCGTTGACCCTGACCCTGCAATTCAAAATGAAATTATCACTGTTGCTTTCAAAGACGGAAGGAAAATAGACCTGTATATAGGTATTTTCTTTTTGTATATCTACCTGGCTATTCAGTATTTCATCTTTATCCATCCCGAGTTTCCCGTCTTTAAAGCCATTCGCCAGGGAAATATATTTAGGAATGCTGCGGGGTATTTTTTCTTTAGCATAAAAAAACCAGCGGTCAGTAGGGATACTCACAGGAAGCGTTTTTATGACCTGGTCATTGGCGATCAGTTTGGCGTTATGATAGCCAGGCTCGTAATAAATATCGGTAAGGGTATAGCTCTTCTTGTATATTCTAACCCTTCTGTTCCTGTCCCAGGATTGCTGGATAAAAAAACTGTCCGCATTGACATCATCAATATTATAATTGAATACTACGGTATTGGGAAGGTCATTGCTCGTCGTCTTATTTACGGTAAACACAGCTTTCTCAAAATTAGCGGGCGGGTGTTTCCCCGGCTTTAGCATAAAAAATAATCCAAGCGCAGTAAAGATCAAAAGACCGGCCGGAAGGAGCAGCCGGGTATAGGAAAATCGTAGAAGAGGAAGCGTGCGCTGCGCGGCTAATTTCTCTTTATTTGCGCCATTAATAGACCCATTTGGCGCTGGCGCCTTACTCAATTTGAACTCCTGCCAGTTTTGATAACCCAGGAACATGGAAATAGCATTAAGCGTCGCTATTTGGGGCAAACGGGAAAATTGCCCGTTCATTAAACGTTTAATAGTGGACAAGCTTATTAATACTCCCGTTTTTGCTTCGATACTATCACATAAAAACTCCAGGTCACGCTGAACCATGTTTTGACAGTCGGCAAATCCTGCTTTACTGCACAACTCTGTCATGCATTTTTTTACCAGGTCACGTTCGCTGGTTGCTTTTGCCTCCATTTTGAATGTATTTGAACGGGTTTTGACCGTGAAATTAAAATTATCAGGAGATATTTTGCCTGAAATAATTAAGAGTGGAGGATTGTGATCAGCATATATTTTTTTTATCAAGGAGGCTTTGAAGAGGAAGAAGCCATTATTGGTTTTGGGGTGTATTTCTTCAGCCTCCGTTTTTGTATCCTATTGGAGATCTGGCAGGCAAGGTCGAACCCGGGCAATTTCAAATCACCAAATAAAGCAATATGAACCGGTTTTTTAAAGCAGTCATCATCACCTGGTTGTTCGTTGGCACCAACGATCTTGTCGCTGCGTACATAAGCCAATGGATCAAAACAGGGAAATTCGCCGACAAAATGCTATTTTATATCGCAGGCGGCATACTCGGGTTGGACACATCCATGCAGGGCGGCAACTGGATAGCATTCCTGGGATTATGCATTCATTATTCCATCGCGTTTTGCGCTACGCTGTTCTTCTTCCGGATATTTCCGAAAATAAAATTCCTGTCTTTTGATAAATACGTGATCGGGATGTTGTACGGTATTGTCGTAAACCTGGTGGTGGCGCAGGTCATCCGTTGGTTTACTCCATTACCTGCCAGCTCATTTGTACTTTCCAATGCGATCATAGCCTGGCTTATCTTAGGCGTGGTGCTGGGAATTCCTATTGCTTATAATTCCTATAAATATTACGGGGTGCAAATACCTAAGCCTGGAAGTGAGAGAACCTGAGCTTCCATGAAGGAGATGAGCAGGAAGAGGATCAATATTCTCATTTTAGATAGTGTACCAGTTTAAACGGTAACTGGTTATTCGGGTCTTATCACTCCGATGAACGGGGAAATCCAAAAGATTGAAAACGATTTTTAGAATTCTAAACTCATACACTCATTATTTCCCAATCCCCTGGTGGAGGATCTTTATTCTCATTACCGTTGAAATGCTGAGAGCTCTTTGTTTGGCTAAGAGGGCTTTCTCTCCTTCAAATAATTCATCCACCGTGGTTGTAAATAATAGAACCCACCGGTTAAAATGCTCTTCGTTTAACGGAAAAAGATTGTGTAGCCGCTGGTGCGATATCATAGGATTACCCGAATAAGTACCGGTATAAAAAAGAGTATTTTCCCAGAAGTCGAACATCACCGGCAAATGTTTTGCCCAGTTTACTTTGACCACCGTTGTAAAAATGTGACCAATAACGGGATCGGTCTTGACTTTTTCATAAAAAGTTCTGACCAGTAATTCTATATCTTCCCTTGTGCTTATGTCTTTTTTCATCTTTTTCTGTTTATAACCGGAATTGCCGGATAACATTTTGGAATTGGGATCCCTCTTGCATCGGGACCCCTTTTCAAAATATTTACAGGTCTTTCCTGTTAAATTTTCTCAGCGATAACCAGAAAGTAGTTATTATCCAGGAAAGCAGTATGCCTATTGCGATGATAAAGCCCGATTGTGTTCCGAAGAAATCCCGGAAGACCGCGCCGGTATAACCCATCAACGCGGAAATATCCATTTTGAGCAGGATTAATATCCTTCCCAGGTCAATAGGATTGAGGGCGCTGGCGACTACCATAAATTTCTCCAGCGGGTAATCTTCAAACTGGAACAGGATAAATAAAACCAGGCCATCGAAGAGCAAAGAGAAATACAGCCACAAAAAGATGGAAATGCCGATGCCCTTTGCCTTATCCCTTGTGATGACGGCAGCAAACATGGCAATAGCCACAAAGATCACTGTCAGCAGCAGTCCCATTCCCGTCATGACAAGACCAATATCCATGGGTGTATAAATCATGACCGGGAGACCCGCGCCTACCAAAAAAGAAAGCGATAAGGAACCGGCGAGTCCTGTAAAAAGACTCCCCCATATATGTTTTCTTTTCAGCGGCTGGCTTACCAGCAGTTCGATAAACTCAGCGCTATTGTATATATAGATCGTCGAAAAAATAATGGATACCAACGGAACAATGATCAATATAATATTCAAAAGACTGAGCAATCCTTTCGAGCTATTGTCCTCGAGGTTGAATACGCTCATCGAGATCAGCAATAAAAAAATAGTATAACCCAGTACGATTTTATTCCGGAGAATATCAGCAAACACATATTTGATGATCTTTTTCATAACTCTACTTTTTCAGCATGACTGATGCGATTGCCCTGGATAATTTTTGTTCACCGGTATCTTTTTGCAGGTCACCGATTTTTTTATGAAATAAAAGATTTCCATCCTGCATATAAATGATATGTGTGATCAGGTCATCCAGCTCGCTGAGCACATGGGAAGTGATGAGAATAAGTTTGCCTTTTGATTTTTCACCGGTAATCTTTTCTTTTAGTATTTCCGATGCCACCGGGTCAAGCCCTGCTGTAGGCTCATCAAGGATCAGCACATCCGGATCAAAGAGAAAAGCGAGAGAAGCGCTTACCTTTTGCCTCGTTCCTCCCGATAGAGTCCTCATTCGTTTATGCAATAATTCATTGAGCCCAAACTTCTCTGCCAGGGATTCATCTGTCTGGCCGTTCTTTCCGTCCGACCGTATATCCTTCATCATATTAAAGACCTGTCCAATCGTCATATTGTCAGGATAGCGTCCTATCTGCGGCATATAGCCAATGTGCCGGCGATATAGCCAGTCATGCACGATATTCTTCCCGTTGAATGTAATAAAGCCGCTGTCGGGCACCACCATTCCAAGAATGCTTTTGATAAAAGTCGTTTTCCCGCTGCCATTCGGACCCACCAGGGCAATACATTCTCCCTTATTACAAGTAACAGATACATTGTTTAAGGCTTTGAGCTTGCCAAACTTCTTCGATACATTATTAGCGATGATCATAGATGCAGGGGTTTCATGATTGGATAATTGTCTTTCAGGTTTTCAGGAGTAAGCGTGGGTAAGATCTTTTCCGATTTATCGAGTAAGGAGGTCATGAAACTCCTGAAGAGCATCATAGAAGCAGGATTCTTTTCCACGATCATGGAATAAAGGCTTACGGGGCGATAAGGTATATCGCCGGTATTGTCTTTATTCAAATCATAGCCTTCGTATTTATCCCAGTAGTTATGATCAAAACTATTCATCACCAGCGAGCCATTGGTGCCCACATCAAATGTGTTGGACAGGAAATTATTATGGGTAATCGTATTATCCAGGCAACTGGCCTGTATCTTCATTCCCCAGCCATTACTGCTGAATTCGTTTTTCTCTACCAGGATACGACTGGTGCCTTCCATATAAATGCCGCTGGTATTGCGCAGGAACTTGTTTCCTGCAATATAGCTGTCAGATATTTCCTTGAGAAATATCCCATAAGCCGCATCTCCCCAGTTCTCTTCAAAAACATTATTGAACATCTTTACGCCATGAGTAAACATGACAGAAACACCGGCCCCGTTATTCTGGAATATATTACAGATATAAGCGTCATTATGCGAAAACATGAAATGTAGTCCATACCGCTTGTTCCTGAAAGAAATATTTCTCCAGATCACAGAGTTGGTGACAAATTCAAAATAGATACCATCGCGGTGACCTGTAACCGTATTGCCGATGATACGCATACTGTCACACTTCCAGCAATGAATACCGTTCCCGCTTTGTTGTTCGGTAGTGCCAATAGCCGTCAGTTTATTGTTTTCAATAAGGCAATTAACGCCTGCCTGGGAATAGATACCGAAGAAAGTATCTTCCAAAATATTACCCGATATGTTTACGTCATGCCGGTTGTAAATCTTTATTCCGGCGATATCCTCCATACTGGATACACCGGAATGTATAAGCCGGAACCCTTTCACCGTAACGCCATCCGCTTTTATGGAAATGATTTCATATTTATGCTCACCATCCAGCACAGGATAATTATTTCCAACCAGGGTAATGGTTTTATTGATGAGAATATTTTTTTCACGGTAAATGCCATTATCCACCCGGATACTGTCGCCATTGACAGCAGCGGCGATAGCGGAGTTGATGGAGGTATACTGCCTGCCTTTTCCTACGAACAGGGTTCTGCCAAAAGAAGTACAGCAAATCATCAATATACCCGCTAATATGTATACTCTCTTATTCATTACTGTAGAGTTGACCCCATTCCATGATGGTGCCTTTGTATACCGTCATCATTTTATCAAGGCTGTCTTTGCTGCTGAATGCGGCGATATTTCCCGCCATCGGGCTTTTTAAATCTTCACTTTTCAGAAGAAAGACATTACCCGCTTTAATAAGTGAATGGTCATCGCTGAAATCGGTGAAATAAATTTCTTTTACCTGTTTATGATCAAAACCATCTGCTTTCAGGAATGAAAGAAGACAATGCGCGTCATCAAATTTATAGGCCTTACCTTTTTTAGTTATCACCTCGGCGCCAAAACGGTTGTCGCTGACGGTCATTTTGCAAAAATCACAATGATCCTTTCCGGGCACGATGGCTTCGGGTCCCGTATTACAACTGTTCAGGGAAACGAGAAAGATCATGCCGGCTATAGCTTTCACGGCCCCGCTTCGTTTCAATTTCCGGCGGATCCTCCATTCGAAAGCAACCAATAACAAAAGCAAGCCACCTACTCCTGCAAAGATCCAACCACCCATATCCGGCGTTGAATAGGCGCCGAAATTGAGCAACTGCTTAAAACCTATCAATGGCGGCTGGTAGGCCATTCCGGGCACAACAATCGCTGCATCAGGATTCAGATGGTGACCATAGTTGTATTCCCATCTCCAGAAATCAACCATGGCTATCACGCCAAAGCTTACAAAAAGGAAGAACAAAATATAGAACCATTTCCTGTTGCCCAGTAAAGCAACCAGGATAAACGCGGCCACAAAAAAAATGATAATATAAGGTAATACCGTAAACTCCATAAAATCGCCTGTATGAAGTGTTTTCATGCCAATATAATGGTTGAGACCATTGACAATATCCACGTCACCCGCGAGCCGGTTGGCATAGATCAATAGTTTCAATCCTTCCGGGTATTGCGGGGCATTCAGTTCAATTCGCCACATCGGCACTTTCAAAACAGCGATCAAAGCAAGACCACCTATCACTAAAAGCACTCTTGTTACCTTACTGATTTTACGGCTATTCATACTTGATGGTTGAAAGAAAAGAGAGTTATGGTTGTCCTGTTGCCGGGTCACAACTCTCTTTTGCGAATGCTTATTTAGTTCCGGTACCGGTACTATCGGATTTGGGAAGGTTAGTGCCTGTGCTAAAGCTGATGGGTGTATTGCTGCCGGCAGGTGAAACTCTCAAATAGCCCTGCATTTCCTGGTGCAATGCACTGCAGAAATCGGTGCAATAGAAAGGAAACATACCTGTTCTGTCCGGCGTCCATTTTAATGTAGCCGTTTCACCGGGCATCACCAATAACTCGGCGTTGTTGGCGCCTTTGATAGCGAAGCCATGCGGTACATCCCAGTCCTGCTCAATATTGGTGGCGTGGAAATAAACTTCATCTCCCATTTTAATACCTTCAATATTGTCGGGTGTAATATGCGAACGGATGAGTGTAAGATAAACATCTACTTTATTTCCATTGCGTACTACCTTAGTAGCCGATTCGCCTTTGGAGACATACGCATTGTTATTCTCTTCAATCTTAAAGAACTTAACCGATTTATCGCGGATCATACTGGCTTCAACAGCCTGTGCATAGTGCGGTTCGCCGATAGTCGGAAAATCTAATATCAATTGCATTTTATCCCCGGTGATATCAAACAACTGTGCGGCCTGTGCCAATTCGGGGCCTGTTGGCAAATAACGGTCTTTCGTTATTTTATTATAAACAATTACATATTTACCATTGGGTTTCCTGGTATCTCCGCCCGGAATACATAAGTGACCGGGAGAATAATAAGTCGGTTCCCGGTCAATGATCTTCAGGTCCTTGATATTCCATTTGACGATCTCTGAAGACACGAAGAAAGTAGTGATCGCGTTACCTCTTCCATCAAATTCTGTATGCAAGGGGCCTAAACCGGGTTTTTGCACCTCGCCATATAAAGCGGATTCGTATTTGATGACAGGTATTCCATCATAATCACCTATATAATCTTTTGCTGCAATCGCTTTTTGTATTTTATCAAAACTAAAAACGGGGATCAACGCGGCGAGCTTGCCGCTTCCTACAATGTATTCTCCTGTGGGATCAACATCGCAACCATGCGGTGATTTGGGACAGGGAATGAAATAGCAAATGTCTTTCAGGTCTTTTACATCCAATACAGTTACTTCTGTTTTTATTTCAGAGGTGGCCGTATGTGTTTTTTCATTATAAACGTTGTGCGCATACTTAACCGCCTGCTTCCTGCCTTTGCCGGCTTTAAAATACTCTTCCGCTTTCTTCCAGTTTACCGCCATGATAAAATCCTTGTCACGCTTGGACGCATTTACTTCCAATAAAGTATTTGCCTTTTCTGTATTATAGCAACTGAAGAAAAACCATCCGCTTGACGGGCCTTTACCTGTATGACTCAGGTCGAAGTCTACACCGGGGCATTGCAACTGGAAGGCGATATCCATAGCGCCGCTGTTTTTATCTACACTGATAAAACTGATCGTGCCTTTAAAATTATCCTTGTAGGTATTGATGGGAACATCGCCATTTTTATCATCCGGGGGCACACTAAACCTTGTGCCTGCTACAACATACTCCGTGTTTTCGGTGATGAATGGAGAACTGTGGTTACCCGCGCTGTTGGGCAGTTCAATAATCTCATCGGTATGGAAAGTTGACAGGTCTACCCTTGCCACACGTGGTGTGTTATTAGCATTGGCAAATATCCAGCGGCCATCAATTTCACCATTGGTTTGAGACAGATCCAGGTGGTGCTGATCATCCCAGGGGATAAAACCATGTGATGTATTCAACATGGGCTTTGTTTCTTCTGAATAGCCCCATCCGTTTTCAGGGTTAACGGAAAAGATGGGAACGACTTTCAGCAGTCGTCCGCTTGGTAATCCATATACACTCATCTGCCCGCTGAACCCGCCGGATACGAAATTGTAAAACTCATCATATTTCCCGGGAGCTACATACGTTTTAGCGGCGGCGTCCCCACTAACAGCATTTCCGGCATTTTTTGGTTTGCATGAATAGGTAGTCACTAAAAGGATGATGACAGCAGTTGTCAATATCCGGGATGTTGTCTTTTTCATAATTTGTTTATTAAAGTTATTGGCCTGTATTACCTGTTTATTTTACCCCGTCGTTTTTGCGCATGAACTCGTAAATATCGCGTGCATCCTCGTCAGTGAGATTTTGATTGGGCATACGCACCAGGCATATTTCGAGCAATGCCTGTGCTTTGGGATCCTTACTCAGCATAACATCGGTGTTGGTGGCAAAATTCATGATCCATTCCGCGGTGTGCCTGCTGGTAACACCTTTCCAGCCGGGACCAACTAATTTTTCATCGGTCAATTTGTGACAAGCGCTGCATTTCACGGCGAATACTTTACTTCCGCCTTCTGCTTTGGCTACGTCCAAAGTAGGACTTACATCCACTTTAGTAAATTTTCCTTCACCTCTTTGTGGGTCGTAGGAAGGATTCCCGCTGGTTGTTTCGTTGGGAGTGGAAGAGGGCGATTCCTTTTTGCTGCCCGAATCGTTGCTACCGCAAGCGGTAAGGCTTAAAGCGATGATACCTGCAATGAGTATTTTCTTCATAAAAAAAATGTTTTTAACTGAAGTGCAAGATTAAAGCGGTCTTTTTTGTCATTTTATGCGTTGAATCATAAGAGTGATCAATTGCCCGGAATTTAGCAGTGGTCGCTTTGAATGACAGGCTTCAATCAATTTATTTTATCATAGCATGCCGGCTATGCCTTCACGAAGAAAACCGCCAGGTATATTATTTTTTATTATAAAGTCAAACTTTGATAATAACCCGGGCCTAATGGTAAACCTATACCTTCCCTTTCCGTACCACTTTGCCGGCAATGATTTCCAACAATTTCACGGCTTTCCGTACCAAAAAATATGATATTAATCAGCTAATCCTCCGGTTATTATCATACCTTGTATTGCAGGCCAAAAGATATTTTTGATGTCTTCAACCAATCAAATCGTTTACACTATGATGATCAATATCGACACCCTGCTGGCATGGGGCGCTACTTACAGGAAGGTGGCTGCCGAAGAAACAATTTTCCGGGAAGGAACCAGGGGACATTTCTATTACCAGTTAGTCAGCGGTTCTGTACGGTGGATCAGCGTCACGGAAGACGGGAGAGAATTTATTCAACACATGATCGAGCCGGGCGAAAGCTTTGGTGAATTACCCCTTTTTGACGACAGCCTGTATGGCGCTTCCGCTATTGCCAATAAAGATTCTGTTATCCTCCGGCTGCACAAGGATACTTTTCGCCAGATATTAAAAGAAGACCCCGAGATACATTTTGCTTTCAGCCGGCTGATGGCGCAACGTATGCGATTTAAATTCATGCTCCTGAAAGAGCTCGCCTGCAGTGATCCCGAACACAGGATAACGAGTTTGTTTTCTTATTTCAAGGAGTCTAAAACGAATATTTGCAATGATTGTAACCGGGTACAGCTTACGCGTCAGCAGATTGCTAACATGACCGGCCTGCGCGTAGAAACCGTTATCCGCGCGATTAAGAATCTCCAGTTTAAAGGCTCCCTTGTTATTGATAAGGGTAAAGTATATTGTTAGTTGGCAAGAGCCTTGTTACGCTCTGCCATATTCTTCTTTCAAGAATCCCCTTCTCCAGAATGGGGAAGGGCGAATTTAAACTTTATAACTGCCTTAGAGTTTTGGGATGAGGCGGGTTTTATGATCCTGCGCATATATTAAATTTCTCTCCCGCTGTTATTTTGCCCCCTATGCCAGGAATGAACCCGTCTTTGCGCCGGTGGCTGCAGGTTTCCCTCTTCAATTTAATGCTGATAGCATTGGTCGGGGTGATTATGCGGTACAAGATCGCGTATTCGCTTCCCATTGTAAACCAGAAATACTTATTGCACGGGCATTCCCATTTTGCCTTTGCCGGCTGGATCACGCAGGCCCTGATGAGCTTATTAGTGGCTTATCTTTCTGAAAAAGGAGATACAACCGCTTTTGCCCGGTACAGGAAGATACTTTATGCCAACCTGGTTACTGCGTACGGGATGTTGCTGACCTTCCCCTTTGAAGGATATGCTTTATTATCCATTACTTTTTCAACGCTCTCTATTTTTGTGTCGTATTGGTTTGCGGTGGTCTATTGGAGGGATTTGAACCAGTCGCTGGTAAAAAATACCAGTCACCATTGTTTTAAAGCCGCTGTTTTGTTTAATGCCCTGTCATCACTGGGCGCTTTTTCGCTGGCTTTTATGCTGGCGACAAAAAATATTCTCCCGGAGCGGTACCTGGCTTCCATTTATTTTTTCCTGCACTTTCAATACAATGGTTGGTTCTTTTTCGCATGTATGGGGCTTTTGATGTATCAACTGAGTAAATACGGCGTAGCGGATGATCAACTGAAAAAAGTGTACCTGTTATTTGTGGCGGCCTGTGTGCCTGCTTATTTCTTATCGGCTTTATGGTTGCCCGTTCCTAAATGGGTATATATATTGGTGGTGATAGCGGTCTTTTTACAATTGGCAGGGTGGTGGTGGTTGATCCGGCAGGTAAGGCCGGCTTTACCCGCAATAAGAAAGAGCATACCGCTATTGTCTCAACGTTTGTTTTTGTTATGCTGCATCGCCTTAACGATCAAACTATGCCTGCAGGCGGGATCGGTCATTCCTTCATTGAGTCAACTGGCATTTGGTTTTCGCCCGATCGTTATCGGTTACCTGCACCTGGTATTGCTGGGTGTCATCACGCTTTTTATTATAGCTTATATGGTTGCCGGGAATTGTATTCCTGTTAATAAAACAACTGCTGCCGGGATGATCCTCTTTACCGCGGGGATCATTATCAATGAAGCATTGCTGATGATACAGGGAATAGCTGATTTGAGTTATAAACCGGTACCCTTCATGAGTGAGAGCTTACTGGGAGCGGCCTGTATATTATTTTGCGGGATGCTGGTCATTAATTACGGGCAAAGGGTTCCCGCAACGTCTTTGCCCCGCCGTGAGAAATTCTAAAAAACTTCCCCCATATGACCCGGCGCATAAACCCGGGAGAAACAAATAGCGAGGTTTGAAAAAAATTAGTCATGACAGATATTACACAACAAACATTGGCCGGTATTGTAACGAATGATCACCGGGCAGCACTGGTACTGGAAAAATATAA
>JAUZOA010000004.1 GCA_030706685.1 Bacteroidota bacterium
ATACGACCACGCAACGTACCAAGGAAATAGGTGTGCGCAAAGTCCTTGGTGCATCCATATCGCAGATCGTTTCATTGCTTTCAAAAGATTTCATACTGCTTGTTTTTTTGGGGTTTGTGATTGCTGCACCCCTGGCCTGGTGGGCCATGCATAGATGGCTGGAAGATTTTGCATACCGGACTTCGATTAGCTGGTGGGTATTTGCATTGAGCGGGATGCTTATGGTCGTCGCCGCTTTATTAACTATGGCCATTCAAACAATCCGTTCAGCGATTGCTAACCCGGTGAAGTCGTTGCGAACAGAGTAAAGCAGGTCAGTGGTGAGTGGTCAGTGCTGAGTAAAGCCACTCACCATTGACAAATAAATAACTAAATAAAAATAAAATATAATATAATGCTCGAATTAAAAGGAATCTACAAATGGTACAATACAGGAAATAACCGGACATTCCTGCTAAAAGATGTTGACCTGTCCGTCAAAGAAGGCGAATTCATTTCCATCATGGGCCCGTCGGGCTCCGGCAAATCAACCCTGCTGAACGTAATCGGCATGCTTGACACTTTTGACCAGGGTGAGTATCACTTTTTACATGAATCAGTACATAAACTGAAAGAAAAGCAACGTTCACTTTTGTATAAACAATATATCGGCTTTGTTTTCCAGGCTTATCACCTGATTGATGAATTAACCGTGTACGAGAACATTGAAACCCCTTTAATCTACCAGGACGTAAAAGGCTCTGAAAGAAAAGCTTTGGTCGCTGATATACTCGACCGCTTCCAGATAGTAGGGAAAAAAGATCTTTTTCCAACACAGCTTTCCGGGGGGCAGCAACAATTAGTAGGTATTGCCAGGGCCCTGATCGCAAAACCAAAGTTATTACTGGCGGATGAGCCAACGGGGAACCTGAACTCCAAACAGGGCGAAGAGATCATGAAACTTTTCGAAGAGCTGAACAAGGAAGGGGTAACTATCATACAGGTGACTCATTCGGAAAAAAATGCCGCGTATGGATCAAAGATTATTAACCTGCTGGACGGCATGATACAGCAGAACCATTAAATATTTATTTATAAAGAAGCGATCATGAAAATAAGAACAGTGTTTATTGTTAGTTTATTTCTTGTAATGTATCAAACAGGTATTGCACAAAATACCATAGCGGGTAATCAATTTACACTGCAGCAATGCATCGAGACGGGTTTAGCGAATAACCTCATTGTATTTCAAAGTGGGATGCAAATGCAGAACAGTAAAATTGCTATGAACCAGGCGAAGTTGAATTTGCTCCCGGATATTAATGGCTCAGCCTCGCAAAATTTCAGCCATGGCCGCAGTATTGACCCCTACTCCAACTCCCCGGTGACACAGGGCGTCAGCTCTTCCAATTTTAATTTGAATAGCGGGGTCATACTCTTTAACGGCTTTTCTCTTCAGAACACCATTAAACAATATTCTCTGGCTTACGAGGCTTCCAAAATGGAATGGCAACAGGCAAAAGATAATCTTACCATCAGTATTATTTTGGAATACCTGCAGGTGTTGAGCAGCGGTGAACAGCTTGAACAGGTAAAGAACACGGTAACTTATTCGGAGAAAGAGGTTGAACGGCTTACAGCTTTGAATAAAGAAGGAGCCATCCGGCCATCCGATCTTTCCGATTTCAAGGGCCAGTATGCCGGTGAGCAGCTCTCTATTATTAATGCACAGACATCATTGGAAACAGCCAAAATTACTTTGTGCCAACTGATGAACATACCTTATAATAAAGATATTACCCTCGAAAAAATAGAGCCCGGGTCATTCACCACAAAATATGATGATACACCCGATAAGATATACCAGACGGCCCTGCAGCAATTTGCGGTTGTAAAAGCGACCGACCTAAGGACAAAAAGCGCCGAAAAAGCCCTGAAAGTGGCGAGAGGACAGCTTTTCCCGACGCTTCGCTTCGGCGTCAACGTCAGTACCAACTACTCAAGCGTCGCTTTTCAAAGCCAGTACCTGAATACTGTTTACGGTCCGACATCTGATTCCGCAAACGTGAATAATATAAAATATCCTGTATACAAATTCCGTGATAATTTTACTACTCTGTCAAAGATCAGCTACCGGGATCAGTTGAATAATAATTTATATACAGTTTATGGCTTTAGCTTAAACATACCCATCTTCAACAATTTTGTACAGAGAGACCGAATTAAACAGGCTAAAATAACATTGAAGAGTAACGAATTCGTAGCCAAAACCACCCGGACACAATTAAGCCAGTCGATTGACCAGGCATATATCTATATGGTATCGGCATCAGATTCGTACAAGATACTTATTGACCAGGCAGAGGCTTACAAGGAATCATTCCGGGCTGCGGAGGTAAGGTTTAACCAGGGAGTTGGCACTTCTCTTGAATATCTTACCGCCAAAAATAATTTTGACAAAGCCAACTTCAGTCTTATAGCCGCTAAATATGATTATGTACTGCGAACAAAAGTGCTCGATTACTACCAGGGAAAGAAGTTGTGGTAGTGAAGTGGTGTGCGGTGAGGGGTAAGTGGTCAGTGGTGAGTAAAGCCCACTCACCACTGACCACTCACTACTCATTAGTAACGTGGCTACTTTAACTCCAGGACCACTATACTCTGTGAAGGCAGATCAACTACCAGTTCGCTGCCTTCTTTTTTTGCGCCGCTAAAGGGCACAACTTTTACATTGCCGGGGTTTTCAAATGTATTGATATCGGTCAGATTTTTGGAAGTCAGTACCTGGCCCTGTACCGTTTGCCACTTGATACCCACCAGCGTAGTGCGGAATGAAATCTTTTTGTTTGGGTCAAGATTGACAAAAGAAATATGCACGGCGCCGGTAGTAGTATCCAGCGAAGCTGAAATATTTACAGCGGGTATCTTTTTCCCATCCACTTCATAATCGGGAGAGTTAAAATTGATGGGCAGCCATTTTGCATCCTGGTGCACTTTGTACAGATCAAAAACATGATAAGTAGGGGTAAGAAGCATTTGATTTCCTTTGGTCAGGATCAATGCCTGCAATACATTAATAGTTTGTGCCAGGCAGGCCATCCTCACCCGCTCGCAATGATTATTAAAAATATTAAGTGTGGTCCCTGCTACCAATGCGTCACGAAGACTGTTTTGCTGGTACAAAAACCCGGGGTTGGTACCGGGCTCCACGTCGGTCCAGATACCCCATTCATCCACCACCAGCGCGACTCTTTTTGCCGGGTCATATTTATCCATGATCGTTGAATGCCGGGTAACCAGTTCATCCATAAACAAGCAATTCTTCATCGTATTGAAGTATTCTTTCTCATCAAAGTTGGTAGCCGAACCTTTCCTGGCCCAACTGCCTGAAGGCAGCGTATAATAATGCAAAGTGAGACCCCACATACGATTACCTGCATTTTTCATCAGTACATCTGTCCAGTTATAATCACCGGAATTAGCGCCGCTTGCTATCCGGAATAAAGGAGCATCATGATAATTTCTTGCATAGGTTGCATAGCGTTTATATTGATCAGCATAAAATTCAGCCGTCATATTTCCGCCACATCCCCAGCTTTCGTTGCCTACTCCCCAGAATTTTACACGCCAGGGTTCGGCCCTGCCGTTTTGTTTTCTTAAGTCTGTCATCGTACTTCCGGCGTCGGAATTCAAATATTCCACCCATTTTGCCATTTCTTCTACGGTGCCGCTTCCTACATTGCCGGCTATATAGGGCTCACAGCCGATCAGTGAACATAATTCCAAAAATTCATGAGTGCCAAAACTATTGTCTTCTGAAACGCCGCCCCAGTTGGTATTTACCATGTGCGGGCGCTGGCTACGGGGCCCAATGCCATCGTGCCAATGATACTCGTCGGCAAAGCAGCCACCGGGCCATCTCAGGACCGGCACCTTTATTTTTTTTAATGCATCGACTATATCCATCCGGATACGATCTTTCTTTGGCACATTCATAGAATCAGCTACCCAGTAACCATCGTAGATACATCTTCCAAGATGCTCGGAAAAATGACCATAGATATTACGGCTGATAGTAGTCCTCGGATTGGATCCGTTGATGATCAGCGCTACGGGAGTTTGTGAAAACAAGTATTGAAAAGCAATAGTTGTTGCAATAAACAAGAAACTTTTTTTCATATGTATATTTTTATATAGCCAGCCATGGGATTGGTTCATAATAAGCATTCATTCGCAAACAGCGATCATCAAAAATGCACATAAATGTCTTACAAAGTATCCTGATCTGTATATTTATTAAGATACCCCTGCCCCCTAAAGGGAACTTAGGCCATAACATTCTTTACACTTAGAAAATTTTCTAAAAGACTAAAATCCCTGTTCATCACTATCTATTGCTTTAAATAATCTTAGTCATATCAGGATTAATTCGATCTAAGCCCCTTCAGAGGTCAGGGTCAATGCAAATCCAACGCGTGATCCGCAGGAAAATCCTGCCCGCTCCAGACCTTTACGGCCGTCCACGGCTCTGCCGGGGCTGACCAGAATTCGTCTGTATCCGGCAAACCCAACGCTACAAAAATATTTGTACAGATATATAAACTTCCTGTCGTAATATAAAAATCGGCCAGGTCGGGTTGACTTCCATACAAGCCAATATTCAGCCATCCGTCTTTGGTAAAAGTGGATGGCGATTCCAATGTTTTTTTAATAACGGCTGTCAAAGCGCATCTTACCTGCGCTGGATGCAATGCCTTCGGTAATTTTTTTCTTAATGAAATATCCGCCAGGTGATGAAATACCCCACCCCGGTATACAATAGAACGACCGGTTACAGGATAACTGCCATCAGTATTAATCAATCGCTCCTGTATTATGGCATAACGTTTATTGATAGTGTCCAGCCGGGGTATAAACCAGTCGTATGACCTTGTTTTCTGTTTTACTACATCAAGAATAGTAGCGAGGTTGGGATGAATAACAATACTATTATAATAATCCCAGTGATAATCCATGCCATCGGAGAATACACCATCTCCTACGTACCAATGATTGGCGAATTCACGGATGCTGTATTCGAGGCGTACAGGATCATAATCTAATCCGTATTTGCAGAAAAAAGCCTCGATCATTCCGCTGAAAAGGATCCAGTTGGTATATACCGGAACTGTACTGCGTGTGATCTTAAGGACAGCCACGACTTTTTGCTGAACGCCTGCGTCCAGGTGCTGCCATAACCACGGGCACCTCACCAAAGCAAAAGCTACATACGATGCATCCACCAAAGGTTGACCCCCTTTCCATAGCATATAATCCTTGGCGGATGAGTCAACAGCATTCGCAATGGCTTTTAAGGACCATTGCCGGTATTGATTCCTGAGATCAACTTCTTCTTTTGATCCTCCTTCGGTATTAAGCCAGGGCGCGATGCCGCTTAATGTTCTTGCAAAAGCTTCAAGGTAGGCCACTTTAGCCCTGTGTTCAGGATTATCAATTCTTTTCGATAGTACAACCGGCATTTTCTCTTTCAGTTTGTCCTCCGCAAGATTGGATAAAACCGGTCGTGCGATCTTATCCATATAACTTAGCCAGAGCGCGCGATCGCTCACAGGCTTTATTATTTTGTTTTGCGCCGTTATACTTTTAAAAAGGCATAAGTTAAAACAGAGAACTAACAGTAAATTTTTCATTACAGGAGTATTTTATTGAGTTGTCAGAAGTCAATAGTGAGTGGTGAGTGGTCAGGGGTGAGAGTGGCTTCAAAATGTAGTAGTTACTCACTACTGACCACTCACCACTGACAACTCACTATTTACCACTCACTTTATCAAGCACGGGTTTTTCTGCGCTGTATAATTCCGACTGGTCTGGTTTGATTAATTCCAGGACTACAATTTTATTAGACCCTTTTTTCAGCCATTCAGCCGGAACATAAAGAGTTTGTTGCGGGCCTACGTTCCAGTATCTTCCAAGATTATGTCCATTCACCCACACAGCGCCCTTACCCCAGTTACTCATATCAAAATAAGTGTCGGTTACCGTTTGCAAATTGATAGTCGCTGTCTTTATTACAGGAGCTTCTTTTGCGGGCTTTTTATTCTTCAGGGACAAGCCATTGATATTAGTAAAAGGAAGAGGATACATCTGCCAGTTCTTAATCTCTTTACCTCCTAACAATACTCTATTCGTAATTCCTTTTTTATTCTGCAACAAATAGGGACCATAATTGATGCGGCCAAGGTTTTCTACCAATATATCCAGCGTTGCTTTTCCCCCGGGGATATCCAGGGTCAGGCTATCTTGTTTTAATCTCCTGTCTAATATGCCTGCCCGTTTACCATTGATAAAAACAATTCCATAATCCCTCAGCCCTTCTATTTTCAAAACACCTGAAGTGGCCTGTGGCAGGATAGCCCTGTACAAAACAAATCCATATGCCTGGTTCAGGTCTTCAAACGTGAGGGGAGTGGGATTTACTTTCGGCACGGGTAATATATCAAACAAACTGGCTGATTGCATGAAATGAATGACTGGGATTTTTGCTGAAGGTTTTGCAGGCGGAACCGCCGGAAGTTTTGTTTCCTTGGGTAAATGTTTCAGAATCACATCCCGGAATTTCATGAATTTGGGAGTTGCATTGCCCGCTTCATCCAAAGGCGCGTCGTAATCATAGCTGCTGATCTGCGGCTCATAAGGATCCTTATCATTAAAGTTTGCGCCATTCATAAAATCGCGGGTAGTGCCGCCATGAAACATGTACATATTGATAGAGATGCCCGCACCGAGCACAGCATCCAACCCATAAGCATACTTTTCTGCAGGAACAGTATGATGCCGGGTTCCCCACCAGTCAAACCAGGCAGGATACCATTCTGCCACATAAAACGGGCCCTTGTCATCGTGATTGGCGCGAATGATTTTTTTAATTTCATCCGGTTTGTCGGTACCATTGATAGCAGGTAATAGACCGGCCAGGTGACCATCTTTCAAGGTAGGCGCAGGATCACAGGTGAATAGTAACCCGTCAAAGCCCGCTTCAATAAACAGCTTGCGGTTAATGTCCAGGTATTCTTTATCATTACCATAGGCTCCATATTCATTTTCTATTTGCACCATCAATATATTGCCGCCATGGTTTACCTGCAAGGGAGCAAGATGCCTGCCTACCTCCTTAATATACTTCCTGTACTCCCCCAGGTATTTTGCTTCTTTACTCCGCACGGTCAATCCTTTTTCATTTTGCAGCCAATAAGGATAGCCTCCAAATTCCCACTCCGCGCATACGTAAGGGCTTGGGCGTAGCACAACCCATAGACCTTCTTCCTGTGCTGTTTTTACAAATGCTGCGATATCATTGTTGCCGGAAAAATCAAATTTATCTTTCTGGGGCTCATGTAAATTCCAGAATACATAGGTGGCTACTGTATTCAACCCCATTGCTTTTGCCATTTTCATTCTTTGCCGCCATGCTTCACGGGGTATCCTCGGGTAATGCATCTCCCCTGAAATCATCTGGAAAGGTTTTCCATCCAGTAAAAATGCAGAATCGCCCAATGAAAAATTATGCAAAGGCTTTTGAGACCATGCTATCGCACAATGAAAAAAAACACTGATTAATAAAAATTTCTTTGTCATTATTTTAAAAAAGGTTTCGGCAAAAAATAGTCCTCCGTACACGGATCCATCACTTGCTCATTTGTTTGTATCCCAGAAATCCAGGCTCCATGAACGAAGCCACTCAATCTTTAACTCATTATTTTTAAGTTGTACGGGCAGCCACACATAACGACTGTCTCTTAAGTCTTTCGGATTCCATTTATCAGCGATGAAAATGAAATTGCCTTTCTTGCCGGCTACGGGCTGTATATAAGCGGACTGGCTGCCAAAAGTGCTGTCCGCATCGGGGCCCTCCATAGGATTGCCGTCCACCGGCTGCCAAGGCCCCAACAGGGAAGTGGCAACATGTAAGTCGGCTTTATTGGGCGCCCATCCGGTACACCCGCTTGTAATTAAATAATATTTGTTTTGATATTTAAAGAGGGCCGGAGCTTCACGATGTTTGCTGAACAGCATGGTATCTTTTGATGTAGCGGCAAGATAGTCATCCGTCAACTTCGTTATCCTTAAATCATAATTTTCCCTTGAAGAATAGACCTGGTAAGCGGCGCCATCATCATCAGCGAACAGAGTCATATCCCTTGACATGTTTCCATTGGGCCTGAAGCTACTGATGAATTGATAGGGGCCGGTTATTTTATCACTCACAGCTACAGCGGCTCTTGCCGCGCTGTATCCCTTGCCTTTCAGTTCGAGGTGAAACCACATGACATATTTTTTCGTCAGTTTGTTATAAATCACCTTGGGTCTTTCCATTACGCATCCTTTCCTGATATCACTCAAAGTATCCTCCGATTGACCGAGGGCCACGCCTTCATATTTCCAGTTATACAGGTCTTTGGAAGAATATACGTTTACACCTTCTGAGCCATGACGATTTCTTTTTTCTCCAAACCAATAATAGTTGTTGTTGATATACAGAATTCCGCCACCATGAGCATTAATGGTATCGCCATGCGTATCCCGCCATACTTCACCGGGCCGGAACTCCCTGGTTTGAGCGGTGATATTTAAGTTCCCGGCAATGACCGTTATTATAAGGAATAAAAAATACTTACTATTCATTTCCACAATTTTTTATAGCGCTCCATCGCTTCAACAAAATAATAATCAGCATAGGTAAGGGGTGTATCCACTTCCGTTTTATTCGGCATATGCCCCACGCCATGTTGCAGGATAAAACCTCCGTTGGTTCCGGCAGCGGCTTTATACTTCACAGCGGATAATGACCTGAGTATCGTTTCCGTTATATCCAGGTACTCTTTCGAAGATTCCGGATCCGTGTAGCTACTTAATTCAATGAGTGCGGAAGCTATGATGGAAGCAGCCGATGCATCCCTCAAAGCATCGGGAATACCCGGGGCATTAAAATCCCAGTAAGGAATTTTATCAGCGGGAAGATTAGGGTGATGGATAATAAAGTTGGCGATATGTTTTGCCTGTTCCAGGTATTTTACATCTTTGGTTTCCCTGTACATCACCGTAAACCCATATAGACCCCAGGCCTGCCCCCTTGCCCATGCCGATTCATCAGCTGCTCCCTGTGCTGTTCTTTTTTGCTGCACTTCACCCGTCACGGGATTGTAGTTTATCACATGATAGGAGCTGAAATCGGCACGAAAATGATTCTTCATCGTTGTATTGGCATGTGTAACAGCGATCTTATAGAAAGAAGAATCACCGCTTACTTTGGTTGCCCAGAATAATAATTCAAGGTTCATCATATTGTCAATGATCACGAGGTAATCGCCGGGCTTCGAATCCCATGATTTAATACATCCGACTTTTGGATTGAAACGGCTTGCCAGGGATTTAGCGCTGGTCAGCAGGATTTCTTTATACTCCGGTTTAGGAGCCATTTTGTTGGCATTGCCAAAACTGCAATACATCATAAATCCGAGATCATGGGTCGTCGTATTGTTCTTTTCTTTCTCTAATAGCTGAAGCGCCCGTACTGCTTCTGCATATAAAGCGGGGTCTTTGGTTTGTTCATACAAGTAAAATAGTGTTCCCGGGTAGAAGCCGCTGCACCACCATCCCGAACCGCTGAATTCATATTGACCCGTAGTTGGAAAAAAAGTCTTGGGAAACTTATCAGCCGGAAGATTCTTTGTCAGTAATTTATACTGTGCGGCCGCGTCAGTGAAATTTTTTTCTATGATTGGTAACAGATCTTTGGCGGGCCGGGCATTACTATTTTTTTGCGCTATACAAGACAGGCATAACAGCGTCGGACAATACAAAGCGCAAAACAAAAAAAATGACGACCTTCTCATGAGATGACTGATTATTTTTCCTGCAACATTCCCGTTTTCATATTTTATCCTTTAATGTACAAAAGTTTAGGCCATACTATAGAAATCAAAATAGACTTTGAAAGAAGGCCGGAAAGCATCGCTTATCCGGCCATTTGATTGCTATATGAAATCCTAACTGCTTTGCTTATATCAATAGCCCGGATTTTGATCCAGCACAGCATCCTTGTTCAGGTTGATTTCAGATTGAGGTATGGGCAACAAAAGATTCTTGCTGGTGAGGCCCACGACCGGGTTAATAATTTGGGTATTATGCAGTGTAGTCCTGGCCACCAATGTGCCCGTACGCATCAAAGTCATGCGCCTGTTTTCTTCCGCCAGCAATTCTCTTGCTCTTTCATCCAGTATAAAATCGAGTGTAACCTGTCCCTGCGTCGCCGGGGTTGCATTGGCTCTTGCCCTGATCACATTCAGTGATGCAGTCGCTTCCGGTATTTTGCCCTGCTTGAACTGCGCCTCTGCCAGCAGCAAATAAGTCTCTCCCAGTCTCATCAATATAAAATCCTTGATCATGGCAAAACCAAACACATCATTCGGATCGAATTGGTACCATTTGGTGGTATGCGGGCAGATCTTAAATACTGTATCAGCGCCTGTATAAGGTATTGGCTGGCCATTGAACGTGCTGGCCGGGTTGTTGTAATAAAACTTCCTGCGCAAATTGTAATTTGAATAGCGCATATCAGTAGGTTCATATAATCCATATACGACCCAGTCCGTAAGACGCATCCTGGCAATTCCTCTTCCCCCAAGAGAGTCACAGATGACCATGGGCTTATTGTCGGGAGTATTTACCTGGTAATAAGCCGCTCCCCAGTTACGGCGTTGTTGAGGGTTATTGGTAATGCCTCCTGTAATCGTGCTTGGATTTTCCTGTTCCATTACCCAGATGGCTTCTTTATTGCCCTGGTATCTTCTTTGGTTGCCATACCAAAACATATCAGAAAAAGGATCACCCGGCTGGCCCGACTTGATACCGTATCGTGCATTCACTAGGCTAAACTTACCGCTGCTAATGATAGCATTGCATTGCTGCTCGGCAAGATCCGGTTTATTAGCTCTCAAATACACTTCTGCCAGCAATTGCATGGCCATATATTTATTGGCTCTTGACGCGGGCTTCCCATTTGCATTTGTTTTCGAAGTACTACCTCCCACATCGGTGAGATTGGCAGCAGCGAAGCTGAGGTCCTGGATAATTAAATTATTCACGCTGTCCAGTGAGGCTCTTACAAAATCTGTTTTGGGAGCGGTAAGTGGCGAAGTAACAAGAGGCACTTTGCCAAAAAGTGTTGCCAGCATATTGTAGGCATAAGCCCTGAAGAATTTAGCCTCGGCATCAATACTATTCTTATTGGCCTGGGTCATACCCGCGAGACCGGGGTTTTCCACATTTTTAATGATAATGTTGGCATTATTGATCATGCGGTAAGCCCAGCCCCAGGTAAAGGACGCTGCCCCATCGGTAGAGATAAGCTGTGTATAATCATAATAAGGTACTTCGATACCCTGCTTTTGCGTGGGAGGAACCCAGGCAATATCAGTGCCTGCATGCCATACGCTTGGCCATCCCTGCGGATCACTATAACTAAAAAAAGTGCTCAGGTGATTGTGCAAACCAATTACGGATGCCTCAAAGCCGAGTGAATCGGTAAGTGTCTCCGGGGCATAGGCCGAATAGACCGTTTCATCCAGGAATGTCTTCTTACAGGAAGAAAATAACTGGAGTCCTGCAACTATTGTCAAAACTATGATGAGATTCTTTTTCATGTCTGATGTTTTAATTGTTCAATTAACGGAGTGTTACGTTTGCGCCAAATACAATGGAGCGGGTGAGTGGATAGTTATTGGTCCAGTCGCCGGAACCCCTGAATGAATAATTGTCTTCCGGATCCCATCCAATCCATTTGGTAAACGTATGGAGGTTCCTGCCGCTGGCATATAGCGTCAGGCTTCCAACCTTAAGTTTTTCCAGTAATTGTTTTGAAAAAGTATAACTGAGGGTCACATCTTTTATCCTGGTATAGCTGTTATCCGATGGATAACCATAACCTCTTGTGTTGGTATATGCCAGTGAAGGCCGGGTATTGCTTTTATTGTCGGCTGTCCAATAACCGGTTGCAGCAGGTATATTCATTCTTCCCGCTTCATCAGCATAGGTGAGCGTAACATTATTCTTTAAATTCCCCTGGACGGTCTGGATAAAAATACTCAGGTGAAAATTTTTGTAATGGAAAGCATTCGTGATCCCTCCTGTCCATTTGGGTGCAGTCTGGCCAAGTACTACTCTGTCATCTGCAGTGATTTTTTTATCTCCGTTTATATCAGCGAATTTCAAATCGCCGGGTTTGGCGCCGGGATCTACCTGTGATGGATCTTCACCAACCTGCCATACCCCTACTAACTTATAATCATAAAGAACATTGATAGGCTGGCCGATAAACCACCTGTTGCCAATATCATCTTTTTTATCGCCATAAAGATCTAAGATCCTGTTTTTATTTGTGGCGAATACGACCGTAGTTTGCCATTTAAAATCTCTTGATGAAAGATTGTCAGAGTTTAAAGATATCTCAAGTCCATTGTTCCGGGTAATGCCAAGATTATCCAATACGAAACTATAACCGGTAATAATAGGCAGGTTGCGTCTTAATATTAAGCCGTTTGTTTTAGTAGCATAAATATCAATAGTTCCGTTTATCCTGTTTTTAAGAACAGTAAAATCCAGTCCCACATTAAAAGTTTTGGACGTTTCCCAATGCAGGTCAGCATTCCCAAGATTGCTGGCCAATACACCCACTGAGCTCAGACCTCCGAAAGGAAAACGTACCGTACCTTCTGTGGTGATCGTTCCGCCAACCCCGATAGCTTCAGTGCCTGCTTTGCCATAAGAGGTTCGCAATTTCAGGTTATTAATGAAACTTATATCGCGCATAAAGTTTTCATTAGTAACATTCCAGGCTACCGCGAAAGAAGGGAATACGCCATACTTATCGGTGTTTTTGCCCATTACAGAAACGCCATCACGTCTTGCCGTTAGTGTTAACAGGTACCGGTTATCATATGTATAATTAATCCTTCCCATTTGCGAAGCAAGACTGTATTTATCCCGGTAGGAACCTGTGGGGCCACCTGAAAAGATGGATGCGGCGCTGACCGTAGTACCGGCGCCAAGGTTATCAAACGATAACTGGTCATTGATAAAACCCGATGCATTGAGAGCGGAAGCGAAATAATTTCTTTGTTCCGCGCTATACAAGCCTGTAAAATCAATATGATGCTTTTTCCAGTCTTTGGTGTAAGTAAGTATGTTTTCAACCGTCCAGCTATTGGTTTCGGAGCTGAAACTGGTGCCACCCCCTATTGTATTATTGGCATTCCGGCCCGTATAACTTCCATTGCGGGTGGGTATATAAGTGTATCCTCCGTTAAGACGGAATTTCAGGCCTTTCAGAACACCGCTGAATTTTACTTCAGCATATCCATTGCCGGTAAGATTAGTACTGCGGTCCGTTCTGTCGGTATTCAACCCCAAAAGAGGATTTGTGTACAGCAATTCCGGGCTCATAGGATAGATCTCGTAGCCTCCCGTTGAATTATATTCTGATCCATAAGGGCTCATGGCCGCAGCGAGATAGAAATTGGCCCGGCCTCCGTCATAGTTATTATTGGTAAAGTAAAGGGAAGTTCCTACAGACAGGTAATCGGTGATGTTTGCATCCAGGTTGGAACGGATACTCGCACGATGATATTGATAACCCTTCACCACGCCTTTTTGCCGGAGGTATTCACCGGATATATAATACCTGACATCCTTTGTTCCTCCCGAAAGGCTGAGGTTATGATCCTGCAGTATTCCCTGCTGTGTTGCTTCCTTTAACCAATCAACTGTTTTGCCGGCAGCATAATTGGCTTGTTCAAACAAATTGGGCACAACAGCGGTTTGTGTCTGTGTTGGATTTACTTGTTTCCACCAATCCGCATATTTCTGCACATAGTTTTGCGGACTGAGCGGATCCAGCATATGAGCTAAATTATCGAAACCGACATACCCGTTATAGCGAATGACGGGCTTGCCGCTTGTACCTCTTTTGGTAGTAATAAGTATTACGCCATTCGCGCCATTCACACCATATATAGCTGTAGCTGACGCATCTTTTAATATGCTGATTGACTCGATATCATTTGGGTTAATGTCGTTGGTCAGGCCGCCTGCTTTATTGAATGGAATTCCATCTACTATGATAAGCGGGCTGGGGTTGGCGCTTATCGAGTTTTGACCTCTTACTAAAATAGCAGCCGAACTGCCGGGCACCGAAGAAGTTTGGGTAACGGTAACGCCTGCTACTGAACCTTCGATAGCATGCAGGACATTCGTTATAGGGATTTCCGTTAAGCGCTCTTTGGGTACCGTTGAAACGGTGCCGGTAAGATCGGTGCGTTTCTTGGTTCCATACCCGACTACTACCACTTCGGAAAGTTGCCGGTTAGTAGCAGTAAGCTTTACCTGCATGACAGCGCTCGCTGCCATTTCAAGATCCTTGTACCCAACATTGGTTATCACCAACACATCTTCCGATGATGCCTGGATGGCGAAATTTCCCAGGGCATCCGTGACAGTCGCGATCTTCTTGCCTTTGACGGTTACGGTTGCGCCAACAACAGGCTCGCCGGTCTCAGCATCTGTCACTGTACCGGAAACTATTTTTGATTGCGCCAGCACAGGGGCAGAAGAAAGAAGAAGGAATAAAAGGCCAAATGTGATACAGCGACTGGCCAGTTTGATTTTAGAAAATAGAAAATCCGGGAATTTTCCCCGAAAGGGTTTGCAGTTGAAGGTAGTCATATGACAGCAGTTTGTGGTTATAAATTGATAGCGAAGACAGCGACTAAACTGCCTTCCTGGTAATAACAAGATAAATTTCAGCCTGAATTTTACTTTAGCAAGGGGGACAAATAATAAAAGAAGGGGGGTAAATTCGACTTTTGTAAAGTTTTTTTAGAGAATAAACAATTGAGAACCAGAAGTCAGAGGTTGGAAATCAGAAATTGGAAAGGCTTACTCTCAGGAATAGCCTTTCTGATTTCCAACCTCTGACTTCGGTCTTCAGGTTCAAATATCAACAGGCTTATTTCCAAATACTTTGCGGTATCGCTTTACATAATCGGAGGGATTCATTTCGAAAAGATTATAGAATTGCTCCCTGAAATAACGTATATCATTAAAGCCGG
Source organism: Bacteroidota bacterium (assembly GCA_030706685.1). Taxonomy (GTDB): domain Bacteria; phylum Bacteroidota; class Bacteroidia; order Chitinophagales; family Chitinophagaceae; genus VBAT01. The sequence goes on from JAUZOA010000004.1 coordinate 15,144, forward strand.
TTATATAAGTTACTTCCACGATAGTTTTATCCGTGTTAATAAGAAGTTCGGCTGCTTTTCTCAGGCGAAGGTAACGGACGAATACGTTGACGGTCAGGCCGGAAACTGCTTTTACCTTTTTATACAGGCTTGGATGACTCATGCCGATTTCACGGCAAAAAGTTTGAATGCTGAAATCCGGGTTATCGAGGTGCTTTTCAACTATGGCGATACATCTTTCAATAAACTCCTTGTGCTCCCCTGCAATAGTGGAGTTGGGTTTGAGCGTAACAGCATTGAAAAAATATCGTTGCAGGCGGTTTCGGCCTTTTAAAATGTTCTGGACACGGGCGACGATAATTTCTTTATCAAAAGGTTTTGTAATATAATCTTCAGCGCCGCCTTCGATGCCTTCGAGTTTTGCTTCGTCGGAAGAACTGGCCGTCAGTAATATGACCGGGGTATGTGCAATGGAAGGGGTTCCTTTTATTCTTTTGCATAATTCGATGCCGCCGATATTCTTCATCATTACATCACTGATCACGATATCGGGCGTTTCCTTTGTCACCAGTTCATAACCTTCCTTTCCGTCGTCTGCTTCATACAGGTTAAACGAACCGCTGAATATATGCCTGATATAAGAACGTATCTCGGCGTTATCATCCACGATCACCATAGTAGGCAATTCCGAAGTAAGTTTATCAATTACTTCCGATTTATTCCCCCGTCTTTTTTCTTCATCACCCAAATAATTCTCCGCGGCGGGCTCTTCTACTAACTCATGCAGGATTGTTTGTCTTTCTTTATAATCTTCGCTGATATATTGCGGCGGGAAATGCTGCTTTCCCTTTTGCAATACCAGGTGAAATACGGTCCCTTTGCCGGGTTCGCTGTTATACGAAAGTTTTCCCTGGTGCGCCAGCGCCAACTTTTGAGACACATACAGGCCGATCCCGAATCCTGTCTGCGAGGCCTTATCTTTATTATCTGCCTGGTAAAAAGAATCAAATAATTTGTTGCCGATACCGGGAGGGATGCCGCTACCGGTATCTTTTACTTCTATCTCTACATTTTTTTCATCTTCTGCGATCACCAGCGTGATCCTGCCCCCGGCATTTGTATATTTAAAGGCATTCGAAACCAGGTTGAACAGGATAATTTCAATTTTTTCTTTATCGGCATAAATAAAGATTTCGTGATCGCTCCTGTTGTATATAAAGTTTACTTTTTTTGCAACAGCATGCTGGCTAAAACTGAGAAAGACTTCATGGCAAACCTCCGCGATATCAAATTTCTCGATCCGCATTTGCTGGTCTATCGATTCCACTTTGCGGAATAAAAGCAACTGGTCCACCAGGCTCAGCAACCTCCTGGCATTACGATAGATCATCGAAATATCTTTCCGGGATTCATCCTGGCCGGTTTTTCCTTTGATAAGTTCTTTCAATGGATTAATGATAAGGGTAAGCGGTGTTCTGAACTCGTGCGAGATATGGGTAAAAAAAGAAATTTTCTTTTCAGTCAGTTCTTTTTCCTTTTCCTTTTCAAGATGGGCCAGTTTGATTTCATAGCGTAATCTTTCCTGGCGCTTATTATATTGTATATACAGGTAGATGGCGGTGGCAACGGATAAGGCATATAAAAGATAAATCCACCAGGTACGGTACCAGGGAGGCAGTACAGTTATTTTCAGCAATTGAGTTTCTCTTCCCCATATACCGTCAGCGTTGGTTACTTTAATCTTAAATGTGTAATCTCCTTCCTGCAGCCTGGAATAATTAGCGCCCCTAATCCCATTTACATAGTTCCAGTTTTTATCCCATCCCTCAAGCAGGTAGGCATATTTTATTTTATCGGCGCCGGTATATTCCAGGGCAATAAAATCCAGCGAAACAATGGCCCGGTCATAAGGAACTGTTACCTCGGATATTTTTTCAAACTCCCGTTTTGTTATATAGGAATTGTCTTCTTCTACCGGGGTATTATTAATCTTGAGCCCGGTTAGAAATATTCTTGGTGTCTCCGTTTTGTCATATACGCTATCCGGGTAAAAAATGTTGAATCCTTTAATACCGCCGAAAAGAAACTCGCCTGTTTTTAATGCCAGCGCTGCATTAAAACTGAATTGATTGCTTTGCAAACCGTCTGACTGGGAAAAATTCCTGCTGGTTTTAGTAGAAGGATTGAACTTACATAGTCCATTATACGTGCTGAGCCACAGGTTGCCTTTGCTGTCTTCCAGCAAACGCAGGATAGTATTACTGGGCAGACCTTCCGTAGTAGTATATCGCTGGTAGGAGCCGTTATTCCGGTCGAATAACAATAATCCTCCGCCTTCGGTTCCAATCCAGAATTTCTTGTTTTTGTCCTCATGAATGCAGCGTACCGGGTACCCGATATTGTATTGGTGATGCTTTTTTTGGACGCGGTCAATAGCAACGAGGGAAGTGTAGTTTCCTCCCCAGAAATTGCCTTCACTGTCTTCGGCGAGGCATTGAATGTTTATGATGCTCTCATCAAAGATTTCAAATTTGTTGCTTTTATCATTGAACAGGTAGAGGGTACCATTGTTCGTGGTGCTGGCCCATATCCGCTGTTGCCTGTCTTCATATAGCAGCCAGACATTATTTTCTTCCGCGTTGGTTTTTGGATTAAAACAGGTGTAATGGTTAAATACTCCTGCATGGTTGGTCAGGCGGTTGATGCCGCCAAACCAGGTGGATACCCATATTGTATTCCGTGAATCCCTGAGGATGCTGGTAATAAAATTACTGCTGATCGAATTTTTTTGAGAGGGGACGTTGCTATACTGAACCGATTTGTTTTTTTCGCGGTCCCAGTATCGAAGACCCGCGCCATCGGTCCCTATCCATACATTGTTTTTTTCATCCTCACAGAAAGAGAGAATGAAATTATTGATGATATTATTCTGACCGGGGACAGTATAAGTGATATTTCTGAATGAACTGGTTCGCGGCTGAATAATATTAATCCCGCCGCGCAGGGTGCCTATCCATTTTCTTCCTTCTGTATCTTCATAAATAGCATACACCGCATTGCTGTTCACTAACGGTGTTCCTTCACCCGACAGGTAGGGAACGGGCGTGAGGGCCGCCGGAGATAAAAACCATACCCCGCCACCATCTGAAGCGATCCATACTGTATTTTGCTTGTCTATGCAAAGACCGGCGACACTGTTTTTCGAAGGCATTAAATTCCTGGAATAAGAATGCCGGTGGGTATCATATTTATAAAGGCCATTATTATTTCCCAGCCATAAATCACCGCCGTTGTCAAATTTCATGCAATTAGCTTCTTTGATGGAGTTGTCAACGACAGCCAGGGTCCTGGTTTTTATGTCAAACCTGCAGAGGCCGGCTTGTTGTACGAATACCCATGCAAACTGTTTTAACGAATCATATTCAATAGAGGTCACCGTATAATCTCCTTCCTGCCCTTTGAAAGGATAAAGAGGAATTTGTTTCCCGACCAGGTTATTCTTTTCAAAAACCAATAAGCCATTATGCGTGCCGGCCAGCACCAGGGCATCCTGGTGAATGGTTTTAATAATGCCGACGCCTTCTTTTATATCTTTCACGACCGGCCTGTCCCATGACATGAACCTGGGAGAAGAAAAGCCGGATAGCGCCGGGTTGAAAATACTGATGCCTTTCGCGCCGCCAATCCATATTTTATGATCGGCGCCTTCCGCGATAGTGTAAATATGATTGTCATTGAGCGAAGCACTGTCGCCAATAATATTCCGGAATATTTTAAAAACATATCCGTCATATCGGTTCAGCCCGTCGTAGGTGCCAAACCACATAAAGCCGTTATGGTCCTGGTAAATGCAGGTAACCGCATTATTGGATAACCCATGTTCTATTCCAAGATAACGTACGGGGTTAGGATCCCCTGCATAAGCGATCCTGGCGTAAAAGAGAATACAAATAATAAGCCGCTGCCGGAAATTCATAATAGCTAAGCAATAATTAAGCAATAGTAAGTTAAGTAAAATTGGATTCTTTTATAATTTTTCCTTTTCAGCAATCATTCATTTGCAGGAATTATCCCGGGGGATTTATAATGAATGAAAGAAAACTATTTCTGCTAAGCAGGTCGTGTTCGCCTTTCAGGAGGCAGACTTAAATTTTGTCATGGCGTCTGGACAGGATAGTGCAGGATGAAAACCAATTGAAACGATAATAATTTTATATATATAATTACGATTGCCAACTTTAAAAACTGCTGTATGAAATTAAAACCCATCCCGGCAAAAGTGTTTGTATTGCTTTTGCTTTTTGTATCTCTTTCTTATTGGAACCCTTTGCAGGCACAAAATTCTCCTTTGACAATTACCGGGCGAATTACCGATGAAAATGGAAAAGGAGTTCCAAGTGTAACCATCCGTGTGAAAGGAACTAATAATCAAACGACCAGCCTTGAAGATGGTTCTTTTAAAATAACCGGGGTTAAAGGCAATGACGTACTCATTTTTAGTTCGGTAGGCTACCAGGAACAGGAGGTTCCAGTAAATAATCAGTCGGTCATTAACCTGTCTCTTGACATTTCGCAAAAAATCCTGGGTGATGTGGTAGTGATAGGTTATGGCACCCAAAAGAAAAAGAATGTGACAGGCGCTGTTTCATCCTTTGATGCGAGAAAGCTGGAGGAACGGCCCGTTCAACGGATTGACCAGGCATTGGTAGGTCAGCTGGCAGGTGTTACGGTTAAACAAACAACCGGGATACCGGGTAAAGCTTTCAGTATCCAGATACGCGGTTCAGGGTCTATCAGCGGAGGTAATGAGCCCTTATATGTTATTGACGGCTTTCCTTTATCTGCCAATTCCAGCAATACTACTAACGGAACTTTTACAACGGGCAACCCTTTAGATAATATTAATCCGAACGATATAGATCATATCGAAGTATTAAAAGATGCGGCGGCAGCGGCTATTTATGGATCAAGGGCATCAAACGGGGTAGTATTGATCACCACCAAACGGGGTCAGACCGGCAAACCCAGGATTAACTTTAATACTTATGCAGGATATAACCAGGCTGCTAAAAAATTAAAGATGATGAATGGTGACGAATGGATTGCCCAGGCCACTGAAGTAATCAATGCACAATATGTGGCCAAATACGGATCTGTTGGTGCTACTGCCAATGATGACCGGGCCACCCGGCTGACACATACCGGTGGAATTGTAGATCCTAATTACATCCTGGACCCGCGGTGGACAATGCCGGGGCATCCGGGTTTAGAGTATCTGGATTGGCAGGATATAATAGAAAGGAAAGGCCTGATGCAGAACTACGAGATTTCGGCCAGCGGAGGTACCGATGCGGTAAAATATTTTTTATCGGGTAACTATGCAAACCAGGATGGCTTTGTTATAGGTGTGGGTTACAAGGCCTATTCCCTGAGAGCAAATTTAGAGATCAATGCTTCTAAAAAATTAAAATTTGGTATAAACATCGCTCCTACCTTTTCCATTACACAAGATCCCGGTGTAGATGGAAAAGATAATATTTTTCACCAGGCTTTAAGCCTGGCGCCTGTACAGGAAGACACAATGGGTTTCTTCCCCAATACAGCAAAAAATGGACAATATTTATATAGCAGCACTACCAATTCACCACTAGGTAAATTAACCTACAATAAGGGTACAACCAAACGGTACCGTACATTAGGTACTATATATGGAGAGTACCAGATCATCAAGGGTTTGAGTTTCAGAAGTTCAGTCAATTTAGATAATACCGATAATATTGCAACTACCTATGTCTCTTACCTGACAGCTCTCACCCAGGCATCAAGAACCTTTACAGGATCAAATAACCTGCTTGCTAATGCTTCCGGTACTTATAATAGTTATCGAAGGCAAACTTTTGTGAATGAAAACACACTTACATACAATACCATATTTAAAAGAGATCATAGCATAAGTGTACTGGCAGGATACGCATATAATTGGGATCGTTTGGACCGTGTAACTATGAGTTCAAATGGCGGATTTACCAGCGCGGTAATACAAACTTTAAATGCTGCCGCAGCCATTACCGGTAATACTACTTCAACTCAAAATGTTTTGACCTCTTATTTCGGACGCCTGCAATATGGCTACAAAGACAAATATTTTTTGTCAGCCAGTTTGCGCAGGGACGGCTCTTCCAGGTTTGGTATCAATAATCAATTTGGTACATTCCCATCCGCTTCTTTGAAATGGATAGCCAGTGATGAGAACTTTATGAAAGCAGTACCTGTAATCAGCGATCTTAAGATAAGGGTATCTTATGGCGTAAACGGGAACAATAATTTACCTAATGATTATGCCAGTATTGCCACCATCGGCTCTGCAGGCTATGTTTTGGGTACAACACAGGCAGCGGTAATTGGCCAAACACCCAACGTTTTGGCAAACCCGGATTTGAAATGGGAAAAATCGCAAACTTATGATGTAGGGTTTGATTTCGGAATATTTAAGAACCGGATCACGGGATCATTTGATTTTTACAATAAATTAAATACGGACCTTTTATTAAATGTCCAGGTTCCGGAAGTAACCGGGTTTCAAACGTATCTTACTAATATTGGTTCCGTACGAAATATAGGCCAGGAATTGGAACTGACCTCACGTAATATGGTGGGCGAATTTCAATGGGCTACTTCAATAAATATAACCCATAATACCAACCACATAGTGGCTTTGGGGCCCGGTCAAACCCAGATCATCATACCTAACGGGCTTACAGTATCCGACGCGATTTTGCGCGTGGGTTCGCCGATAAACAGTATATATGTTTTAAAAGTGATAGGATTATTAACCGCAAAGGATATTACCGACAATGTACCGCGCTATAACGGCACTACCGAGCAGCCCGGGGATTTTAAATTCCAGGATATTAACGGTGATGGTGTAATAACTGAAGCGGACAAGCAGATAGTAGGACACCCTAACCCCGACTATACTTATGGTATTACCAATACCTTTCGTTATAAAGGATTTGATTTGAATTTTTTGGTTCAGGGGCAAACCGGGGGCTCTATCTACTCACAATTGGGTAGGGCCATTTCACGCCCGGGCCAGGGAAGGTCGGATAATCATCCTGAATCTTTTGTAAACAGATGGTATTCGGAAACCAACCAGGGTGATGGCAGGTTTGGCAAGGCTTATTCAACCTATAACAATCCTATTACTTCCGCCACGGACTGGTTGTATTCATCAGATTATATTCGTGTCCGTGATATAACCTTAGGGTATAATTTGAAAAACCTGGTTAAAAAGAATTTTATACAGGATGCACGCGTATACTTCACTTTAGAAAATTTCTTTGGTCATGACAGATATACCAATGGTTTAAATCCTGAAGCGGCCAATACCGCTATAAGTTCCAATAGTTCATACCCCGAAGCAGGAGACTATGGCGCTTTACCTCTGCCCAAATCATTGATAGTCGGGTTAAACATTACATTTTAATCACCCTAATTTTCAAAAAATGAAGAAGATATCTTTTATTTTAATCATAGCAGCCGGAGCCTTTGCATCATGCAGGAAGGATTTAAATCAAACACCAATCTCAACGGCGACAACGGCAACTTTTTTTCAACAGCCGAGCGATTTTATACAAGCTGTGAATGCAGCATACAATTCCCTGAGAGGCTATCCCGACAGGTTACTTTTCCTTTCTGAAGTACGGTCGGATAATATTTATCCTACCAATGATGTGGGTCGTGACCCCGATCCTATTAATAATTTTTCGCTGGGAATAGCCACAAATGTTTATGTTGAAGAAGCATGGAACGCAGATTTTAATGGCATATTCAAAGCCAATACTGTCATTGATCAAATTACCAAAAATGGCAGCTATGTTGGCTCGGCAGCATTGGCAACAAGATTAACGGCAGAAGCGAAGTTCCTGCGCGCTTTTTATTACTTCGACCTGGTAAAATATTTTGGTAAACTGCCTGTTATTAATCATCCGGTCGTAGCGGATGAAGCCAATACCATTGGCCGCAGTTCCGTAGCTGATGTATATGCATTGATTATTGCCGATCTTCAGTTCGCTGTAGCCAATTTACCAGCTAACTTCAGCGGTGTATTTCCTGCCTATGGAGCGACTGATGTAGGCAGAGCTACCAAATACGCTGCCGAGGCGATATTGGCAGAAGTTTACATGACTCGTTCAGGGCCAACATACGGAATTGAGGGGCCCGGCATGGGGTTAAATGAATGGGGTCTTGCTTTGCCTTTATTACAGGATATTATTAGCAGCGGGCTTTTTGTTTTCAACCCTAATTTTGGTGGTGCAACCGGCATTTTTTCATACACCAATCAAAATCCTGCCACTAATAAGGAAGCCATATTTGATATAATGTATCTTACAGGTCAAAGCCCCGTTTTAGGAGCTACATTTCCATGGCAACTTGTTCCGCAGGCCTATTTTAATGCATTACCCGCTGGTAATCCTTCCCTGGGAGGAGCTCTTGGAACGCCCTCGGTATCAAGCGATCTGTGGAATAGCTACGCTGCGACTGATGCACGCAAATCACCTACTTTACATACCACACCGTACAATAATCTGGGTACCCTTGACCTCCACGCATTCTTTAGAAAATATTTAGATACTACCAAAATCCCGGCCAGCCGTTTTGATTGGGGTATCAATTTTATAGCCGTCAGGTATACGGATATACTGATGCTTAAAGCAGAGTGTATTTTACATGGCGCCACCGGCACACAAGGTGATGTAGATGCAATAGTTAACCAGGTCAGGGCAAGGGCCAGCCTGCCTGCAATAGCAAATGTTACATTAGCACAGTTGTTTGATGAACGCAGAAAAGAATTTGCTGCAGAAGGTTCGCGTTGGTTTGACCTGGAAAGAAGCGGAAACCTTATAACCATCATGAATGCATGGATAGCTGTTGAAGATGCTCTTCTGCACAAGATGAACCAGGTAGTACCCAATTATATTATTTATCCAGTGCCGCAATCACAATTAGATGCCGCACCAGGTTTATACACTCAAAATCCTGGATACTGATTTTTGTTTCATTAAGCAATCGCCGCAATCAAAGAAAAAGGCCCTGCAATAGCCAGGGTCTTTTTCATTATAATTATAAGCAGAAGTATCCGAACAAAATTGTTTTGTAGGATCATTTTACCTGTTCGTCTATAGGAATATAGTTTTTCATCACAAACTCGTTGTTTATTACATACTTAGCTGACTCAATGCAGGATAGTGCAGGATGATAGATAAGAAAAACTGGAATAATTTGGATTAATTTTCTAACTCTAATCGCCTGCTATATGAATCAACAGACTGCTTTACGCAGAAGTATGATCTTAGTCATATTTCTGCTTTGCATTTCCCCGTTTTCATTTTCTCAAAACAATTTTAAGGTTAGTGGTAAAGTCACCGATGAAGCCGGTAAGCCTCTCGCAGGAGTAACTGTTCGTGTAAAAGGAAAAACTACTGCGACAGCTACAAAGCCTGACGGGAGTTTTGAAATCAATGCGCCTTCAGAAAATGCAACCCTCGTTTTTAGTTCCATTGGTTTCGCGGAACAGGAGGTTCCCTTAAATAAAAGGAACCAGGTAGAAATAACCATGGCAACTGCTGTTACTTCCCTGCAGGATGTGGTAGTAGTCGGATACGGCACTCAAAAAAAGAGCGATGTAACCGGATCCCTGAGCCGGATAACGGCCGACGTTATCCAGGAACGTCCCGCCCAGAATATTTTACAGGCAATACAAGGTAAAGCTGCCGGGGTGCAGGTATCATCCAACTTTAAACCCGGTGAACTCCCCGTAGTAAGAGTTCGCGGCAACCGTTCACTTGGCGCTACCAATGATCCTCTTTATGTATTGGATGGTATTCCTTTGGTCAATGCTCTCGGAGTGAATTCATTTACGATGAGTGATATCAATCCCAATGATATTGTTTCCATCGAAATCCTTAAAGACGCATCGGCGACGGCCATCTATGGTTCGCGGGGCGCCAATGGTGTAGTACTTATTACAACGAATAAAGGAAAAAAGGGAAGGGTCACCCTTGGCTACAATTCCACGATTTCTCTCGACTCTTACAAATCACTGACCGATTGGATGGATGGAGGCCAATATGTTGACAGGTGGCGTTTGAGTTTAATTAATGGACGTCAATATCACAATATCGCAAACAATAGCGACTTTAATGTACCGGCTGTCGTATGGTATCCTAATCCCAAAGATGATTCTACCATGGTGGGCTTTACAGATCCTGTCGCCATCGCATCCGTTATGATGGGCTATGACTGGAACCCTGATGGTACGGTCAAAATGCGCGCAACCTCTGCTGCTGAACAGGCTCTTGGATGGCCAGCCCAGGTTCCTGTTTATAATTCCCAAAACATAAGAAGCCATAATTGGCTAAATGATGCAGTGCGCCAGGGTGTAACCCAGAACCATCAAATTTCTGTTACCGCCGGAAATGATGTATCACGCTTATCCCTTTCTCTTGGTTATTATAATCAATTAGGCGTTCAAAAAGACCAGGATTATAAACGTTTTACCGCCAATATAAGCGGCGATGTATCTCCCACCAAATGGTTTACACTTGGTACTTCTGTTATCGCATCCGTATCTATTCAGAACTTTGGTATACAGGGCCCGAATACTTCTAACACAGGTTCAAAAGATCTTTATTCCAGGGCCAGCGACCAGTTTCCCTATGCATTGCCTACAGATGCCAACGGTTTCTCCATCAGGAACCCGGGAGGTAACCTTAGTTTATGGAATCCTTTAATTGATATCTCCCAATCCCTGAATGAGAGGCGTACGGCCGCTGTTTTGGCAAACATGTACAGCGAAATTAAGTTTACACCCTGGTTGAAATACCGCGTAAACTTCGGCGCGCAATACCGTCATTTCAGATCAGCTTCATGGACCGGACCTGACGCAACAAGCCATCTTACCAATAAGCCCAATACTGCCGCTTATGCTACGGAAGAAAACTTTTCATACGTTGTCGAAAACCTGCTCTATTTCGACAAAACCTTTGCTAAAGTGCATAAGGTAGGAATAACCTTACTTCAATCCTCTCAAAAGTCCAGGAAAGAAAACAGCAGCACCAGCGTATCGGGAAATATCAATCCCCTTAGCCTGTGGTATGACCTTGGATCCAATACCGTTGGAAACCCGGGTGGTTATGGTACAGGGTTTACAGAAAACACACTTACTTCCTTTATGGGCCGTTTGAATTATACCCTGATGGATAAATACTTGCTTACAGCTTCCGGCCGCTATGATGGCGCCTCTGTATTAGCGCCGGGTCATAAATGGGACTTCTTCCCATCATTTGCCCTGGCCTGGAAAATGCAGCAAGAAAAGTTTTTGAATTCCGTAAGATGGATTGATGAACTTAAGCCCCGTTTCGGCTATGGTGTAGTGGGCAATTCATCCGTACAGCCCTACACTACTTCGGGTCCTCTCAGCAGGAACCCTTATGTGTTCGGTTCTACTGCCGGTATCGGGTACCTGCCCCAGTTAGTACAAAACCCGGATCTGAAATGGGAAAGTACAGCGGAAACAAATATCGGGCTCGATTTTGCGCTCTTTAGGAACCGCTTATCAGGCTCCATCGAAGTCTATCAGCAAAAAACATCCGACCTGATCTTGCCGAAAACACTTCCGGCCGTATCAGGATATGTTCAAAAGATCGAAAATATAGGCAAAACCAGTAATAAAGGAATAGAGATAACGCTCTCCGGAACGCCCATTCGAAAAGGAAACTTTAGCTGGGATGTTGATCTCAACTGGTCGAAGAACAGTGAAAAGATCGTTGAATTAATAAACGGCAAACAGGACCTTATTGCCAGCGGATGGTTTATCGGTCAGCCCTTGCAGGTATTTTATAATTATGCCAACGCAGGAATCTGGGGGTCATCGGCCAAGGATCTCGCTGATATGGCCCTGTTCAATGCCAATGGAACCAATTTCCGCCCGGGGACTATTAAAGTAGTTGATCAAAATGGCGACTACAAGATTAATTCATCCGATTTTGTAGTCCTGGGCTCACCCCGTCCTGCCTGGACCGGCGGCATTACCAACACATTCCATTATAAAAACTGGTCATTAAGTTCATTCATCTATTTCCGCTGGGGACAGATGTATTTTGGCGGATATCCCAATTCTTATGGCGGTGTAAATCCTAATGGCCGTGTAGAAAATAATTTATGGTCATGGACTAACCCCAATGGCCGCTGGCCAATGCCCAACTCTTCCAGCGCTATAACGAATTTGACGGCTGCGATGCAATATAATGATGGTTCATTCGGAGCGGTAAAGAATATTTCGCTTTCGTATACATTTACGAAGAAATTAATTCAAAGAATTGGCCTGAATGATCTTGTATTGAACTTCCAGATGATCAACCCCGTCATTTTCGGGCCCGGTGTCGTAAAGTGGGGAATCAACCCGGACGATGATACCAACTGGAGTATTGCTTCTTCCAATACGAACCCGCTGGGCGGAACAAACAATAATACTATTCTTCCGCAAAGTATCGTGATTGGTATAAGAGCAGGTTTTTAATCATTGAGACAAGGCATGCCTCGCCTCAATAAAAAATAAAAAAGATTTTATGAAACAATATAGTAAAAGATATTTCTTAATCCCGGTGTTGTTATTATTGAATGGTATCTCTTTTGTTTCCTGTAAGAAATTTCTTACCGAAAAGCAGGTTACCAATCTTACCCAGGATTATTACAATAATGAAAGCGGGCTGAATGCGCTTATTAATGGTCTTTATGTATATGCCCGCGTAAAACAGGAATGGGATGGTAATGGCGCCAAGCTGATTGAACCGGAATCAGATGCCTACATGCATGTAGATGCCACCTTTGCACGCCTGACCAGCGCGGCTTATGGAACGGACGCCAGCACCATTGCCGCTCAAAATGTGACGAATTATCTCGGGGGCGCCAATTCCAATTATGCGCCTATGGGAGCTTATCCGCATATTAATAATTGTAATATCGCGCTGGATATCATTGATAATATTAAACCGGGACGTTTTGGTACTGACGAAACATACAGGAAAGGAAGAAGGGCAGAGATATTAATGCTGCGCTCCTGGGCTTATTATCTTATATCAAACCAGTTAGGCGATGTTCCTCTTTTGCTCACTCCCAAGCGGGAAGACAATGGTATTTATTATTACCCTAAAGCGAAGCTGGAGGATATTTACAAACAGATCATTGCTGACATGCGTTATGCTTATGACAACCTGCCCACTACCACTACTGATCGTGGTCGTCTTACCAAATGGGCCGCCGGTCATTTCTTAGCCAAGCTTTATCTTAACCGGGCCCAGGCGGCAGGATTTGCCGGCAGCACCGAACCTACGCTGAAAATGTTATATAAAGGTAATGTTGCTACTGATCTTGATTCAGTAATTTCTATTGCCACTGAAGTAATCAATGGCAAAGGCGGAGCAGGCGGCCTTGCTCCTGATTATTGGACATTATTCAATCCGGCAGTTTCAGAAACAGGAGCGCAGAATAATGAAGTGTTATGGGCCGCTCAGTTTGATCTTAATATAACGGTGGATGGTCGTTTCGGGGGTAACCGCTCCTGCAACTATCATATAGGAGATTATACGGCCAGTACAGGTGTGACACGCTCGCAGGCTTATGGCCGCCCCTTTGCTACTTACAAACCTACTGACTGGGCCTATGATAATTTCCATGATAAAGTGAATGATTCAAGGTACTATAAGACTTTTCAATACGAGTACCTCAGCAATATGCCTACCAGTAGCACCTCTTATACATGGAGCGCTGCTACAGCCGCCTGGTGGAATGCCAATAAACCGCCCACCGAACCCACTGTTACATCCGGAAGTAAACGTATCCTGAATGGTGCACGTGCCCTTATTTATCTTGAAAACCAGAAAAACGAAGCAATAGATTCGCTTAAGGCTATGAGCCAGCCTTACCAGTTCATGGTGCGCTGGGTGCAATCAGCCACTACCGGTAAATATTATTATAGATTAAACGCGGTAAACGGGTCATCCATGGGATTGGCTACTTCATCAAGAAATATTTATCTCTCTTCCAAAAAATTCGTTGACCCGTTAAGAGGCGGAAGCGCGGATGAATCCAATTTCAATAGTGAATCCGGTACCCGCGATGCTATCCTCATGCGTCTTGCCGAAACCTTCCTGATCCGTGCGGAAGCTTACGGGCGTAAAGGTTTGTATGCGCAGGCGGTAGCTGATATAAATATTGTACGTCAGCGCGCAGCTTATAAATCCGGTGATGCACGCCCCTTGGCTTTGGTGCAGTGGGAACCACAGGCTGCCACACTGGCCCCCGCAGAACTGGCTCCTCCTTATAATGCAAATGGTACATCTATTACCAAAATGCAAATCACTGAAAATATTTTTACCCCCGGTACACCGGAGGCTTTAGCCGAAAGTTATATTCCTACTGTTACAACCAAGGCAGACATGTTCGTTCATTTTATTTATAATGAAAAAGAGCGTGAATTTTTATCTGAGGGTCTTCAATGGGAAGATCTTCATAATGCCGGCATCCTGTATGATCGCGTAGAATACCTTAATCAAATGGCTTCTGATAAAGCGGGATTATGGCCCGTCGCCGCTAATCCCGAAAGCGGTAATGGACAGGATGGAAATGGCAAAGGACAAATGAAAAGAGCCTATACTTTCCGGCCATGGCCCAGCTCTTACCTCGTTCAGCTTACAGACCAGGATGGCAAACTGCTGGATGCTGCGACAAGAGCTGCGTACCAAAACCCGGGGTATTAAGATAAGAGTCGTCAACCTTTATACATTTCTCAAGCAGGCGAAGGAATGTGCAAAGGTTGACAACTTATTTCGAAATACAGGCTACTGATTTTCCGCAAGCAATCGTGCAATCAAAGAAAACGGCAGGGAAATACACCTGCCTTTTCTTTTGCAAACGAAGATGTGTATAAGAAAATTTATTTTGCATCATGAAACAATTCCTTTTTACCGCCATTTTAACCAACGCCTTCTTTTCCTTTGCCATGGCTCAGCAAAGGGGAAACGATGTGACAACTCCTTTACATGCCCTGCAACCTGCTTACCCTATTCCCTATACTATTCCCACAGAAGCTAATATCAAAAATATACTCGACAGGGTTTTTCATTATGTGGATTCGGTAACGCCCGCTGCATTCATCAACCGCCTTACAAATACCATCACAACAGATGCAGCTGATCCTGATACCAACATTGTATTCAAGCCCGGCGATTTTCGCCTGACCAGCTATGAATGGGGTGTTACTTATTCAGGTATGCTGGCAGTCACAGAGGCGACGGGTGATACCAAATATGCGGGTTATACAAAGAAAAGATTGGAATGGATCAGTCATGCTGTTCCTGCTTTCCGGTCACTTTATCAAAAAATGCCAAAGAATTCAAACCCGTTGCGACAGGTAATAGATCCAAAGGCATTGGATGACGCAGGCGCTATGTGTGCCGCTACGATCAAATTGCTTCGTTCGGGCGGATCGCTCACCCTCCGGGCCATGATAGATAATTACATTCATTATATATCCACCCGGCAACAAAGACTGGCTGATGGGACGCTCGCAAGAAACCGGCCTCAAAAAAACACTCTGTGGCTCGACGATATGTATATGAGTGTTCCCGCGCTGGCACAAATGGGAAAATTGACCGGTGATATCAGCTACTTCGACGATGCCGTAAAACAGGTAGTACAGTTTTCAGAAAGAATGTTTAATAAAGATATAAACCTTTATATGCACGGATGGGTGGAAGACATGAAAGTGCATCCTGAATTTCACTGGGCAAGGGCCAATGGATGGGCATTGATGGCAATGACCGAGCTGCTCGATGTGTTACCTGCTAATCATGCCGGGTATAAAAAGGTATTGGAACAGTTGCAAACACATATTAAAGGCCTGGCATCTTACCAGTCGGATAAAGGGCTTTGGCACCAGTTGCTGGATAAAAATGATACTTACCTGGAAACATCCGCCACGGCCATCTACACTTACTGTATCGCGAAAGCAATCAATAAAGGCTGGATAGATGCAAAAGCTTATGCGCCGATGTGCCTGCTGGCCTGGAACGCTGTTGCCACAAAAATAAATGACAAGGGACAGGTAGAAGGAACCTGTGTAGGTACGGGGATGGCTTTTGATCCCGTTTTTTATTACTACCGTCCCGTAAATGTTTTTGCCGCCCATGGTTATGGACCTGTTTTGCTTGCGGGGTCTGAAATTATTAGTTTGTTGAAGAAATATTCATTCCAGATGAATGATAGTTCTGTTCAGGTAAATGATGATGGAAAATGATCAGGAAGAAATTGTTTTGCCTTGACCGTTAGTTAACCTATATAAAATATGAAAAATTGGTTCTTTCTTTTTGGGGCATTGCTAACATTGACTGTAACCGCCCAAAACAAAACTGGATTTAAAGGCTGGGCTGTTGTTCCGCCCATGGGCTGGAATAGTTATGATGCCTATTGCGGCAGCATTACTGAAAAACAATTCAGGCAGGAAGTGGATGTATTAGCCGTTAAACTATTACCGCATGGGTATGAATATGCAGTAATAGATTTTTGCTGGTTCAACCCCGGCCCTGAAGGATGGAGCCCCGACAATTGGACAACTTTTGAAGTAAACCAGCCTTATAAAGATTATGGAAGCCGCTTTCAGGGGTTAGCTATGGATGAATACGGGCGATTGCTTCCTGCCATCAATCGTTTTCCTTCCGCGGCTGATGGGAAAGGCTTTAAAGCCATCGGCGATTATGTGCATAGCAAGGGAATGAAATTGGGCATTCATGTCATGCGCGGGATACCAAGAGAAGCCGTTCAAAAAAACCTGCCGGTACTCGGTACTAAATACCATGCGAAAGATATAGCCGGCATCATTGATAGTTGTATCTGGAACGAAAGCATGTGGGGAGTGGATGCCACAAAGCCGGGCGCGCAGGAATATTACAATTCTGTTTTAAATCTTTATGCCGGCTGGGGTGTTGATTTTATTAAAGTGGATGATATTGCGGCCCCTGTTTATCATCGTGGCGAGATCGAACTGATACGTAAGGCCATTGATCAATGCAAAAGAAAGATCGTGCTGAGCTTATCTCCCGGCGAGACTTTACTCGGTGATGCCAATCATGTAGATAATCATGTCAATATGTACCGTATCTCGAATGACTTCTGGGATAACTGGCCGGGTATTCTCCGCAATTTCGATCTGCTGAACAGTTGGTCGCCGTTCATTGGTAATGGAAGCTGGCCCGATGCTGATATGATACCCACCGGGAAGCTTTGCCTGAAGGGGTTTCCCGAAGCGCAGGGCAGGCCTAACTCTGATAAAAGGGAGCATAATTCTTTTTTAAGTTTTACGGAGCAGCAAACGATGCTTACACTCTGGTGTATGGCGCGATCACCTTTGATATGGGGCGGATCTCCTGCTCAAAGCGATGACAGTACCTATATGATCCTGGGCAATGATGAACTCTTACATATTAACAAAAGCAGCATTAATAATCACCAGTTGTATCTGCCGGGCTGGGGAAGGGGTGATAACAGGGATACGAGAATATGGGTCGCCGAATCGCCTGACAAGAAAATAAAGTATGTGGCTTTATTTAATTTAAAACAGCAACCGGCGGAAATTTCTTTTCGCTTGTCCTGGGAATTCTGGAAAGGAAAGTTCAGAGCAACCGAATTATGGACCCGGCAGGATAAAGAAATTGTTGATGGAGAGATAAAGGCAACCGTTATACCTCACGGCGTCGCGGTATTCAAACTTACGGGGTTATAAAACTTAGCTCATTGATATGCATAAAAAAAGATCATTGTTGTTGGTATGTCTTTTGACCATGTTATTGTCCGGCGCGCAAATAACCTCTTATAAATTTGATTTTGGTTCGGGCAAGCCGGCGGCCGGCTATATTCAGATTACTCCCGGAACAAAATTCAATTATCAAACCGGGTATGGTTTTGATCCCGGTTCCGTAGTAGAATCGGTTGACCGGGGCGGCGATCCTTTGACAGGTGATTTTATTACCAGCCAGAAACCGTTTTACTTTTCCGTGAAACTGCCCGATGGTAATTACGATGTAAAATTATTACTTGGCGATACGAAAGGAATATCGGCTACTACCGTAAGAACGGAAAACCGGAGATTGATGCTTGAAAATATCCGGACAGCGGAAGGAAAGATCGTTACAGAAACATTTACTGTACATGTAAAAGACAGCTTAATAAGAGATGCCAATGGTAATGTGGTGAATAAAATACGGTTGAAGCCAAGGGAGATCAGTTACCCGCACTGGGATAATTTATTAACGATTGAATTCAATGATTCATTACCTAAAGTATGCGCGGTAGAAATAAGGCCCAATAAGACAGCGACTACACTATTTCTCGCCGGCAACTCAACCGTAGTGGACCAGGATCGCGAGCCCTGGGCCGCATGGGGACAGATGTTTCCGCGTTTTTTAATTCCTTCAAAAGTGGTAGTGGCCAATTATGCGGAATCAGGTGAAACATTGAAAGCATTTAAAGGAGAAAGAAGACTGGATAAAATATGGAGTCTCGCCCGGCCCGGTGATTACTTGTTTATCGAATTCGCGCACAATGACCAAAAAGCCGGCAGTACTCATTTGGACCCTTTCACAACCTATAAAGAAACCCTGAAAGAATGGATTGCTGAAGCAAGAATGAGAAATATTATTCCCGTTTTGGTTACTTCCATGCACCGGAGAAATTTTGATTCAGCAGGTCATATTATCAATACATTATCAGATTACCCGGAAGCCATGCGCCAAACGGCTAAAGAAGAGAATGTGGCATTGATAGACCTGAACGCGATGAGTAAAACATTATACGAAGCATGGGGCCCTTCGCAATCAGCCAGGGCATTTGTACATTATCCTGCCAATAGTTTTCCCAATCAGCCTGAAGAATTGAAGGATAATACACATTTTAATCCTTACGGGGCTTATGAACTGGCGGAATGTATCGTGAGCAGTATCCGGGAACAAGATATTCCCCTGGCAAAATTTATCAGAAAGGATATACCCTTGTTTGATCCGGCAAAGCCTTTACCTGTTGAAAAATTTTATTGGCCGCGGAGTGCTTTTGTTTCATCCGGCAAGCCGGATGGGAATTAGCCTCACCTCTCGTTCTCCTCTCCTAAGGAGAGGAGAGGCCGGGCTGTTGAATGTATCGTCAATTGTTGTGCCGACAACTCAACAATTGGGCTCTGATGAACAATACCGGGAAGTCTCAATCTATAAGTGCAAGCTCGCTTTTCTGGAACGCTGATATTTATCAGGAGCTTCGAAAGTGGTGAGTAAAGAACTAAAGTTGATCCCGTAATAAACGGGACAAGTTGTGGTAGATATATAGCTGAGTAAAGATTTGCAGTACCGCTCCTTCTCCTATTGGAGAAGGAGATGGAGGATGAGCCCAAAGAGCCCCGCCAATAAAGATTTACTAATGCCATACAAATACATAAAATACTATTTTTTTCTCTTCCTCCTGGTTGTATCATTAACCGCATCCGCCGCCAATCCATTTTACAATATCCGTGATTTTGGCGCGAAGGGCGATGGTACGAGTCTTGATACAAAAGCAATCAATGATGCTATTGATGCTGCTTCCAATGCAGGAGGCGGAACCGTTTATTTTCCTGCAGGCACTTACCTTAGTTTTTCTATTCATTTAAAAAGTCATATATCGCTTTTCCTGGATGCAGGGTGCGTATTATTGGCCGCTGATTCTGCTGCTAATGGAAAATATGATGACGCGGAACCTAATCCCTTTGATCAATACCAGGATTATGGCCATAGTCATTGGCATAATAGTTTGATCTGGGGAGCGGATCTGCAGGATATTGCCATTATTGGTACTGGGCTTATCAATGGTACTGGATTACGTCGCAATGCCTCTGCCCGTCGGCCCTGGGGCAATAAGGCCATTGCCCTGAAGCTTTGCCGTAATGTGCTACTCCGCGATTTTACCATCATCAATGGAGGTCATTTTGGAATACTGGCAACAGGCGTTGATAATTTTACGGTTGATAATTTAAGGATGGATACCAACCGCGATGGTATGGATATAGATGGTTGTTCTGCGGTGCGTGTTTCCAATTGTACGGTCAATTCTCCCTGGGATGACGCGATCTGTTTGAAAAGCTCTTATGCTTTAGGATATGCAAAGCCAACACAAGATGTGACTATCACCAATTGCCAGGTCAGCGGTTATGATCTTGGTACATTATATAATGGTACTTACAAACGGGATGAATGGAAAAGAGTACCGGACAAGCTGGGCCCTACAGGCAGAATAAAATTCGGAACGGAATCCAACGGAGGATTTAAAAATATCACGATTTCCAATTGCGTGTTTGAATATTGCCGGGGTCTTGCACTGGAAGCTGTTGACGGCGCCTTGCTCGAAGATGTTTCCATCACGAATATCACCATGAAAGATATTGTGAATGCGCCAATCTTTCTTCGTCTTGGAGCCAGGATGCGCGGGCCGGTGGCTGACTCAGCGAATGGCGCTTTGCGAAGGGTGATGATCAGCAATGTACTCGTCTATAATGCCGATTCACATTTTGCAGTTATTATCAGCGGCGTGCCCCACAAGATCATTGAAGATGTGGCGCTCGATAATATCCGCATTTATTACCGGCAAATGGATTCTTCTTTTGCAAAAATTCCTGCCATAGTTCCGGAGAATGAAAAGGATTACCCGGAGCCTGCCCGCATGGGCATCATGCCGGCTTATGGGTTTTTTATCCGTCATGTAAACGGGATCAGGTTGAATAATATCGAAGTCAGTTATCTTGGAAAAGAAATAAGACCTGCTATCTGGATGGATGATGTACAAAATGCCGGCCTGTTTAGTGTGAGACTACAGGCTGTTCCGGGTAAAAAGATGATCGTTTTGAATAACACAGGTAATTTCAGTATCCGGGAAAGTGAAAGTTTCAAAAATAAAACGATAAAGAAAACAGTTAACCAGTCATTTTAATTTATATAAAAATGAAAGCTTATATACTCCTGTTATTAGTTGTCTTTTTTTCACTGGCAAGGTCACAGGCGCCGGTCATCCATGTTGACCTTAACAAAGAAATGGGTGATATGAAACCCATCTGGGCTTGGTTCGGTTATGACGAACCGAATTATACCTATATGAAGGATGGGAAAAAATTACTATCCGAGATCGCGGCATTAAGCCCGGTACCGGTTTTTGTGCGCACGCATAATTTATTAACGACAGGCGATGGTACACCCGCGCTCAAATGGGGCTCTACCAATGCGTACACAGAAGACGCCCGGGGTAAGCCCATTTATAGCTGGACCATCATCGACAGTATTTTCGATACATATATAAAAAGAGGGATGAAGCCATTGGCGCAGATCGGCTTTATGCCCGAGGCGCTTTCGTCCAAGCCGGAGCCTTATAAACATAGCTGGCGTCCAGGCGCACCTTATAAAGAAGTGTTTACCGGCTGGTCCTATCCTCCAAATGATTATAATAAATGGCGGGAATTGATCTATCAATGGGTAAAGCATTGTACAGAACGTTATGGGAAGAAAGAAGTGGAAAGCTGGTATTGGGAAGTATGGAATGAGCCGAATATTCCGTACTGGCAGGGAACGGTGGAAGAATATTGCAAAATGTATGATTATGCGGCCGATGGCTTACGGAAAGCCTTGCCTACCGCAAGGATCGGGGGATGCGATATCACGGGGGGAGGTTCAAAGTTTCTTGCAACATTTCTCAAACATTGTCTCAGCGATACGAATTATGCTACGGGTAAGATCGGGTCGCCATTGGACCTTGTCTTGTTTCATGCCAAGGGGCAGCCTAAAATAGTCAATGGAAAAGTGGTGATGAATGTGGGCACGCAAATGAGAAATATAAGGGATGCTTTTGCCACGATCAATGAGTTTCCGCAAATAAAAAATATTCCATTGGTGATCGGTGAATCCGATCCCGAAGGTTGCGCGGCCTGCGGTATGAGTACTAACCCCGAGAATGCCTATCGCAATGGCACGATGTATTCCAGTTATACAGCCGCGTCATTTGCGCGTGAATACTTATTGGCCGATACATGGAAAGTGAATTTGATAGGCGCTGTTTCCTGGTCCTTTGAATTTGAAAACCAGCCCTGGTTTGCCGGTTTCCGTGACCTGGCTACTAATGGAGTTGATAAACCGGTGCTGAATGTATTCAGGATGTTCGGTATGATGAAAGGGAAAAGGGTGGAGGTGAAGGGCAATCGAATGTATGATCTCAAAACTTTTGTTGATTCCAGCGTGCGGGGTCAGCCGGATATTGGAGCTATTGCGGCAAAAGATAAAAATTCGGCGACAATTATGCTGTGGAATTATCAGGATGAAGACAAACAGGAGCCGGATGAAAAAATAAGAGTGAATGTAAATGGCTTGCCTTCGGGAACTATCACTGTTACAGAATACCGGATAGACAATGCGCACAGCAATTCTTATGAAGCATGGAAGAAAATGGGCTCGCCGCAAAACCCTACAGCCGGACAAATAGCGATATTGGAGAAGGCCGGGCAATTACAAACTATGAATGAGCCCCTCGAAACCGGAATAAATGGGAAAATGATTATAGACATTTCTCTTCCAGGACAAGGCGTTTCATTGGTGAAATTAAATTGGTGACAATATGAAGATCTTTTTAATGATATTGGCGGCTTCATATCTATGTGACAATGGCAAAGCGCAGGATACATTGAATCCTTTAAAAGGCGATATACGGGTGCATGACCCGGTTATGATAAAGCAAGGCGGTATTTACTATATTTTCCATACCGGGAAAGGTATTTCTGTTAAAACATCTACTGATAGGATTACCTGGAAAAGGGCGGGTAGTGTTTTCCCTCCAAATGGATTACCCGAATGGCACAAAAAAGAGATCCCTGAACAGGATGGAAGTTTGTGGGCGCCGGATATTCATTATTATAAAGGCAAATACTATTTGTACTATGCAGTCTCCGCCTGGATGAATTTCAATTCAGGCGTTGGCCTTGCCACCAATACGACATTGGATAGTACCGACCCGGCTTATTACTGGAAAGATGAAGGCCTGGTCATTAATTATAAGAATGGCGGCGAAGGGGTGAATGTAATAGACCCTAATTATTTTATGGATAAAGACGGTAAAGCCTGGTTGTTTTATGGTTCTTATAAAGCGGGGCTGCGTTGTGTGCAGGTTGATCCCCTTAGCGGTAAACTTATGAATGATCCGCCGCAGCTTATTGTCATTACCAAAGCGCTTGGTGAGGGAGTGTTTATTATTAAAGGCGGGGAGTATTATTACATTTTTGCGTCACGTGGCATTTGCTGCAAGGGAATGCAGAGCACGTACCAAATGGTCATGGGACGATCCAAAGATGTAAAAGGGCCTTATCTTAATAAGGAAGGCAAAAGTTGGGTGGACAATAACTATACTCTTTTTCTTGCCGGCGATTCCACGGAGCCGGGACGCGGCCACAATGGTTTTTTTACAGAAGGAGATACCACCTTTATTGTTTATCATGCATACACCCGCGCGGCTAATGGCGCGCCCCTGCTGAACATAAAGCCTTTGTTTATTGATAAGGAAGGCTGGCCCTCGTTAAATGCTGCAGATCGGTTATTTAAAAGAGAAGAATAGCTGTTGGAGGTTGGAAGTTCGAGGTTGGATGTTGCATCCTATAGTAGGAATTGCTTTGCGGGTTGGCCGGCTCCCTGGCCATTATTACCGATTAAAACACAACGACAAAGATGATCTTTCGGCCTTCAGGACCGATCGGTGAAGCCAGTGTGAGATATATGGCAAAAACGTATTATCTTAGGATAAACATCAGGTATTTGTAAGTTAATCCTAGGCTATTTTACCTATAAATACCTTAAAAATAGCCTAAGATAACCCTAGGATGACCCTAAGATGATAAATACTTAAACCCTGTTTTATGCCTGGATGAAGCCTGCAAAATGAAAGGGTATATGCGTTCAATCCCGTCTTGGGAATGCCTATATCATTAAAATACAATTCGTTAAAACGGTTAAAACGATTGATGGTCAATAGGGATCGATTAATGCAAGGCCCACATTTCTTTAAAAGAATTCCTGGCGATGAGAATTGCGAGGTCTTTGTTTGTTGGAAGTAATGGGATCGCTTGCCGGCTGCCGGTGGCACCTAAATGGCTAACCTGAGTCTGCTGTCAAATGAAATTATATGATTACGAAAGCCTTCAGCAATGCAGGATTGCAATAAATCTTGTGAATGCTGTCATATTGGTTTTCAAGTGGGTTGGTTTTGGCGGGTGGTGGGTTTGTGGCCTATACTTATGTGTTATGCGCAATTTATGGAAATCTCTGCCTGATTGAATCATACCAAAATGATCAGGTTTCTTACTCTATTCTCTTTTTTGATATTCCCCTGTACGTCAAGTGACAAACAACCAAAACTTCGAAAGATTTTGGACAATAATTGTTACTGGGATATTTTAGATAAAAATGTCTACAAACTTGTTAACTCCTGCTATAAATTTAATGAAAACGGAACTTGCTATTTTCTTTACTATGACTTCTACAACAAGAAGCGAACAGATTCTGTTTATCGTTATGAAACGGAAGATGTAATAGTACCAGAAACCTGGTCATTAAGGGGTGATGATTTTCTTAACATTCGAGGCATTGAATATTCATTCATTCGCTATCACAACGATACACTTGTTTTAAAACCACCTGCTTCGACTGACAGTTTACTTCTTATCAAAAACTGTAAAACATTTCGGGTAACACCACATAAATGAATTCTTATAAATGCGCATAGATGCTTGCTACAAGGCTGACTGAAGAATATATCCTTCATCTTTTTACCGCAATGAGCTGCAGTCCGGGCTGAATGAATAAATTTTAAATATATAACTTAACTTCATCCCGATAACTATCGGGATCGGTAATTCTATTGGACTCCTGTTTGAGCTCGACATAGCACAGAATGCCAGCACAACAGAAAGCCCTAACGTTACATGCCATTTAATAACATCATGCGAATTTTACCAGTTATTTTTTGTTTGGCAATTCTCGCTTGTTCATCCCGACAGACCAAACCAGTCAGTCAAGGTGACGCAACAAGCAAGAAAGCTGAAAGCGAACCTGGCTTTAGAAAAGATTTCATCTCAATGTATTCGCAACCGATTTTTATTGATACCTTCTTTACTGCCGGCAATAAAAAATATCACGCTATATTTCGACACTTTTGCACAATGGACAAGGGCTTGACAGTTCCTGCTAAATACAACTTTGACACCCACTCAGATTTTGTGACGCATAACTTCGAATCTGAACTGGTACTTCTCTCAGGCAGCGACACACTCTTTAAAAAACAAATTACCAAAGCAACTTTCGACAAATTACTTGACAGTACTTTAAAAAATTATGCAGATCTTCTTTATCCGAATTTCTATGTCGAAAAAGATAGTATTAAAGTCCAATACAGTATTTCAGTCCCAATGACAGATGCAGGAATCGGAGTTATGATCAGGTTTGACAAAAAGGGCAACTATACTATAAGCGAATAAACTACATGTAACAGGGGATGCTATATATAAGCCTTAGAGAGGGATTTTATCGTTTAATCTTAATTCTTTTTAAAGCAAGAGACAAATGAATGATTTGTTTTCAATTATCTCCTGCCTCCCCTGTTGTAGCCAGTGTTCCAATTCAATAAAGAATAGTAAGACCTTAGGGTAGCTCTGCTTCGTACGACGATAGGTACGGGTTAAATATTGCAACGCAGCATCGGCTCATCCACTAAAACACGAAAGCCTGTTGTCACGAACCCTTGATTCACAATAAATTTTCTGTCCGGCAGTTGGAATTGGCTCTTGCAGTGGTTATTATACATTCTTATATATATTCATAAAACTTGCGGGATACGTTCCCCCGGACGTAGTGCCTGGGTGGAATTAAAAAAATTTTTGAGCCTCTGATATAGGGTTTTAATCTCCAACATCGAACTTCCAACCTCCAACCCGGAGCCCCAACCTCCAACCTTTCACAACAGGACTGTACAGGATACCCAAAAGCCTCCGATCACCTTACTTTATAGTCTAAAGATTGCTGATTATGAAAATATTACCTACCAGGGTTTTTATTTACCTGCTTATCATAATTCTCACATTATCAGCCAAGCTGGTGCTGGCACAGCCCATAATGGAGACCGGCGGCCAAAAAATGCCCGACGAATGGATTGACAAGGATACCAAACATAAAGTAGTGCGCCTTTCCAGGATTGAAGGCAATAGCAGCCTGAGCTTTTATTTCCATAACAACCCTTTCATCGGGAATAAAATGGTCTTTTACAGCAGCGGTAAAAATGATGTCAGCGGCGTACAAAAGCAGGAGATATACAGCACTAATTCAAGAAACAAACAGATCTGGCTACTGGATCTTTCTACTTTAAAATCCGAACAACTCACTTTTCATTCCTCACCTATGAATGGGGAGATCGTTCATAATAAAACCGGGGAAGTCTATTACCAGATCAAAGACACAGTCTATTCGGTAAATGCGCAAACTAAAAAGGAAACGCTGGTTTATGTTTTCCCGGCCGATTTCAAAGCCAGTATTACAACAGTGAATGCCGACGGAACCCTGCTGGCAGGCGCCTGGTCGGAGGACAAGGAAAAGGAATTATTCCGGCAGCATCCTCAGAAAAGTGATTATTTCAATATTATCTACGAAGCCAAACTGCCAAGGACATTGTTTACTATAAATGTCAAGACCAGGGAGCTCAAAAAGATATTTACTGACAGCGCCTGGCTCAATCATATTCAATTCTCCCCGACCGATCCTTCCTTATTGATGTTTTGCCATGAAGGCCCCTGGCATAAAGTAGACAGGATATGGACAATCAATATCAATACCAAAGAGGTCAGGCTCATGCACAAAAGAACGATGGATATGGAAATAGCGGGGCATGAATCAATATCACCGGATGGTAAAACGATCTGGTTTGACCTGCAGCAACCGAGGGGGCAAACGTTTTTTGTGGCGGGAACCGATATAAAGACAGGAAAGGAAACAAAATACTCTTTGCAAAGAAATGAATGGTCCATTCATTTTACCATATCGCCGGATCAAAAATGGTTTGCCGGCGATGGCGGCGATCCCGGGCAAGTGGCGAAGGCGCCAGATGGAGAATGGATCTATTTATTCAAACCCGAGGGTGACCATTTTGTATCTACTAAGCTGGTGAATATGAAACATCATCAATACAAGCTGGAACCGAATATACATTTCAGCCCGGATGGCAAATGGATCATATTCCGGGCAAATTTTGAGGGGATAGAGAATGTGTATGGGGTAGAGATAAAGGCGAGTGGTGAGTAGTGAGTGGTGAGTAAGGAGTCTTCTAAAATGCTGAACAAAGAAGCAATGATGATGTGGTAGTTATATAGTTGATTAAAGATATACAGCACCGCCTCCTCTCCCAGGGAGAGGAGGATGGGAGCTGAGGCCTAATTCAGTAGCTTGCCATATAAATAAAGCGACAAACCATGAAAAAACTATTAATCTATGCAGCCATTTTGTTCTGTTCACTACAAACCCTGTTTGCGCAGAACAAAGACTATGCTTTCCGGGCCGTTCCTTTTACCAGCGTAAAACTGACGGACAATTTCTGGTTGCCAAGGATCAGGATGAATTATGAAGTGACGATACCTGCATCTTTCGAGCGTTGCGATAAAACAGGAAGGATCAAGAATTTTATCATGGCTGCTGAGCACAGCGGCAAATTTTGCACGGTTTACCCATTTGATGATACCGATATCTACAAGACGATCGAAGGAGCTTCTTTTTCGCTGAGCCTGTTCCCGGATAAAAAATTAGATGCCTATGTTGATTCACTGATCGTGATCATTGGAAAGGCGCAGGAGCCCGATGGTTACCTGTATACGGCAAGAACAATTGATCCTTTGAACCCCCATTCATGGGCAGGCAATGAAAGATGGGTAAAGGAAAGAGAACTAAGTCATGAATTGTACAACGCGGGTCATTTGTACGAAGCCGCGGCTGCTCATTTTATTTCGACAGGTAAGAGAACACTTTTAAATATCGCCCTGAAGAACGCGGATTTGGTTTGTTCTGTTTTTGGCCCCGATAAAAGACATGTAGCGCCCGGTCATGAAATAGTGGAAATGGGTTTGGTCAAGCTTTATCGTATTACGGGAAAAAAAGAATACCTGGAAACAGCCAAATTTTTTATTGAAGAACGCGGACATTTTAATGGGTATGACGCGAAAAGCAAAGACCCGTGGAAGAATGGTTCTTACTGGCAGGATAATATCCCGGTAGTGGATCAAAAGGAAGCTATCGGTCATGCCGTACGCGCGGGTTATTTGTATTCCGCCGTCGCGGATGTGGCGGCGCTGACAGGCGATGAAAAATTACTGAGCGCTATTGATTCGATATGGACAAACATGGTTTCTAAAAAAATATATGTGCAGGGCGGAGCCGGGGCTCTTGGCGATGGGGAGAGATATGGTGATAATTACCAGTTGCCCAATGCTACTGCCTATAATGAAACCTGCGCGGCTATTGCCAATGTCTACTGGAACCAAAGAATGTTCCAGTTGCATGGCGATTCCAAATATATTGATGTACTGGAAAAGATACTGTACAATGGCCTGATATCCGGTGTTGGATTGGATGGCAAATCATTTTTCTATACTAATGCCATGCAGATCCGCAATAGTTTCTCGCATGGGGATATGGAAGGAGAACGTTCCGGCTGGTTCACCTGTTCCTGTTGCCCGACCAATATATGCCGCCTGCTGCCATCCGTGCCGGGTTATATGTATGCGCAAAAGGATGATAAAGTGTTTGTGAATCTTTTCGCGAGCAGCGATGCTTCATTGATGGTGCAGAACAAACCGGTTGAGATCATCCAGCAAAATAATTATCCCTGGGATGGCGACCTGAAATTTACTGTATCGCCAAAATCATCTATGGCTTTTGCCCTGCTCGTCCGCATTCCCGGCTGGGCGCAGAATGCAGCGATACCTTCTGACCTGTATGCATTTGAAAACAGGTCGGATAAAAAGGCAACCATAACGATCAATGGCAGCGCAGTGGATTATACTTTGGAAAACGGGTACGCGGTGCTGAACAGAACCTGGAAGAAAAATGACCTGGTGGAAGTAAACCTGCCGATGGAAGTACGGAAAGTGATTGCCGGTGAAAAACTGAAAGAAGATGCCGGCAAAGTGGCTTTACAACGCGGGCCCATTATCTATTGTGCAGAATGGAAAGATAATAATGGGAGGGCTTCCAATATTGTGTTGCCGGCCAGCACTGTTTTCTCTTCAGAATTTAAACCGGGTATGCTGAATGGGGTCACTGTTCTGAAAACAGACGCGATGGCGGTTGTTACCGACGACAAGCAGGATAAGGTAAATACAGTTCAGCAACCTTTTGTCGCCATACCGTATTATGCATGGGCCAACAGGGGCAAGGGAGAAATGACCGTCTGGTTTCCCGAACATATAAAGGATATCGAGATAATCACTCATTAAAGTTTTACTGCCATCATGATCAAAAGACTTCAGTGCCTCCTCATAGTAGTAACGAGTGTAGTATCGCTTCATGCACAAGTACAATGGCCGGCTGTAACAAAGACAACCAAACCCTGGACAAGATGGTGGTGGATGGGAAGCGCAGTGGATGAAAAAGGGTTGACTGCGCAGTTAAATGAAATTTCCAATGCGGGCTTTGGCGGAGTAGAGATCGTACCTATCTATGGCGCCATTGGCTATGAAAATAAATACATCAAATACTTATCGCCACAGTGGATGCAAATGCTTGACTATACCACCCGGCAGGCCGGATCATTCAACATGGGCGTTGACATGGCGGTGGGTACTGGATGGCCGATTGGAGGCCCGCAGGTTACTGTAGCTGATGCAGCAACAAAGCTAACTGCACAGCGGTATTCGGTGGAACCGGGCAATACGCTCAGGGAAAAAATTGTATTGAAGGATATAAAGCAGCAAAATTTACCGGGTGTATTTTTAGCAGCAGTAATGGCTTATAATGTAAATGGCAAAGTCATAGATATAACGGATAAGGTTAGCCGGGATGGCAGCTTAAACTGGACAGCGGATTCAAGCGGCAAGTGGCAACTGCTCGCTGTATTCAACGCGAAGACCCTGCAAGCAGTAAAGCGGGCAGCTTTGGGTGGCGAAGGATATACATTGGATCATTTTTCCATGGCCATCAATAATTACTTTAAAACTTTCGACACGGCTTTTGGCAATTCGTCACATGGCGTACATTCTTTTTTTAACGACAGCTACGAAGTATTTAATGCAGACTGGACGCCGGACTTTTTTACGGAGTTTAAGAAAAGAAGAGGATATGATCTGAAACCGTTTCTGAAAGAATTGCTTTCAGAAGAAAAAACAGAAATAGTGGGTAGGGTGAAAAGTGATTACCGGGAAACAATGAGTGATTTGATGCTGGAAAATTTTACGCAGAATTTTACCAAATGGGCTCATTCAAAACATGCTTTGAATACCAACCAGGCACATGGCTCGCCGGGAAATTTATTGGACTTATATGCGGCGGTTGATCAGCCTGAATGTGAAACCTTTGGCAGCAGCGCCTTTGCGGTAAAAGGTTTGCGGAGGGACAGCGCTGACATCAGGAATGTAGATCCTGATCCTGTCATGCTGAAATTTGCTTCATCGGCCGCGCATGCTACCGGCAAGCCGTTTACTTCCTGCGAAACATTTACCTGGTTGACCGAACATTTTAAAACATCCTGGAGCCAGTGCAAACCTGAAGTGGAGCAGGTTTTTTTATCCGGCATCAATCATGTGTTTTATCATGGCACTACCTATTCACCGGCTGATGCTCCTTTCCCGGGATGGTTGTTTTATGCCTCGGTAAATTTTGTACCCAACAATAGTTTATGGCCGCACTTAAAAGGATTGAATGAATACATCACCCGTTGCCAGAGTGTATTGCAGGAAGGCCACCCTGATAATGAAATAAAAGCTTACTGGCCCGTATATGATGCCTGGAATACCCCAAACGGGCTGGACCTTCCGTTTAGGATTCATGATATAAATGTGTGGCTTCAGCCGACAGCATTTTATAAAAATGTAATTAACCTGCAGCGTAAAGGATTCTCCATTGATTTTGTAAGTGATAAGATGATGAAGGATCAATCGGTAATGAATGTTTTGAGAAGCAAAAAGGAAAATTATGATGTTTACCTCATTTCTCAATGCGATCACATGCCGGTAAGTACCCTGCAAACTATAATTGATCTTGCCAAACAAGGTGATGCAATAGTCATGGAGGCGCTGCCAAAAGATGTTCCCGGGCTTAGCCACCTGGATGAACAAAGAGCGGAACTGAAAAAAATGATTGAATCCCTTTCATTTAAAAAAATCAACGATGACATTAGCGAATGTATAGTTGGAGAAGGCCGGATCATCTTAAGCAGTAATGTACAAAAAGGTTTGGAATATGCTAACTTGAAAGGGGAAACGATGACTGACCTGGGACTGAAATTTATTCGCCGGCAAGCCGCAGACGGCAAATATTATTATATAGTAAACCATACCGCCAACGCAATTGACACGACTATAACCATTCAAACTTCCAGTGCATCAGTGGCTATATTAGATCCGCAAACAGGGGTGATTGGTTTGGCAAAAAGTACTTCCGCCAATAACACGACCGATGTAAAAATACAATTGCAGTCGGGCGAAGCGGTAATTCTTAAGACATTTTATCTTGACGCATTCCGCGATAAGAAAGCCATTCCAGCCTGGAAATATCTACATCCAACCAAAGAAGTTATTTCATTGGATAAACAATGGAGTGTACATTTTATCAGCGGCGGCCCCAAACTGCCTGCAGATAGAAAAATAAATGGTACTCAAAACTGGACTTTATTTCCCGATACAACCACTCAATCATTTTCAGGCCGTGCGTCCTACAGCACCAAATTTATTATTGCGAAGAAAAATGCAGCCGGGTATTTATTGGATTTGGGAAAAGTGAATGAATCCGCAAAAATCATTGTCAATGGAGAGGATGCAGGTATTATCTGGTGCCTGCCTTTTACAATGGAAATTGGCAAATACCTGAAACAAGGGGAAAATACAATCACTATCGAAGTGGCCAACTTAATGGCAAACCGGATCAGGTATATGGACCAGCATAAAATGGAATGGCGCAAATACCATGAAATAAATTTTGTCAATATCAACTACAGGAATTTTGATGCGTCTTCCTGGAAGGTTCAGCCTTCAGGACTGGAAGGGCCCGTCACCATTACCGCGTTAAAATAACAAAAGTTTTTTTTATGAAAAGAAGAACGCTCATCAAACAACTGGCTGCATCCGTTCCCGCCTGGTGGTTGGCACAACACGCGGATCTCGCTTCATTCATGACTGCAGGTACTGGCGAACAGGGGTTTGACGATGGACCTTTTCAACCGACATGGGATTCATTACAACAATATAAAACTCCGGATTGGTTCCGCGATGCGAAATTTGGAATGTGGTCCCATTGGGGCCCGCAATGCCAGCCAGAATTTGGCGACTGGTATGCAAGGGAAATGTATGTAGAAGGTTCTGCGAAATACAAATATCACCTGGAACATTATGGACATCCTTCTGTTTTTGGTTTCAAAGATGTAATTAATGAATGGAAAGCGGAGCTATGGAACCCGGAAGAATTACTGGCCTTATATAAGAATACCGGCGCCAAATACTTTATGGCGCTGGCCAATCACCATGACAATTTTGATTTGTTCGACAGCAAATATCAGCCATGGAACTCTGTGAAAGCGGGCCCTAAAAAAGATCTGATAGGTGGCTGGGCCAAAGCTGCAAGAAACCAGGGTCTTCATTTCGCGGTCAGCGTGCATGCGGCGCATGCCTGGAGTTGGTATGAAACAGCACAACGTTCTGATAAGGAAGGCAAATTCGCCGGTGTGTCTTATGATGGAAAACTTACTAAAAAAGAGGGTCAGGGAAAATGGTGGGAGGGTTTTGACCCGCAGGAGCTCTATGCGCAAAATCATGCGTTGAGTGAACATAGCGATGATACTAAAGCTATCAGTAAACAATGGGCCTGGGGTAATGGGGTATCTGTGCCCGATAAAGCCTATTGTGATAAATTCCGGAGCAGGGTCATCCAGCTTATTGATAAGTATGACCCGGATATGATCTATTTTGATGACACCGCATTGCCTCTATGGCCGGTCAGCAATGTTGGATTAGAGATTGCCGCTCATTATTATAACCGGAGTATTAAGACCAAAGGCTCATTGCAGGCTGTTATCAATGGAAAAGTGCTGGATGAGACCCAACGCAAATGTATGGTTTGGGATATCGAGCGGGGGCAAAGTAATAAGATAGAACCTTTGCCCTGGCAAACCGATACCTGTCTTGGTAACTGGCACTATGATAAGACCATTTTTGAAAACCATAAATACAAGACGGCAAAAACGGTTATACAGACATTAGTGGATGTGATCAGTAAAAATGGCAACCTGATGTTGAATGTCCCGGTGAAGGGGGACGGTACGATTGATGACGACGAAAGGAAAGTAGTAGAAGAGATCGGGCAGTGGATGAAAGTAAACAGCGAAAGTATTTATGCAACCAGGCCCTGGAAGATACTGGGCGAAGGTCCCGCTTTGGAAAATGCAGCTCCCATACGTGCGCAAGGCTTTAATGAAGGAAAAGGAAAGCCATTGGGTGCGACAGATATACGATTTGTTACAAAGGGAGATGCTTTATATGCTACTATATTAGGATGGCCTGAAACAGGAAAAGCCATTATCAGGAGTTTGTCGAAAGACAATCCCAACTATCCCCGGGAGATCAATAAAGTGGAAATGCTGGTAACGAAACAAGCGTTATCGTTTGAGCGGACAAGCGAAGGACTGATAGTGACACTGCCGGCTTCCGCGCCTGCTTTATCGTATGCCAATGTTTTAAAGATCGTATAGTCCATTCATCATAAACCCAGGATCTGTTATTGAAACGAATCATTCTTTTACCATTATTGCTATATGCCGCGGGCTTGTTTGCACAGGAAGCCGCAGCTAAGCCATTATTTGATGATCCGGTATGTCATGGTGCTGCCGACCCGGTAGTAGTGTGGAACAGCCAGGCAAAATCATGGTGGATGTTTTATACCAATCGGAGGGCCACCCTCACGGACAGCACCGGTGTAGCCTGGGTGCATGGTACAAGGATCGGCATTGCAGAATCAAAAGATGGAAGAACCTGGAAATACAGGGATACGGCCAATATCAATTATCGCCCCGATAGCGGGTATACATTCTGGGCGCCGGATATTAATGAAAATAAAGGGCTTTATCACATGTATCTTACTTATGTGCCGGGCATATTTAATAATTGGAATCATCCCCGCCATATCATTCACCTGACGAGTAAGGACCTCATGAACTGGCAATATGAGTCCACCTTAAACCTGGTGAATGATAAAGTGATTGATCCAAGTATATTTCAATTGCCCGATGGGAGCTGGCGTTTATGGTACAACAATGAAAAAGACGGCAAATCTATCTGGTATGCGGATAGTAAAGACCTGTATCACTGGGAAGATAAAGGCAAAGCCATTGCCGCGAGAGGAGAAGGCCCCAAGACATTCCAATGGCGGGGAAAATATTTTATGATCGTGGATGTATGGAAGGGGATGGAAATTTATTCTTCGGATGACCTGCTCCATTGGACAAAGCAGCCCTCCAGAATACTGGAAGAACCCGGTAAAGGCCTGGACGACCAGGCCATCGGCGGGCATTGTGATGTGGTGGTGAATAACGATAGGGCCTATGTTTTTTATTTCACTCACCCTGGACGCAGGAAAGACAAACCTGCTGTAAGAAATTCATTTGAGGATAAACGAAGTGTGATCCAATTAGCAGAGTTGAAATACGCTAACGGTGAAATAACCTGCAACAGGGATGAGCCGGCAAAGATTCAATTGGTCAACAAAAAATAAAACAAGAAACCGAATGCAGCCATTGATAAAATATTACAGTTACTGTTTTCTTCTTTTGCTGTTTCCGGGTGAAGCATGGTCGCAACATGTTTCTGTTATCGGAAAAGGATGGGCGGGTACCAGTATCAATACTGTTGTGTTCCGGAAAAATTCAGTGGTTAGTTATAAAGATCTTCAATATGCTGCCTATTATGATTCATCGGGGCATGTAGTGTTGGCAAAAAGAAAGATAGGTACGGATAAATGGGAGATAAAACAAACCGATTACACGGGTAATGTCAAAGACGCGCATAACTGTATCAGCATTATCGTAGATGGGAGCGGTTACCTGCATATAGCCTGGGATCACCACGGAAACAAACTAAGATATTGCCAAAGCCTTCAGCCCGGTTCCCTGCAACTGAGTAATGAATTATCCATGACAGGTATTCATGAGTCGAAAGTCACTTACCCTGAGTTTTATAAATTAAGTAATGGCGACCTTATTTTTTTATACAGGGATGGAGCATCGGGCAATGGCAACCTGGTCATGAACCATTATTTTCTTTCAACCAAAAAATGGGAACAGGTGCAGACTAATTTAATAGATGGGGAAGGGAAAAGAAATGCTTACTGGCAGGCATGTACAGATGGTAAAGGAAGCTTTCATATCAGCTGGGTATGGCGGGAGAGCAGTGATGTGGCCACCAATCATGATGTTTGTTATGCCCGGTCGGATGATGGTGGTAAAACCTGGAAGAGATCGGATGGTTCACTCTACAGTTTGCCGATTAATGCCGCCAATGCCGAATATATTATGCATATACCGCAAAACAGCGAGTTGATCAACCAAACTTCCATGTGCACGGATGCGGTGGGCGATCCTTATATAGCTACGTATTGGAAACCTGCAGGAACCACGATTCCCCAATATCAACTTATTTATTGGGATGGAAAGAAATGGAGCAGCCAGCAGGTATCGGCAAGGGAAAAGGCTTTTAGCCTGAGCGGCGCGGGCACTAAAAAAATACCTATTGCAAGACCGCAGGTATTGGTGAACGGGCGTAAAGTATATTATCTCTTCAGGGATGAAGAAAGAAATAACAAAGTGTCGGTATTTATGAATGATGATATCCTGCAAAGTAAAGTATGGAAGGTAAAGGATTTAACGAATGAAAATGAAGGGCAATGGGAACCTTCCTATGATACGGAACTGTGGAAGTCGAAAAAATTACTGCATGTTTTCTTGCAACGTACAGCGCAGGGCGATGGTGAAAGAATAGAAGCGATCACAGCACAGCCTGTTAAAATAGTGGAATGGAAGCCCAGGTAGTGTACCAGTTTGGTTTCTCGCAGCGCTCGCAGCGGCCGGGCGACGCAGCGAACGCCGCTCCGTTGGATCGTTGCGTGAAATAAATTTATTTTCAAACCGGTACACTACCGGAACTCTGATTAAAGGGCTAAGAGGGAAAGAGAAAAAGAGATAAAGCCCGGTTAAAGGGTTCACCCCTTCCGCCGGAGGGGGAACAAAGGGTAATATAAAGTTTAAACGACCGGGGTGGGTCTATAAGTTATCACAACTGAATATGTGTAAGAACAAGCATCCATATACATTTTTAAGAATTATAATAGTATGTAGTGGCATCTTCACCTGGATAGGCATGAAAGCCCAAACAGGCAAACTTTTCATTTCTGAAAAAGGTACTGATTCGTCTTTTCCACTGGCAACAGCCGCGACAATAGCGAATATGTATTATGATGCTGCTGATGCCGGGGTAGTGAAGATCGCGGCCGAAGCTTTTTCCAAAGACTTGCAATTGGTCACGGGTAAAGAAATGCCTGTATCCGCCAATGTGAATCCGGGTGGTGACTATATACTACTCACAGGAACCATTGGTCATTCTTCCCTGATTGACGGGCTTATTCTTACCAATACGATAAATGTATCGGCGATACGCGATAAATGGGAGTCGTTCGGCATTTTTGTTATTGATCAGCCTTTTTCCCTTGTAAAAAAAGCTTTGGTAATCGCGGGGAGCGACAGGCGCGGCACGGCTTATGGTATTTTTCACCTGTCAAGATTAATCGGGGTCTCTCCATTTGTTTGGTGGGCGGACATAGTGCCGGCTAAGCGCCAGGAGATATTTATTTCCGGGTCATACATTTCTTCACCACCATCTGTAAAGTACCGGGGAATCTTTATCAATGATGAGGATTGGGGGTTGCAGCCCTGGGCTGCTAAAAACATGGACAAGGATATTAAAGATATCGGGCCCAAAACCTATGCGAAGGTTTTTGAATTATTGCTCCGGTTAAAAGCCAATTATATCTGGCCGGCGATGCATCCCTGCACCAAAGCGTTTTATTATTATAAGGACAATCCCAAAGTAGCCGATGACTACGCGATCATTGTCGGGGGCAGCCATTGCGAGCCGATGCTCCGGAATAATGTATTTGAATGGGCTGAGAATTTTGAACACGAATATGGAAAAAAGCCCGGCGAATGGAGATATGATGTAAATAAGGAGGAGATATACAAGTATTGGGACGACAGGGTAAAAGAAGCGGTGCATTATGAATCGGTTTATACCGTGGGGATGCGTGGCATACATGACGGCAGTATGCCGGGGCCAAAAGACCCGGATGAAAAAAAGAAGTTGCTGGAAAACGTAATCAATGATCAAAGAAAGATACTTGGTCTTGATCTGAATAAACCGGTGGAGCAAGTGCCGCAGATATTTATTCCTTATAAAGAAGTATTGAGCCTGTACAGGCGGGGATTAAAACTGGATGATGATATTACGATCATCTGGCCGGATGATAATTACGGGTACATACGGCAATTGCCCGATGAACAGGAAAGAAAAAGAAGCGGTGGTCATGGTATCTATTATCATTTATCTTACTGGGGCTCACCGCAGGACTATCTCTGGTTGTGTTCTACTTCGCCTTCTCTTATTTCTTATGAGATGACAAAAGCCTATGACTATGGAGCCGACCGTTTATGGGTATTTAATGTCGGCGATATAAAACCTGCTGAACTGGAATTGCAGTTTGCCATGGACCTGGCCTGGGATATCCGGGCATGGACACCCGGTAAAGCTTTTACTTATACTAAGGCATGGGCAAAAGAAATTTTCGGGGAAAAGACGGCCGATGATATTGCCGCTATAAAGAATGAATATTACTTGTTGGCACAATCCGGGAAACCGGAACATATTAATTCTCTCGATTTCTCACTACCTGATGCCCGGCAACGGATAGACAGGTATGCCGCGCTTTATACAAAAGCGTTGTCAACCGGGTCTTCGATTCCACCTGCATTAAAAGATGCTTACTATGAGCTTATCCTGTACCCGGTATTAAGTGCAGGATTGATGAACAGGAAAGTATTGCTGGCCAGGCAAAGTTTTGGGCTACCGGGGTATGAAAATCAAAAAGGGGCTTATGATCCGGGTAAAGCTATGGTAGCTTTTGATAGTATTCGTTTAATAACGGATATATATAACAAACAAATAGCAGGCGGCAAATGGGATGGTATCATGAGCTGGCACCCAAGGGACCAGCCCGCATTTAAGAAGCCATTGATAAAAGACAGCGTAACTGCTGGTAAGGCTGACTCTCTCAGGAAAATATATTTCAGGACGCCCGTGCCACAGCTCATCATCGAAGCCAGTGCGTGTACGGCTAAAAAGGAAAATACTGTAACCGGGCTAATAGCTGTTAAAGGATTGGGGATAAACGGGGAGGGCATCACCCGCTTTGCAAAACCAGGCAAGCGGGACAATGATAGCGGTGCTATTTATGCGGATTACTTCTTTTCATTATCAGAAGGGGAATATACCGTAATAGTTAAATGTCTTCCTGATTTTGATGTCAATACCTCCAAAAATTTACGGTACGGAGTGGCTATAAATGATGAAACGCCACAAACAGTCAATGTATATGCGGAGGCGGATAGCAAAGAATGGAAGGAAAACGTATTGCGGGGATATTCTTCTGGGAAAACGATACACAAGATTCAACAGAATACTCAACACAAACTCAGGCTCTGGTTCAAAGACCCCAACCTGGTCATTAATACAATAGAATTTTATAAGCAATAACGATCAATGATTATGAGAAAGCTGAATGTATTCCTTTCTTTTCTTGCCATGTGGCTGACCATTGTAACCATTCATGCGCAGACCAAACAAATTCAATATCTCTCCGGTACCGATGCGAAGCACACGGTGCAGTGGGATTTCTTTTGTACGGCGGGTCACAACAGCGGCGCATGGGGAAAGATAGCCGTGCCCTCCTGCTGGGAGCAGCAAGGCTATGGTAATTATAATTACGGCCGCGATTATAAGACCAATGGTAAGAACAGCCGCTTTTATGATGAGCAGGGAATGTATAAATACCCGTTTAAAGTTCCGGTATCCTGGAAAGGAAAGAATATCCATATTGTTTTTGACGGAAGCATGACGGATACCGAAGTAAAGATTAATGGAAAATCCGCGGGGCCAACTCACCGGGGAGCTTTCTATGAATTTAAGTATGATATTACTGATCTTTTGTTTTTTGATAAACCCGATACACTGGAAGTGACTGTAAGTAAAATGAGCGCCGATGCCAGTGTCAATAATGCTGAGCGTCTCGCCGACTACTGGGTATTTGGGGGTATCTTTCGACCGGTGTTTTTAGAAGCGACACCCAAACAGTATATTGATTATGTCGGTATCAATGCCAACGCGGATGGAAAATTCGCGATGCAGGCATGGACAAGGGGGCTTGTTCAAAATGCAACTATCGTTACGACTGTCACCGACGCGAATAAAAAAGTTATTTCTTCAGTAAAAACTCCGGCGGCTAAAACAGATAGTTTTACCATTGTTACTATGCAGGTAACCGGCATAAAAACATGGACTTCGGAAACACCCAACCTGTATAACGCCAACATTGTATTGCAGGACGCTTCAGGGAAAAAACTCTATGAGCTAAACGAAAAATTCGGCTTCAGAACTATCGAGATCAGGCATGGCCAGGGTGTTTATATCAATGGAACGCAGGTAAAGTTCAAAGGGGTCAACCGGCATTGTTTCTGGCCGGAAACAGGCAGGACGCTCAGCGAAGATGAGCAGGGCCTGGATGCGTCGCTTATAAAGGAAATGAATATGAATGCGGTTCGTTGCTCGCATTACCCACCGGATAAATATTTTTTGCAATTATGCGACAGCCTGGGTATTTATGTACTGGATGAACTATCCGGCTGGCAAAAATTTTACAGCACGAAAGCGGGAGAACCATTGGTAAAAGAAATGGTGCTGCGGGATCTCAATCATCCTTCCATTATTTTCTGGGACAATGGCAATGAAGGGGGAACCAATAAGGAGCTAGACGATGATTTTGTAAAATGGGATTTCCAGCAACGTCCCGTTATCCATCCTCATCATCGCCCGGGCAACCAGTTCAATGGGATTGATTGCAACCATTACGAAGATTATTACAGTACGCAGAAGATATTGAATGATTCACTGATTTATATGCCCACAGAATTTTTACACTCGCAGGATGATGGCGGGGGAGGTTCGGCCATGGAAGATTTCTGGAACCTGCATTGGAAATCGCAGCGATCGGCCGGTGGATTTATATGGGCTATGCTGGACGAGTCGGTTGTAAGAACTGATCTTAATAATGTATTGGATGCAAACGGCCTCAATGCCAATGATGGTATCCTTGGCCCGCATCGTGAAAAGGAAGGAAGCTTTTATGCTTTGCGGAAAATATTTTCACCGATCCGGCTTAGCCTGCCTGTTCAATTACCAGCAGGGTTTAGCGGCCAGATTGTACTGGAAAACAGGTTTCATTTTCTCAACGCTAATCAATGCAGCTTCTATTGGGCGCTGGTAAATTTCAGCAGACCCTTCGACAGGTTTGACGGGTATGTGGTAAAACAAAGAGGAACAATTGTTGCGCCGGATATTGCTCCCACCCAACAAGGCATATTGAACGTCCCGCTTCCTGCTGACTATAAAAGTTATGATGCTTTGGTTATTGTGGCTAAAGATAATTTCGGTAAGGAAATTTACAAATGGACTTCAGAAATTAAAAATAATAAAGAACTTATCAGGGACTTTGTTACTAATAAAAACGATTCGGCTTCTTTAAAGGAAACCGACAGTACTTATACTATCAGCGGCGGCGAAGTAAGTGTAGTGCTGGACAAACGAACAGGAAAGCTGATCACCACAAAAAATACCGCGGATGATTATGTGCTTTCCTTCAATAAGGGTCCGGTATTAGTGAAGGGCAGCGCGTCATTGATATCCGGTAAAGCTTATAAAGAAGGGAATGAACAGGTAGTTGAATTTACTTACAGTGGCGATATGAAGTATACGAAATGGAAGATCAATGCCAGTGGCTGGACCACGCTCGAATATGAGTATAGCGCAGAAGGAGACCAGCCTTTTGCCGGCATCAGCTTCAGTTATCCTGAAAACTATATTTTAACGAGCCGCTGGCTGGGCAAGGGCCCTTGCCGTCAATGGAAGAATCGCTGGGAAGGCACAGAAGTGAATGTATGGCAGAATCTCTACAACAATACACATACTTCTTATTCGCCTGTCGTTTATCCTGAATTCAAAGGTTATTATGGGGAAATAGCCTGGATGGAATTGAGTACGGTGGAAGGTAAATTATACATCGCGAGCCCGGACAGTGGTTTATTTGTCCGTCTCTTTGATTTTTATGGATTGAGCAGCGCTACAAAACCTTTTCCTGAATTACCGGTTGGGGATATTTCTTTCCTGGATTGCATTCCCCCGATGGGAACCAAACTGGCAATGGGACTTACCACGAATACGAGAGTCTATGGCCCGCAAAGTGAATTGAATCATTTAAGTGGGAATAAGAAGCGGACAATTTATTTTTATTTTGGCTTGCCGAAGACAACAGACAGTAAAGAACAATACAGCCGGCCGGCGGTCGACAATGTCTTTTAATAATGTTAGAGGTATAAAATCATGTGTACGATGTCAGATGTACGATGTACGCCAGTCTTATGCAGGAGGAT
This sequence comes from Bacteroidota bacterium, assembly GCA_030706685.1. Lineage (GTDB taxonomy): Bacteria > Bacteroidota > Bacteroidia > Chitinophagales > Chitinophagaceae > VBAT01. Next base: position 57,267 of record JAUZOA010000004.1, read on the forward strand.
AGTTCAATCTATCGGAATGGCGTACATCGTGAATCGTACTTGGTACATAATAATAATTCTGCTCTTATGCTGGCAAGACCTGCCGGCTCAAACACCCGATACCGCTTTATGGCATAATAAAGAAAGAGTTTTGCGCTATCATCCCGAAGGGACTGATTTTGTTATCAGCAATGGTAAAAGAAGATTTGTAAGGGCCTTGTACGGAACGAATACGGCTTTTCGCGTGGAAGCCGGTGATCTTCCTGAATTCGCTTTGTATATGCCGGGCATGGGAGGAAATTTCAAATTTGGGATCATTGCAGGCGATAAAAGTAAATGGATCATTGACGCGGCATCCATCAAAGCTGTGTACCGACCTGGCTCTATGTTGTATGAGATCAAAGACCCGATCATGGGCAATGGTAGTATGTACATTACTATATTGGCTTTGGCGGAAGGGGAAGGAATGATCATCCAAACCAATTTTAAGAATGTAACGGGTAACACTGAACTGGTTTGGGCTTTTGGCGGGGCCAGTGGCAAAAAGTTTTCAAGAGATGGTGATATTGGCGCCGACCCCGAATCGTCTTTTTACCTGCAGCCGGGCAATTGCAAAGACAATATCTATACAATTGATAAGAATAGTTTCCAGTTGGAGTATGGAAGCGGCAGGGTACTTACTGAAGAGGAACGATACGAGATACAACAATCGCCGCAGGCAGATAAACCAATTGCAGCCGGGGATACAAAAAACCAAAAGCAACTCACCGGGCTATTTCCTGTTTCATCCGTGTTGAAACTCGCCGATGCTTCTAAACAAAAAAATCCGGCTGAGTTATATAATGCCACAGTGTCATCTGCACCCGTTATCGCCGGTAAGATGAAAATTGAAAATGCAGAAAGCTATTTTCTTATTCAGAATGTTTCGGCAACGGTAACCAAAGACTATACGGTAGTAAAAACTATTTTTAATAGTGCGGAAGCCGCGAGAAAAAAAATTGCGGAACGGGTTATTGTCAACACCCCGGATACCTATATTAATACAATTGGCGGCGCGCTGGCTATCGCTGCAGATGCAATATGGGAAGCTCCATCTTATTTACATGGGGCAGTGGCCTGGCGTATGCGGTTGAATGCGTGGCGCGGTCCCTATGTCGCTGATCCATTGGGCTGGCACGACAGGGCGAGAGAGCATTTCAGCAGTTATGCGTTGTCACAAATAACAACTCCGGCAGTTGCCGCTGTGGTGATGGATACTGCTTTGCACCTGGCCCGTCATTTGGAAAAGATTGGCACGGCTTTATTCAGTGATGGATATATCTGCCGGAATCCCGGTGGGGATATCCGCGCCCATCATTATGATATGAATCTTGTATTTGTTGACGAGTTGCTCAATCATTTCAACTGGACGGGTGATACCAATTATGTGCGGCAAATGTGGCCGTTGATCAAAAGACACCTGGCCTGGGAGAAAAGAAATTTTGATGCCGATGGAGATGGTTTGTATGACGCTTATGCCGCTATATGGGCGAGCGATGCGTTGCAATACAGTGGAGGAGGGGTCACTCATTCTTCAGCGTATAATTATCGCGCTAATAAAACCGCTGCCGAATTAGCTAAGCTTATCGGTGAGGACGGAACACCCTATAAAAACGAAGCGGATAAGATCTATGCAGCCGTGCAAAAAAACCTGTGGCTGCCCTACCAGGGATCGTACGCAGAGTATAAAGATCTTTTGGGCAATAAATTGGTTCACCCTTCACCGGGCTTGTGGACGATCTATCATGCTATTGATTCAAAACTGCCGGATGATTTCCAGGCTTATGAATGTTTACGGTATATTGATAATTATATACCCCATATACCGGTTAAGGCAAAAGGTTTGAATGAAAAAGGTTTGTATTTGCTCAGTACTACCAACTGGCAGCCGTATACCTGGTCGTTGAATAATGTAGCGCTCGCGGAAAATCTTCATACTGCATTGGCTTACTGGCAGGGCAACCGGAGCGAAGAAGCTTATCGGCTATGGCGAAGTGCAATCATAGAAAGTATGTATATGAGCGCCAGTCCCGGTGGTTTTGAACAATTGAGTTTTTATGATGCTATCCGCGGAGAATTATACCGGGATTTTGCTGATCCTATTGGTATGGCCGGCAGAAGTTTGGTGGAAGGTTTGTTTGGCATAGAGCCTGATGCATTGCATGATACGCTGACTATCCATCCCGGCTTTCCTTCACAATGGAACTATGCCACGCTGCAGACACCGGATGCATATTTTGATTTTAAAAGAACAGGGAATACCGACAATTACCTTATAAAACAGTTTTTTAGAAAGGAGCTGGAATTGAAACTGATAGTTAATGCACCCAAAGATGATATTGCCATGGTAAGGGTTAATGGCGACAAAGTCAAATGGGAAATAATTTCTTCTTCCGTTGGTAAACCAGAACTCATTATTAATATGCCTGCCGGGGATGAATATAAAATAACGATTCAATGGAGGGGAAATGTAATCATAGCCCCTGAACAGGAATACGAGATTAAATATGGAAGACATTTCCAGTTAACCTTGCCGGGTATAGAAATGCTGTATGTATATGACCCGGAAGAAGCAATTGATTCCATTAAACTGGAAAAAAATAAATTGACGGGAAAACCCGGGAATCGCTTTTTGAGAAACACAATTTTTATCCGGGTAAGACAGGGGTCATTTACATGGTGGCAACCTGTTTGTTTATCAGTAATGCCTTCTCTTAATCCTGGCATTCCGTTTTTTAAAACTACTTATAGAGTTGGGGAGAATATCCCTCCGGAAAAATTGGAATTAAGCAAATATTTCAATGATAAGGTTACTAATATTTTTAAGCACCAATACCTTTCTCCTCGGCCAACCAGCCCAACCCTTCAACTGCCAACACAGGGCATTGGCAACTGGTGTTACCCGTTAACGACTGCCACTATTGATGATAAAGGTTTAAGACAATCAGCCGGTACTAAAAACGAGATTGTTACTCCCAATAGCATTTCATTTGCAACGCCCTCCGACACTACGTTGAACAATATTATTTTTACTTCTCAATGGGATAATTTTCCTCATTCGGTAAGTATTCCTCTTTCAGGAAAAGCTTCGCAAATTCATTTATTAATGGCCGGCAGCACCAATCCCATGCAAAGCCGGATAACGAATGGAATGGTGGTTGTCAGTTATACAGATGGCTCGGGTGATACGCTCTTATTGGAAAATCCGGGCAACTGGTGGCCGATCGAACAGGATTATTATATCGATCACTACGCATTTACCAGTTCATGGCAAGATCCCCCGGAACGGCTTTATTTAAAAGACGGGAAATTTGCTAAGGGGCTTTCATCTTACAGCTCTATAAAAGGATTTACCAATATGGCTATTGATGGCGGGGCGGCAACCCTGCTGGATATGTATTTGGATAAAAAGAAAACATTGCAATCATTGTCCGTTCATGCCATTGCCAATGATGTGGTCATTGGGTTAATGGCGGCAACGCTTATACGTTAAATGAATTATGCATGAAATATTTACTTATAGCTTGTCTTGCATTTCTAAATATGCAGGTTGCCTGCGCACAGGCCGATCCTCCCGGCCCTTACCTGTTCTGCTATTTTAAAAATAACGGGCAGGATGGTCTTCACCTGGCCTATAGTTATGATGGCTATTCTTTCACAGCATTAAAAAATGACAGCTCATTTTTAAAACCTGTTGTCAGTAAAGATAAACTGATGCGTGACCCCTGCATTCTGAGAGGAGCCGATGGGCAATTTCACATGGTATGGACTGTAAGCTGGAATGCAAAGGGTATCGGCTATGCCTCTTCACCAGATCTTATTCACTGGGGTGAGCAACAATATGTCCCGGTAATGGAACAGAAAGATTCTGCCCGGAATTGCTGGGCGCCGGAAATAACCTATGATGTTAAGAATAAGCAATACATGATTTACTGGGCTACCACTATTACTGGTAAATTCCCGGCAGATACAGCGGTGGAGAAAGGATATAACCACCGTATTTATTATGTAACGACAAAAGATTTCAAACAATTCAGTAAAACAAAATTGTTATACGACCCCGGCTTTAATGTGATAGACGCCAGCATTGTTCCTGACGGGAAACGATTCATCATGTTCCTGAAAGATGAAACATTGAGGCCGGTTGCGCAAAAGAATATCCATATCGCTGTAAGCGATCAATTAACAACAGGCTTCAGCAAGCCTTCCCCGCCTATTACCGGTAATTATTGGGCTGAAGGGCCTACCGCTATCAGGATAGACGGTCAATGGATTGTTTTTTTTGATAAATACAGGGATCATAAATATGGCGCAGTTGCTTCAAAGGATCTTATTAATTGGACAGATATATCAGATAAAATCCGGATGCCGCCCGGCCTCCGTCATGGTACTGTTTTTAGAATAACCAGGGACGAATTAACCGTTTTATTAAAGTGAGCTTATAGCAGGACGCTTCAGGATAGCTGCCTGAAGCTAACAGGATATATTTAATATTCAAGATTGCTATGCCAATGAAACGCTTACTGGTTATTTTAACGCTATGTGCAGGAGTTTACCTGTCCAATTCCGCCAAGGCCCAGATCGGGAAAAGATTTCCTTCAGAAAAAAAAGTGATAAAAGACCCGGTTACCGGTGTCATGCTTACATTCCTGACGAGCACGCCCAATGGCGATGCAAAAATTTACCAAACACATAACCAGTGGACATCAGATGGTCAATGGGTCATCTTTCGTTCCAATCGTGTGAGAAATGAGGCGATGGCCGTGAATGAAAAGTCAGGCGAAATCGTGCAGGTGACGGAAGGCGGGTATACAGGCATGTTGAATGTCGCGCGCAAGTCCATGAAGTTATATTTCATGCGTTATCCCAACAGGGATACATCGCGCCGCAGGCCGGGTGATAGTACAAGGCGTCAAAGCAGCGGGCCCATGCAAATCGTTGAAGTGGATCTTGCAAAATTGTTTGCAGACAGTAAAGCGGGAACATTGAAACCGGCTTCTGTATATCAACGGGTCTGTGGCACCACATCGCCTGAATTGGATGCAGGGGGTGATATGGCTCTTGACGGAGCAGAAGACTGGGCTTATTTCCGTGTTGGTCGTACGGAAGCCGCTAAACATCTTGCGGCTGATACTAAAATTGAACCTGCATTTGGTCCGCGCAATATGGGTGCTGGTCCTGCTGGCATTGCCGGTATGAATATTAATACGGGTGAAATAAAATATGTTGTTTCTGTTCCTTTCCAGATCGGGCATATTCAAACAAATCCCTGGGTTCCCGGTGAAATTGTTTTTTGCTGGGAAACCGGTGGCAAGTCGCCGCAGCGTACCTGGACTGTTATGGCCGATGGCACCGGATTGCGTCCCCTATATCCCGAATCGGAATATGAATGGGTAACACATGAAGCCGTTATCTCACGCGATGAAGTGGCGATTGCTATCATGGGGCATAGAAAAATTCCGGGAACAAATAATGCAGTTGTACCGGGAACCCCGGTGGAAGGAGCTAATCCCGGGCAAGAAGCTGCCTGGGGACCTTCCGGCACAAGAGAGAAACCAACAGGGCTTGGCATTGTTAATCTTCGTACACGCGAGATGACTATTGTGGGACAAACTCCCAGTGGCAGCGGGCTCTGGCATGTAAGCGGGTCGCCGGATGGCCGTTGGGCCGTTGGGGATGATTTTTCACGCAGCATTTATTTAATTGACCGGCATACCAGAGAGATGATATTGCTCTCAACCGGTCACAAACCAACCGCGGCGGACCATCCCCACCCGACCATGAGCCCCGACGGAACAAAGATCGAGATTGAATCAGCGATGCTATCGGCGGATAACCGATCCATGAATATCTGTATCATTCCTGTACCGGAAGAATGGTTGAAGAGAACCTATAAAAATTGAGATATGCTGATGATTTTCCCATGAGTCCCTAAGAACAAGGAAGAAAACATTTTGCGGTTTTGTGGAATATACGTCAACTTATGATTTAAAAACCTGGCTAAATTATATGAAAAGAATAACCACGAGTATTACCCTATTCATCACCCTGCTGGCTGCAACTCACGCGCAAAAACTGGATTGGATCAGTAAGGTGGGCGCCAAGCAGTTCCCAGCCGGGAAGAAAGTATATAAAGTAAATGCGGTAACCGATACGTCAAAAGTGATTACGAAAGAGATACAGTCAGCTATTGATGAATGTTCTAAAAATGGCGGTGGCATTGTCACCTTTTCACCCGGCACTTATGTGATGGGCTCTATTTTCATCAAACCAGGCGTGCATCTTCAAATTGATAAGGGAGTGTTGCTGCTTGGATCACGAAACTTTGACGACTACCCGGAAATTGATACAAGAATAGCCGGTCTTGAAATGAAATGGCCCGCTGCATTGATCAATGTGATGAATGCAACGAACGCGGCCGTAACCGGTGATGGCATCGTAAACGCCAGGGGAAAATTTTGCTGGGACAAATACTGGGCCATGCGAAAGGAATACGACCCGAAAGGTTTGCGCTGGGTAGTAGATTATGATGCCAAACGTGTAAGAACATTTCTTGTTCAGAATTCTTCGGATATAACATTAAAGGGGTTAACGTTTAAGAACGCTGGTTTCTGGACGGTTCAATTATTATATTCCCATAACCTGACGGTTGACGGCGTTATTATAAAAAACAATGAAGATGGCAGCGGCCCGAGCACCGACGGTATTGATATAGATTCATCCACCTGGATATTAGTTCAGAACTGTGATATTGATTGCAATGATGATAATTTTTGCCTGAAAGCCGGTCGTGACTGGGACGGGCTCCGCGTAAATAAGCCAACGGAATATATTGTGATAAAAAAATGCCTGGCGAGAAGAGGGGCGGGGTTGGTGACATTAGGAAGTGAAACTTCGGGCGGTATCCGTCATGTACTGGCCACGGATCTTGTAGCCAAACATACGGATAATGGGTTACGCATCAAATCTGCTACGACAAGAGGCGGTACGATAGAAGATATTTATTTCCAGAACAGCCGGTTGGATTCCGTTAAAAATGTTTTTCAATACAGCCTGAACTGGTACCCTGCTTACAGTTATTCCGAATTGCCCAAAGGATATACATATGAAACAATCCCGGCTCATTGGAAATCCCTGCTGCAGAAAGTCACTCCGCCTGAAAAAGGCATTCCTTACGCAAAGGATTTTTATATCAGCAACATAACAGCTACTCATTCAGGTAACGCGTTTGTGGCGGCGGGCCTGGAGCAATCATTGTTGACCAACTTTGTTTACAGCAATTGCAATATAGCATCGGTCAATCTCGGAACACTGGAGTTTACAAAAGACTGGAAGTTTAATAATATGGTATATACCGCGGTAAAAAAACAGCCGGCGCCACCCATAAAGGAAGGGGTAGAGAGTATTGAAAGACAAAAATAATGATAGCTTAATGGGAAAATCATTAGCGTGGGCCGTCATAAGTATAGGCATGTTCCTCCATGCCGGGGCGCAACCATTTGACAGCCCAAGGATAAAATACAATTTCAACCCCGGCTGGAAGATGATGACCGGTGATGATGCCAACGCGTCAGCCGTGCAATATGATGATGCCAGGTGGAAAGATATCACCCTGCCTCATGCTTTTAATGAAGACGATGCTTTTAAAAAATCCATTGCTGAGCTTACGACCGGTATTGCCTGGTACCGGAAACATTTTATCATTCCTCTTGCCAGGAAAGGTCAAAAAGTTTTTCTTGAATTTGAAGGGATAAGACAAGCGGGGGAATTTTTCCTGAATGGCAAATCAATCGGGATCAGTGAAAATGGCGTCATGGCTTTTGGGTTTGACATAAGCAATGAGGTAAAATTCGGTGAAGACAATGTGCTCGCTGCCCGGATCGATAATTCATGGGATTATCATGAAAAAGCTACCAATAGCCCGTTTCAATGGAATGACAGAAATTTTTACGCCAATTACGGAGGCATCAATAAAAACGTGTATCTGCATATTACGGATAAATTGTACCAGACCCTTCCTTTATATGCCGATCTGAAGACGACTGGAGTTTATATCTACGCAAAAGAATTTGATATAACGGGTAAATCGGCATTTATTACTGCTGAAACACAAGTAAGAAATGAATATGCTGTTGCCAGGGATTTTGACTATAGCGTGATTATTGAAGATGCAGTGACAGGGAAAAGGATCGAGGCAATAAATGGCGGAAAGCAGAAATTGGAAGCGGGAGAAACAAGAGTGCTAACAGCAGGTTCAAGGGTAAGCGGGCTTAATTTCTGGAGCTGGGGTTACGGTTATTTATATAATATATATACTGTCCTGCGTGCCGGTGATAAAATAATGGATGTGATGAAAACCACGACGGGGTTTCGCAAGACTTCATTTGAAAACGGAATGTTGCACCTGAATGAGAGGGTAATGCAGGTGAAAGGTTATGGCCAGCGTACCACTAATGAATGGCCGGCCATCGGTTTATCCGTTCCTGCCTGGATGAGCGATTACAGTAATCATTTGATGGTGGAGGGTAATGCCAGCCTTGTACGATGGATGCACGTGACGCCCTGGAAACAGGATGTCGAAAGTTGTGACCGGGTTGGTTTAATGGAGGCGATGCCGGCCGGTGATTCTGAAAAAGACCCCGATGGAAGAAGATGGGAGCAGCGAACCGAAGTAATGAGAGAGGCTATCATTTATAACCGGAATAACCCAAGTATCATTTTTTATGAATGTGGTAATAAAGGCATCAGCGAAGAACATATGCTCGCTATGAAAAAGATAAGAGATGAATATGATCCTTATGGCGGGCGGGCGATCGGTTGCCGGGAGATGCTGGACAGCAAGACTGCTGAATACGGAGGAGAGATGTTGTATATCAATAAAAGCTCAACCAAACCGCTTTGGTCAATGGAATACAGCCGGGACGAAGGTTTGCGGAAATACTGGGATGAATATTCGCCGCCTTATCACAGAGAAGGGGACGGACCTTTATACCGGGGCGAAGATGCCAGCGCTTATAATCATAACCAGGATGCGCAGGCTATCGAAGATGTTGTAAGATGGTATGAATACTGGCATGAAAGACCCGGAACAGGCCAGCGTGTGAATGATGGGGGTGTAAATATTATTTTTTCCGAAAGCAATACGCATTACCGCGGCGCTGAGAATTACCGTCGAAGCGGCGAAGTAGATGCTTTGCGTATTCCCAAAGATGGTTTTTATGCCAACCAGGTAATGTGGGATGGCTGGGTGGATATTGAAAAACCGCGTATTCATATTATCGGGCATTGGAATTATAAAGAAGGAGTAACAAAAAATGTATATGTTGTTTCCAGTGCGGATAAGGTTGAGTTGTTTTTGAATGGCAAGTCGCTTGGTTTTGGGGAGCAGCGCAACCGCTTCTTGTATACTTTTAAAAATATTGCCTGGCATCCCGGGATAATTACAGCAATGGGATACGATAATAACGGCAAAAAGATATGCGAGGCCAAACATGAAACAGCCGGCGAGCCGGCTACTATACGCCTAACAGAGATTAAATCCCCGAAAGGATTTATGGCTGATGGAGCAGACCTGGCCCTGATTGAAGTGGAAGTGACCGATGCAAAAGGTAATCGTTGCCCGACCGCGCTCAATATGATCAATTTTGAACTGACAGGTCCGGCTGAATGGCGAGGGGGTATGGCACAGGGTCCGGGAAATTTTATTCTCTCCAAAACTCTTCCTGTGGAATGTGGTGTGAACAGGATACTGATCCGTTCCACTACGAAAGCAGGGAATATTGTCATAAAAGCCAGTGCAGATGGTTTGAAAGGCGCGGATCTTTCCATTATTTCAAAACCTTTTATGAATAAAGACGGGTTGGCAGTACAAATGCCGGATGATAACCTCCAGCCTTATTTGCAAAGGGGGGCTGCTCCTGCCGGGCCATCGTACAAGCCATCGCGTATTGCACTGAAAGTAATCGCCGTCAAAGCAGGAGCTAATAACAATAAAGCAGCCGCCAGCTATGACGATAATGAAACAACGGACTGGGTAAATGACGGGCAGCTTGCTACCGCATGGATCGAGTATGAATTGGAAAAGGCCGCGCCGGTAAGTGAAGTGACATTAAAGCTGAACAATTTCAGGACAAGAATCTATCCCATCAGGATTTCCGTGGATGGTAAAGAAGTTTTCAGGGATACAACAACAAGGAATCTTGGTTATTTTACTGCCAGCTTTAAACCCACCAACGGGAAAAAAATAAGAATTGAATTGTATAAGGCAAATGGCGTGAAAGAAGATAATGCAACAGAAGTGAATGGAAAGAAGCTGGATGACGGTGTAAGCAGGAATGATGCGAATGCGAGGGGGACATTCAGTATTATTGAGGCGGAAGTATATGAGAGAGCGAATGGTGAGTGGTGAATGGTGAGTGATGGATAAAGAACAAAAGTTGACCCCGGCTTCCTATAAAATTCCGGCGGGTGAGCCTGTAACATAATTATAAATATCAAACATGAAAACAATTAAGTTTTTATTGATCATTGCGCTGGTTAGCGTGGCTTTTACGCAAGTACAACACAAGCCGGTTTTATATATCATTGGGGATTCCACGGTCCGCAATGGCGATGGAACCGGGAGAAACGGCCAGGTAGGCTGGGGCAGCGTCATCGGCGTTCATTTTGATAGTTCAAAGATCACTGTACTCAACCTCGCAATCGGTGGCAGGAGCAGCCGGACATTCATCACCGACGGACGATGGGATAAAATACTGGAGACATTGCAGAAAGATGATTTCGTGATCATGCAGTTTGGTCATAATGATTCGGGGAAACTGGATGATACAGCAAGGGCAAGAGGAACGATAAAAGGCATAGGACCGGATAGCGTGGAAATCTATAACCCGATCCGTAAAATGAAAGAAGTAGTGCATACCTATGGCTGGTACATGCGCAAATACGCGAATGACACCAAAGCAAAGGGCGCTGTACCTATCATCTGCTCACCCATACCAAGAAATGACTGGAGAGATGGAAAAATAATCCCTACAGAATATACCGGTTGGGCAAAGCAGGTGGCCGGGGAGACCGGGACTTATTATATTGACCTGAATGAGAGGATAGCCGCGACTTACGAACAGATGGATACGGCAAAAGTGAGAAGTTTTTTTCCGGCCGATCATACGCATACCAACAAAGAAGGCGCTATATTGAATGCGCAAAAAGTAGTGGACGGGATAAAAGACCTGAAAAAATGTGAGTTGAAAAAGTACCTGAATCAGGGTCAGGGTTGAATGAATCATTTATCTTGCCCCGGGTTCAATAAGGCTAATGGAAATATTAAAATCACTATATGTTCACAGGGGCAAAGTTTTTTTCTTCTTCCTGTTTGCTGCATTCGCTTTAACCGCTCCTGCGCAAACCATCCCGCTTGCCGGTAAGTGGTTATTTAAAATTGACAGGACAGATGCGGGTATAAAGGAACAATGGTTTAATAAAAAATTGGACGATGAAATACTATTACCCGGCTCCATGCTGCAAAATGGAAAGGGAGATGAAGTGACATTGCAAACGCCATGGACAGGAAGTATTTACGACAGCAGTTGGTTTTTTAATCCGCGGTTCGCGAAATACCGCCAACCCGGCAACCTGAAGTTTCCCTTCTGGCTTACGCCTTCCAAATATTATGTGGGAGCGGCCTGGTATCAAAAGGAAGTTGTTATTCCATCTTCCTGGAAAGGACAGCATATTAATTTGTTTTTGGAAAGATGCCATACGGAAACCATGGTATGGGTGGATGGCGAAAAAACGGGTATGCAAAACAGTATGGTCGCGCCACATGAGTATGACTTGTCTTCTTTGTTACTGCCGGGTAAACATGTTATCACGATAAGGGTTGACAACAGGATAAAAGAGATTAATGTAGGACCGGATAGTCATAGCCTGACGGATCATACACAGGGCAACTGGAATGGTATTGTTGGCAGAATGGAACTGGTTGCCACTTCGCCGGTTTATATTGATAATATCCAGGTTTACCCGGATATAAAGAACAAAGCGGCTACTGTTAAATTGGTAATAAAAGGTAAGATCACCGGAATCTCCCGGATGAAGCTGACCGCCAGGAGTTTTAATTCTGCCCGGCGTCATGTTGTTAAGCCTGTTACTGTCTTCCTGGCGCCTCAGCAAAGAGATACCATTGAATTGCCTTTGCCAATGGGCAACCCGGTATTGCTATGGGATGAGTTTGACCCTGCTTTATACAGGCTAACTGTGACTTTTGAAACTGCTGACGGAAAAAAGAGTGAAAGGACTGTTCAGTTCGGGATGAGGGAGTTTACCATCAACCGGACTCAATTTGCAGTGAATGGAAGAACTATTTCACTGCGGGGAACTTTGAATTGCTGCGAATTTCCTCTTACCGGTTACGCGCCTATGGATGTCGATTCATGGGTAAAAATTTTCAAAGCGGCAAAAGACCATGGGTTGAATCATATGCGTTTTCATTCATGGTGCCCTCCTGAAGCGGCTTTTATTGCCGCGGATATAGTGGGATTCTATTTGCAACCTGAAGGACCGACATGGCCCAATCATGGGGTTTCTCTAGGAGATAATAAGCCCATTGATCAATTCATCTATGATGAAACGAACCGCATGGAAAGGTTTTATGGCAATTATGCATCTTATTGCATGCTGGCTGCCGGTAATGAGCCTGCCGGAAAGAACCAGGCTGTTTACCTGGCTTCATTTGTTAAGTACTGGCAATCGAAAGATAGTCGTCGCGTTTACACAGGTGCATCCGTTGCCATGAGTTGGCCATTGGTTCCCGAAAATGAATACATGGTAAAGTCAGGGTCAAGAGGTTTGAACTGGAAAGATGTGCCACCGGAAAGTGAATCGGATTATCGTGCTGCTATTGAAAAATTCAACCTGCCTTACGTAACGCATGAAATGGGCCAGTGGTGCGCATTCCCTGACTTTGAAGAAATAAAAAAATATACAGGTGTTTACAAAGCCAGGAATTTTGAATTGTTCCAGGAAGATCTTAACGACCGGGGCATGGGCGACGAGGCCGGGAAATTTCATCTTGCGTCGGGACGCCTGCAGGTGCTGTGTTATAAAAACGAAATAGAAAAGTCATTAAGGACAGAAGGGCTTGCCGGGTTTCAATTACTGGGCTTGCAGGATTTTCCCGGCCAGGGTACGGCCTTAGTGGGAACCATGAATGATTTCTGGGAGAATAAGCAGTATATCACAACAAAAGAATTCAACAGCTTTTGCAATGCAACGGTTCCCCTGCTAAGAACAGGCAAATTTATTTATACTAATGCTGAATCCTTTAGTGGCGCTATTGAAATATATCATTATGGAAAAACTTCTTTGAATGATGCGACAATATCCTGGAGGATAAAAGACCCGGATGGAAATATTATTAGTGAAGGGTTACTCGGCCCCATGAATATTATTACCGGCAAAAATACCTTCGCCGGTAATATCCGGTTTGATCTTTCCCCTGTTACGCATGCGTCGCAATTGACCATTGAAGCAGGTATTCAAAACACGGGGTTTATCAACCACTGGAATATCTGGGTGTATCCCGCGAAACCTCCTGTTCTTACCAATGATATTTATTATACTACTGAGCTGGATGAAAAAACTGAAGACGTTTTAAGCAGGGGCGGTAAGGTTTTTTTAAATATCGCCGGCAAAGTGGTAAAAGGAAAAGAAGTCAGTCAAACTTTCCTGCCGGTATTCTGGAATACATCCTGGTTCAAGATGCGCCCTCCTCATACACTCGGGATCGTATTAAATGAGAAGCATCCTGCTTTTGCCAATTTCCCCACTTCCTATCATAGTGACCTGCAATGGTGGGAGATCGTCAACAAATCGCAGGTCATGCACCTGGAAGATTTCCCCGGCAATTTCCGTCCACTGGTTCAACCGATAGATACATGGTTTATGAACAGGAGGCTGGCATTATTATTTGAAGCAAAAGCCGGTAATGGAAAAATCATCGTCAGCAGCGCTGATCTTTCCGATACTACCGGCAAAGGGCCGGCCGCGAGACAATTGTTTTACAGCTTAAAGAATTATATGCAGAGCGATAATTTTAATCCTTCAACAGCGATTGATATCTCATTAATAAAAGACCTTTTGCAAACGCCCTCCCGGTTTGTTTTTGATGCTTATACAAAAGACAGCCCGGATGAACTCAAGCCCAAAACGAACACTGCTAATCCCAGACAATGAAACGCTTCTTAGCACAATATAGCTGCTTGTTTAGCCTGTTGCCGGCATTTCAAATAGTGATGGCGCAACCCATAAACAGGAAACAATTAGTAGAGAGACATACAATCATCAACACTAAATTTGATTCCTTGTCTTCACTTTCTGTCGGTAATGGCCGGTTTGCTTTTACGGCGGATGCTACCGGGCTGCAATCTTTCCCGGATTTTTATGCCAAAGGAGTTCCTTTGGGTACGGAAAGCGAATGGGGCTGGCATAGCTTTGTGAACAGGAATAATTACTCTTTTAATGAAACATTAAAGAATTTTAAATTGAACGGAAGGGATGTCAGTTATTCCGTTCAATTAAAAGAACCGGATAGAAATAAAAATGCGGTGAACTGGTTCAGGCAAAACCCTCATCGTCTTCAGCTTGGGAATATTGGGTTCGAGATAATAAAGAAAGACGGGGCTTTGGCAGGTGTTGGTGATATTCAAGATGTCTACCAGGCCCTGGATATGTGGACGGGTGAAATTCATTCAAAGTTTACGATAGAGGGTATTCCTGTTGATGTAATTACCTATTGCCACCAGCAGCAGGATGCCATCGCGGTCTCCGTTTCTTCCCCGCTGATCAGGGAAGGCAGGTTGCAGATTCGTTTACGGTTCCCTTACCCGACCGGCGATTGGAGAGATATTGGTAATAATTGGAATAATGAAAACAATCACCATTCATCTGTTATTTTCACGAAAAAGAACGAAGCTGTTCTGCAACATAATTTGGATACGACTACCTATTATGCCGCTTTGCAATGGAGCGGGAGCGCGGTATTGAAGGAAAAGGCCAAACATTATTTTATTCTTCTTCCTGCAGGGGCCGGTCAATTTGAATTTACTTGCCGGTTTACTGAAAACAAAAACGTTGATTTAATACCCTCTTTTGCGCAGACCAGGAGCAATAGCCAATCCAACTGGATGAAATTCTGGCAAAAGGGAGGCGCTGTTGATTTTTCCGGGAGTACGGACAAAAGAGCTTTTGAATTGGAAAGAAGAGTTGTTCTATCCCAATATTTAACCAGGATACAATGCGCAGGAGATTATCCTCCGCAAGAAACGGGATTAACCTATAATAGCTGGTATGGCAAGCCGCACCTCGAAATGCACTGGTGGCATGCTATTCATTTTGCATTATGGGGAAGAACAGAATTACTCGAAAAGAGTTTAACATGGTATGCAAAAGTCTACGACCAGGCAAAGATGATTGCAAAACGCCAGGGTTATGATGGCGTGCGGTGGCAAAAGATGACAGATAATAAAGGGGAGGAGAGCCCTTCGTCGGTAGGGGCTTTTCTTGTATGGCAACAACCTCATTTTATTTATTACGCCGAATTGTGTTATCGTGCGCATAAAGATGAAAAGACATTGCAGCGATACAAAGACCTGGTCTTTGCTACAGCAGACTTTATGGCGTCGTATACCTGGTACGATTCTGTTAAGCAGGAGTATATTTTGGGGAAAGGTGTGATTCCTGCGCAGGAAAGATTTAAAGCTGAAGAAACGTTTAATCCCACCTATGAATTAGTGTACTGGCATTGGGCGCTGACTATTGCCCAGCAATGGAGAGACCGGCTTCATTTATCCCGCGATAAAAAATGGGAGGAGGTGCTGGCCAAACTTTCCGCGTTGCCCCGGCAAAATGAAAGGTATTTATTTACAGAAAGCGCGACGGATTCTTATACTAACCCTGAATATAAGACAGATCATCCGTCGGTATTGGGGGCATTCGGTATGATGCCCGGTACTTTGATGCTTGATACTTTGGTGATGAAAAATACCTTTGACTGGATCTGGAACAACTGGTCATGGAAGGATACCTGGGGCTGGGATTTTCCGATGACCGCGATGACGGCGACACGCCTGGGATTGCCGGGCAAAGCCATTGACGCATTGCTGATGCCTGTGCGAACCAATACTTATTTAAATAACGGACATAATTACCAGGATGAACGACTTACGATCTACCTGCCCGGAAACGGGGGATTGTTATCTGCTATTGCCATGATGTGCGCGGGATATGATGGTAATACAACCATTAATCCCGGCATACCAAAAGATGGTGAATGGAAAGTGAGATGGGAAGGATTAAGGAAAATGTTTTAGTTCGAATTCATTGGCCGGACCGGGATGGGTTTTACAGATGGGTACCGTGTACGTCAATTATTTATTATTAATAATATCTGCTATGAAAAAAATCAGGATAATTTCCACCTTCATCTTTCTATTAGTTATTGCCGGTTGTTCTTCTGCAAAGAAAACACAAACAATAACAGGCGGTAATGAAGTATTACGGGTAATGAGACTGACGAATAAATATTTCATGGACAAATGGCCGGATGCCGGCAAGCCCATTGTTACCAACCAGGAGAGGCCGAGTAATATCTGGACAAGGTCCGTGTATTACGAAGGGCTCATGGCATTATACAGTATTGACAAAAAGAAAGAATACTATGAATATGCTTTGCAATGGGGTGAAAAGCACGGCTGGGGACTTCGTGGAGGCGCCAATACAAGGAATGCCGACAACCAAAGCTGTGGTCAAACCTATATTGATATGTATTTGCTGGGCGACAAACAACATCCCGAATGGGTAAAAGATATAAAAGCGTCGGTCGACCTTATGATGGCCACTAATAAAGTGGATGACTGGAACTGGATTGATGCCATACAGATGGCTATGCCCGTATTTGTCAAACTGGGCAACCTCTACCAGGATACAAGTTATTTCGGGAGAATGTACGGGATGTATGCTTTTACAAAGTATAAGCACGGGGGAAACGGCTTATACAACCCGGTTGATAAACTCTGGTGGCGCGACAAGGATTTTGTTCCTCCTTACAAAGAACCTAATGGTAAAAATTGCTATTGGAGCCGGGGTAATGGATGGGTAGTAGCGGCTTTGTCAAGAATATTATCGGCCTTACCCAAAACGGATCCTCATTATAGCGAGTATTTGCAGGATTATAAAGATATGCTGTCAGCATTGTTGCCGCTACAGCGTGAAGACGGGTATTGGAATGTCAGCTTGCATGACCCGGATCATTTTGGAGGAAAGGAGCTTTCGGGAACATCCTTATTTGTATATGGAATGGCCTGGGGGATCAATAATAATGTTATTGATAAGAAAATTTATTTACCCGTTGTTCAAAAAGCATGGAATGCATTAGCAAGGGAATGTGTTCGTTCCGACGGATCTCTTGGCTATGTGCAGGGCACAGGGAAGGAGCCGAAGGACGGGCAACCTGTTTCTTATGACCATATACCCGATTTCGAAGATTATGGTTTGGGGTGTTTTTTATTGGCGGGGAGCGAAGTATTTAAGTTAAAAAACTGAAGTCTTTAACCACTGAATGATAATAATCATAGCCAAGAATAATCCATATCACTGTTTAATCTCCTTTATTGCCGGAACTTGCTTTTTCACCCGTAATAAAAAAGGCAATGAGATCAATCCTCCTTTTTTTATGCATCTTAATTGCTTCCGGATGCCGGTCACCCCGTATTACGACAGCCTGGAAGGCAGATCACGCTGCCCCTTTAAAATACAGTAAGATTGTTGTAGTGGGGATAACTAAAGGGGGAGATGATTCGCTGAGAGTGCAGGTGGAGAGATACTTTGCCCTTGCTCTTAACAACCTCGGCTATAAAGCGGTTTCCGCAGTCGTTGAATTTGGCCCGAAAGGATTAGCCAATCTTGGGGAAGTGGATACTTACAGGAAACTTTGTAACGATGGAATTGATGTGGTAATGACTTTCGCGTTGATTGACGGGAATAAGGAACCCCGGCAAAAATATCGTAAGATTTATGGCTATCCCAGCAATTATTATTACAACCGTATCTGGAACTATAAGAACATACTGGCCGACATGACCGGGGATAATAACACCGGCGACCGCTATTTCTGGGAAAGCATCTTATTTAACCTGAACACGCTGGAAGCTGAGTGTACCATACAAACAAGATCATTCAAGGATATCAGGCTGGCGAAAAGGACACATGAATTTCAAATGCAGGTCATACAAAAAATGATCAGGGAAAAGGTATTGGAAAAACAACCACCTAAACCATTCTAGTAGTGAGTAGTGAGTGGTGAGTGGTCAGTGGTCAGTGGTGAATGGTGAGTAGCTGTTCCCACTTATTTACTCACCACTCACATCACCCGTCTGACCAATATCATAAGACTTCCTGCCCCTTGTCAGTTTAGTTTGCTATTAAGAGGAATAGCTTAGCAGTGTAAAAAACACGTATATGAAAAAGATACTTCTCGCGTTTGACGGAAGTCATTTTTCAGAAGGAGCCATTGAATTTGCCAATCGGCTGAATAAGATCAACCCCGTCTTACTTACAGGCGCATTTCTTCCGCAAACGGATCTTGCCAATTTATGGAGTTATTCCGGGGGTGGCCTGGTGGGACATGAGTTTATTCCCCTGGTAGAACCGGGCGACGCGGACATAGTTCAGAAAAATATCAAACGTTTTGAGTCCTATTGCGCCAGTAACGAAATTGAATTCAGGGTGCATAAAGACTATTTTGATTTTGCCCTTCCGGAACTAAAAAAGGAAACCAGGTTTGCAGACCTGATGATCATCAGCAGCGAAACCTTCTATAAAAGTGCCGGTACCGATGAGCCCAATGATTATCTTAAGGAAGCGTTGCACGGTGTAGAATGCCCGGTAATAGTAGTTCCTGAAAAATTTGAATACCCGGTAAATAATATCCTCGCTTATGATGGCAGCGAATCATCCGTATATGCTATCAAGCAGTTTGCTTACCTGTTGCCGGAGCTGACAGGTAATGAAACGACATTAGTATATATAAAAGAAAGTGAAGAAGGATTGCCGGATGAATCGAATATCGAGGAACTGGCGGCAAGGCATTACAGCCATTTGACCATCTTCCGCTTTGACGCCGATCGTAAAAGATATTTCAATAATTGGCTGCTGGAGAAAAAAGGAGCTATCCTGGTAAGCGGAGCTTTTGGCCGGTCGGGATTTTCAAGATTATTTCATAAAAGCTTTGCAGCAAATGTGATCAGGGACCACCAGGTGCCGGTCTTTATTGCGCATAAATGATTTCATGTATATGGGAGCTTAAAAAGCTGGCTTTGGCCGGCTTTTTTATTTGATAATGATCATTGGAACCGCTAACTGTCATCATTGAAAAACGACAACCGGGGGTGATAGCTTTGATAAAACTTTTTTATGGAAAAGATATTACTGGCTATTGACGGGATGAACCTCGATATCCCGGCATTGGATTTCGCCTGCTATCTCGGAAAATTGACTAATTCAAAGGTTACGGGTGTATTCCTGGAAAACCTTGTAACCGAAGAGCGGCCTATCCTGAAGAGTGCGCAGGGTGTAAAATACATTGATTGGGCATTAGATGAAAATTCTGAAGAATACCTGGTAAAGAAAAAAACGATAGAGCAAAATATTACCTTATTCAAAGATGCCTGTGAAACAAGATCGACCGGGTATGCCCTGCATCGTGACCGTGGCGTGCCGGCCAGGGAAATCATCAGGGAGAGCCGTTTTGCAGATGTATTGGTTATTGACGCAGCTACTTCTTTCAATAAAAGATATGAAGGATCGCCTACTGAGTTTGTAAAAGATATACTGAAAGATGCAGAATGCCCTGTGATTATCGCTCCTGAAAGTTTTGACAGTATTGATGAAATTGTTTTTGCGTATAACGGGAGCCAATCATCTGTGTTTGCTGTTAAGCAGTTCACTTACCTTTTCCCCCGGCTGAACAATAAAAAAGTTACCATCATCCAGGTAAACGAGAAGGGGGAGTGGAACGATGAGGATAAATACAATTTTAAAGAGTGGTTGAAAGATCATTATACATCCATCAATTTCGAAGTGTTGAAAGGTGACACGGATTCGGAAATGCTGGCCTACCTGCTCAAGAGGAAAAATGTTTTCGTAGTCATGGGAGCTTATGGCAGGTCGGCTGTATCGAAATTCTTTAAGCATAGCCGGGCGGATGTTCTCATTAAAACTATTTCTCAACCCATATTTATTTCTCATTATTAATCCCGGTTGCAACTGGATAAAAAATATGTTTTATGAAAAAGGTAATAGCAGCTTTTGACGGACTTAAGTTTTCTGAAAGCGCGAAAGAATATGCCATCCAGGTCGCCAAACAAGGTAAGGTACATCTCGTTGGTGTTTTTTTGGATGATTTTACTTACCATAGTTACAAAGTGTATGATCTTATCAGGGAAGAAGGAGAGCATTTCGAGCCTAAACAAAAACGGTTGGAGAAAAAAGACGCGGAAACCAGGGCCCTGGCTGTTAAAAGCTTTGAAACCGCCTGCCAGGAGGCCGGCATAGAGTATACGGTGCATCACGACCCGAGCATCGCCATCCAGGAATTGCTGCACGAAAGTATTTATGCGGATATTTTGATCATTGACAGTACCGAAACGCTCACACATTATACGGAAAAAGTGCCTACGCGTTTTATCCGCGACCTGCTTTCCAATGTGCAATGCCCCGTCCTGGTAGTACCGCATCTATACAAACCTATCAGCAAACTTATCCTGTTGTATGATGGGGAGCCCTCGTCAGTTTATGCCGTTAAGATGTTCAGTTATACACTCTCTTCTTTTAAAGAGCATCCTGCAGAAGTGGTATCTGTAAAGCCTGTCAAAGAGTCCCTGCATCTCCCGGATAATAAGTTGATGAAGGAATTCATGAAAAGACATTTCCCTAAAGCTACCTTTACGGTGTTAAAAGGACTGGCGGAAACTGAAATTGAGGATTACCTGGAAAAGCAAACGGACAGTCCGCTGGTAGTGCTGGGTGCTTACCAGCGGGGAATGGTCTCCCGCTGGTTCCGGGCAAGTATGGCCGATGTATTGATGAAAGATCTGAAGCTTCCGCTGTTCATCGCCCATAATAAGTAAAATGGAAAGAGAAAAATTACAACAACTTCTTGCTACTGAAAACGAACAATTACAGAAGCTGAATGAGATCGTTGTCAAAGCAGTAGAGGAGCAAAAACTATTATCCCAAAAACTCTATGATTTTGAAGACAAGAATCCACCTTTCAGCAGCAAGGTGGCGGATAATGTTGCCTCTTTTGGCGGAAGCTGGAAATTTATCGTTGCCTTCGCTTTTTTTATGATGCTGTGGATGGTGATCAATGTGTATCTTTTACAAAAACCATTTGATCCTTTTCCCTTTATACTGCTTAATTTGTTATTGTCGGCGTTGGCGGCGGTACAGGCTCCCATTATCATGATGAGCCAGAACCGAAAAGAAGAAAAAGACCGGCAACGCGCTATCAATGATTATCTTGTAAACCTGAAAGCCGAGATCGAAGTCCGTAATCTCCACCAGAAAATAGACCTCCTGATGTCGGAACAGATGCAAACACTTTTTGAAATACAGAAAGAACAGGTGGAACTGATGGAAGAAATAAAGCTGTTTATGAAAAACCGTCAATAATAGTAAAAGGGTATGGACTCACTTACACATATAGCTCTTGGTGCCTGTGTAGGCGAGGCTTTTTTTGAACGGGGATTCGGGAAAAAAGCATTGTTCTGGGGCGCTTTGGCACAAAGTGTTCCCGATGTGGATTTCCTGTCGGGTTTATGGATGAACACTTCCGACAACCTGCTTGCCCATCGCGGTTTTACTCATTCGATCACTTTTACCTTACTCATTATTCCCGTGCTCGCCCTGACTGCTGAACGTATACACCGGCCTCATAATATTTCGCTGAAGACCTGGATATTGTTTTTTTCTATTGATATCTTTTTGCACATTTTTATTGATGGGTTTAATAACTATGGAGTTGGCTGGTTCGAACCTTTTAGTCACCTGCGGTTCTCCTTTAATGCCATCTATGTGGCCGATCCTTTCTTTTCGCTCTGGCCGGGCATTGCTTTTCTTATGTTGCTGGTATTGAAACAGTATCATGCCAGGCGCGGATTCTGGTGGAAATTCGGTGTGATTCTGCCGTTCCTGTATCTCGGGTACTGCACATTTAATAAAATAAACATCAACAATGATGTCAAAGAAATTTTGAAAAAGCAGCATATTGCCTATTCCAGGTATTTCACTACCCCTGCGCCTTTGCAAAACTGGCTGTGGTATGTCGTGGCCGGAAACGATAGTGGTTATTATGTCGGGTTCCGGTCGGTATTTGACAGTAAAAAAGAAATCAGCTTTCAGTATTTCCCGCGTAATGATTCCCTGCTCAAGCCGGTCAGCGATCATGAAGACCTGCAAAAATTAATTCGTTTCTCCCGGCAATTTTATACGGTCGAAGAATGGGGCGATACGCTTGTATTCAATGACCTTCGATTTGGCCAGATTATTGGATGGGCTAATCCCAGGGAAAAATTTGTGTTCCATTATTACCTGCAACACGAAGGCGCAAACAAACTGGTTGTCCAGCGCGGGCGTTTTGCAAAATGGGACTGGGAGGTGGTGAAAGCATTGTGTAAGAGGATCAAAGGCAACTAGTGCTATTGTAATCACGGGCTAATAACCTATACGCCTGAAATTCCTGTAACCGCCGGGGCTCCACCTGAAGTATTTTCTTTTCCTGTTTAAGGATCGCGCAATGTATTAACTTGCCGAAAGCAACTACACGGGGGACTGGTGAATGACTACAATCAAAGCATACTGTGACCCCTATCATGTTCTCCCGCAATGTGTATGGATATATTTGGTATATAAACGACGGTGTATGAAATCTGCATTATCTCCTGAAATACGTGAAGTGGTCGAAGCTACACATTACCGGCCTTCCATATCTGTGATTATGCCATTTGAACCGAAAATGAGCGGAAAGGCTGAGTTAGCGCAGCAACTAAAATTTGCAGTAGATAAGGTGGATCGGGAAATACGGAAAAATTACCAGGATGATCTTGCCGGGCTGGTTATGCAGAAACTTAAAAAGATTGTTAAAAACCTTAATTACAATACGTTTAAAAAAAGCATCGCTATCTATGTATCCCCGGTGTTTGAAAAAGTATTGTACCTGGATATTCCTATGGAAGAAAAGATCATGGTTGACGGGTCTTTTGAGATCAGGGATTTGCTGTATGCTAAAAAAGAATTACATAATTACCTTGTACTCGTACTTAGCGGAAAATGGAGCAAAGTATACCTGGGGGATTATTCCACATTCGTAAAAGTGAAATCAAATGTTCCTGACCATATTGCCGCCTTTGAAAACGATATCCCCGAAAGAGTCACCAATTTTTCAGACCCGGCTTACCGAAAAGAAGTAATGCTGGAGAAATTCCTGCGTCATACCGATGATGGTTTGAAATTTTTAGTGCAAGCCTATTCCCTGCCTGTTTTTATTATGGGAACGAAAAGAATACTTGGGCATTTCAAGGCACTCACCAAGAACGAAAAGAACATCATAGGGTATATCCATGGTAATTACGAAGAAGCTACGGAGACAGAACTGGGTGATGCCTTGCGGCCTTATATCAATGACTGGAAAAAAGTAAAAATGGAGGTATTGCATCACCAGCTTGAAAAGGCAGCCGATGCAGGGAAACTGGCCACCGGTATGAAAGATGTGTGGAAGCAGGCATCCCGGCGAAGGGGCCGTTTGCTGGTAGTGGAAAAAAACTTTATGTATGCCGCGGAAAAAGGAGGAAGTGACGACGTGATTTATACATTGTCGGAACCCTACAATAAATTTTCTTATATCAAAGATGCAGTAGATGATGTGATAGAAAAGATATTGGAGCAGGGCGGGGATGTGGAATTTGTTGAAGAAGATATGCTGAAAGATTACGGACGTATCGCCCTCATTCAATATTATTGAATCATTGTTAAAAATATTCAAATGAAAACGATTATTGCCCCGACCGATTTTTCACCCGTTTCATTAAACGCGGTGAATTACGCTGCTGATCTTGCTGTTGCCATGAATCTTGACCTTGCTTTACTCCATATATGCCGGTTACCTCTTGTCTTTAGTGAAATACCGGTTCCTGCAGACAGTGTCAAAGACTTGATCAAAGACGCTGAAGAAAGGTTAGTTCGTCTCCGGGAGGATATTTTAGAAAGGGTAAAGGACAGGATTAAAGTTTCTTCTGAAGTAAGAGTAGGCACTGTGGTTACTGAAATCGAAGATTTTTCTGCCACTTTATCGCCGTATGCCGTCGTCATGGGAACGCAGGGGGGTGAAGCGGTGGCAAGATTGATCTTTGGCAGCAATACCATAGATGCTATGAAAAACCTGTCATGGCCGCTTCTTGTTGTGCCGCCGGATGCAAAGTTTAAAAGCATCAGGAAAATCGGCCTCGCCTGCGATCTGAAAAAAGTAGTCGAAACAGCGCCGGTAGAAGAACTTAAAACGCTGGTAAAACAATTCGGGGCGGAATTGCATGTAATACATATAAACAGGGAGGGAGGCGACCAAGCTTATGGTCCTGAAATTATTGAAGAATCAGGGTTGCTCCAGGAAATGCTGGATGAACTGCATCCCGCCTATCATTTTCTGAATAATGTAAATATTGATGAAGGGCTCAGTGAATACGCCGGGAAGAATGATCTTGACCTGGTAGTGATCATTCCTAAAAAGCATAACCTGGTAGACAAATTGTTTCACAAGAGTCATTCAAAGGAATTGTTATTACATACACATGTGCCGGTAATGTCTGTACATGAATAGAATGTCAGTGAGAAGATACGATTGTGATCCGGCGGAATTGTAAGGATGATTAGCAGGGCAAATCTATTGGGTATGATTGGCAAGCTTACAGATGACCAGGTAACAGAAGTGCTGCAATCCAATGTCCTGGGTCGCATTGGTTGCCACGATAGCAAGCGGATATATGTTGTACCCGTGAATTATGTGTATGATGGCAAGTATATTATTGCTCATTCTGTAGAAGGGATGAAGATACATATGATGCGCAGGAACCCTTCTGTATGCTTTGAAGTAGATGAGATGAAAAGTTTCACCAACTGGAAAAGCGTGATCACCTGGGGTGAATACCAGGAACTCACCGAAGAAAGGGATCGTTATTACGCTATGAAATTATTTGTTGACCGGATGATGCACTTGAAGATCAGTGAGACAGCCCGGCCCCCCGAGATATCAGAGAAGAGAGAGCATCCCAGGTCGCCGGGCAATATCAAGCCCGTTGTTTTCCGTATCGTGATCACCGAGAAGACAGGTCGTTTTGAAAACGAGAGGTTATAGTGACAAATTGCCGTCATTTTATTCAGTGACCTGTTTAGAGAGCCGCAAGCCAGCACTATCTGGCATTAATTATGTGGCTTAAGCATGGATGGAAGAATCAACCTGTACCCCCTAGTACCAGGATATTTTGCAATGAATTTTACTGCTGCCTGATTGGGAAGACGTGGAATTAATAAAATAAAATAATTAGTTATGAGGGGTATAATTAATCATATAAAAGAAACTCATTCTGTCTATCCCGGTGAATACAAACCATTACCGTTTGATATCAGGCGGGTGAAGGCAGAAGTGGGTAAGCTGCACGAGGGAGCCAGCAGGGTGGCTGTCAATATCATTGAATGCGCGGATCATTATAAAATTGAGATCGTGGCTCCCGGTCACAGCAAAGATGATTTTATTGTTACTGTAGATAAAGGACGGATATATGTGTTTGCTGCGGGGCGAATATCTAAAAGAAGAAAACCACCTTTCTATCTTTCCCATGCTTTTAACTATGATTATTTCGAGCATGAGATTCCCCTGCCCAAAGATATTGATACGGATTTTTTAAGAGCAGAATATAAAGAAGGTATATTATCCGTGTGTTTCCCTAAAACGGATAAACCGGTTTTAAGTACAATTCACGATGTGGTTGTTTATTGAATACAATATAAATGTGCTTGTTTTCTCATAATGATCCTGTATGGCCTTTACATTCCACCATCCTTATACATTCGGTACGGGGTTCGAGAAAAAGGTAGCTTATTTCTGCATGGAATATGCCATTCACCAGTCATTTAAAGTATACGCAGGAGGCCTGGGATTCCTGGCGGGTTCTCACATGAAAAGCGCTTACGAATTAAAACAAAATATAGTCGGTATTGGTATTTTATGGAAATATGGTTATTACGACCAAGTCAGGAAAAGCGACCAGACCATGGGCATATTATTCCAGGAAAAGATATATGGTTTTCTCGAAGACACCGGCATAAAATTCAGTATAAATGTATCAGGGCACGAAGTACGGGCCACGGCGTGGTACCTGCCTCCCGCGACATTTAATACGGCTCCATTGTTTTTTCTTAGTACGGATTTACCTGAAAACGATTACCTGGCGAAAACGATTTGTCATCGCTTATACGATGCAAACCCGGAGGCGAAAATGGCGGCAGCTATTTTACTTGGGGAAGGCGGGGCAAAATTGCTTGAAGCATTGAACTGGGAGCCTGCTATTTATCATTTGAATGAATCGCATGCACTGCCACTGGCCTTCTACCTGTACAACAAAAACAAAAACCTCGCTGATCTAAAAAGCAAGCTTGTTTTTACTAACCATACGCCGGAAGAAGCCGGTAACCTGAAAACAGACATTTTATTTTTGGAAAAGATGGGTTTTTTTGGTGAAATCCCATTGACAGAAGTAAAAGCTGTCATACAACTTCAAAATGCTGTATTGGATCATACATTATCAGCGCTGAGACTGTGCGGCAAGGCTAATGGCGTGTCCGCCCTTCACCAGCAGACATTATCAAAAATGTGGAGCAGTTATCCCGGTATCTCTCCGATAACTTATATTACCAATGCGCAGAATTATAATTACTGGGCTGACAAAGAAATGTACAGGGCATTGGATTCAAAAGATGATGAATTGCTGAAAAAAAGAAAGCTCGAATGTAAACGGCTGCTATTTGAAGAAGTAGCTGATCAGAACGGCGAAATATTCGATGAAAAGATCCTGACTATTGTTTTTGCCAAGCGTTTTACCGGGTATAAAAGAGCAGAATTGTTGCTGTATGACAGGGAGCGTTTCCACAAACTTATCTCCAATAAGGACCGGCCATTGCAGGTCATCTGGGCCGGCAAGCCTTATCCCATGGATTATACAGCCATTGGTGTTTTTGATAAAATAGTGGATTTCTGCAAATCGTATGTTAACTGCTCCAATCTTGTAGGCTATGAAATGAAATTATCGAAAATGCTCAAAGCCGGGGCGGATGTATGGTTAAATGTGCCCCGCTTAAGACATGAAGCTTCGGGTACCAGTGGAATGACGGCCGCTATGAATGGGGCCATCAACCTCGCTTTACCTGATGGCTGGTTCCCTGAATTTGCAAAAGATAAGATCAACAGTTTTGTCATTACTCCCTGCGACACATCCCTTACCGATCACCAGCAGGATGAAGCCGATGCAAATAGTCTCTATGACCTGCTGGAAAATGAAATAATCCCGCTTTATTATGATTATCCCCAACGATGGCTGGAAATCGTCAAGAACGGGATGAGAGATATTATCCCCCAATTCGATAGCGACAGGATGGCGGCAGAATATTACCAAAAAATGTATCAATAGCAAGCCTGTGTTATAAGCCTGTTTATCGAAAACAGGAAGAGAATCAAAAAACGACAAAAAGGTCTGTTTCAAAAGCGGGTATCGCTGATTCCAATCACGCCGGTGTTTGATCGTAATCATTGGACAAGTCTGTAATGTGACCAACATTTGCCATGAAATCTGTTTAAAGGAAGCTGCTGAAAGAGAGAAAAGGAAGTGCCGAAAACCTTATTACAAAGTAGGCATTAAAGATCGGTGTATGAAAGTTATTAAGAAAATAAGCATTGTAGCGGCTTTTATCTTTTCCTTGTTCGGTTTAACGGGCTGCGGTCCCGCTACTTTTACCGTTGGGGCACACTATTCAAGCCCTGGTTGGGCTCCTCCTTATGTTGAGGGAGCAAGATATTATTACTTCCCCGATATTGAAGTCTATTACGATCTGAGCGGGCAGGATTTTGTGTACCTGGACAATGGCCAATGGTTATTCTCCGCCACATTGCCCCCGATCTATAGCGGGTATGATATATACAACGGGTTTGTGATAATGCTCAATTTCGAAGTTTACCAGCCCTGGATGCATCATCAATATTATGTATCACATTATCCCCGGTATTATTATCACAATGTCTATAGAGGCATGGACTTATCGACTATCAGGGGCTTCAGTGAACATGACCGTAAACCTATTTATTGGAAACAGGGAGAGAAGGAGCGGATAAATGAATTGCGCAGGAATGACAGGCAGGATAGAAGACCAGATATTTTTAGAGAACCGCAAAAGACCAACTACCGTGGTAGAGACATAGGCCGGCCTGTAAAAGTCAAATCGACCATGCGTGAAATCAAAAAGCATGTTCGTCGTTAATAAATCTGCCTTAAGTGCGAAATATAAAGCACAATGCCCGTGTACTATGACTGTCATCAACGACAGTCATAGTACAGGCAGGCGGATTAAATTTTTTTCCGATGAAACGGTTGATGCAATATGTGTTCCTGTTTTTTTGCGCTGCGGTTTTCAACCTGGCTCATGCACAGATCCCGGATACAACAAAAAAATGGAAAATCGGGGATTGTTTTCAATATGCGGCAGAGCACAATATTCAAACCAGTACGCTCCGGTTAAGTGAACAATCCGTTCTGCAGGACCTATCGGCTGCCAGGGCGGTTAAAATCCCGGGTCTTTCCGCGTCTGCGAGCAACACCTTTACTAATGCTAATAATAATGCATCCGGCGACGGCAATCTTGTCAACCAATTAACAAGCAGCGGGACTTACTCCCTCAATTCTTCCATCGTATTGTGGAACGATCATTACATCAACAATACTATCCGCCAGCGGGAACTTCTTGCCCTGTCTGCAAAACTTTCCGTACAGCAATCCCTGAACAATATTACCCTCTCTATTACCCGGTCTTTCCTGGATATTTTATTGGCAAAAGAAAACCTGGGATATATCAGCGATCTTGTCAGTACATCTGAAGCCAGGGTGAAACAGGGACAAATGCTTTATGATAAAGGGAGCATTGCAAAAAAAGACCTGCTGCAATTGCAGGCGCAACTCGCCAGCGATAAATACCTGTTGGTTCAAACGCAAAACGCGGTCCGGCAGAATATTCTTACGCTGAAACAAATTTTGCAGTTGCCGGCCGATACAGCATTTGATATTGAACCGGCTCCTCTTGTTGAGGTACCGGCTGTGCTTCCTCCTCTGGCCGATGTACGGCAGAAAGCGTTGCAGGATTTTCCCGAGATAAAAATCGGGGCAATGGGTGTAAATATTGCGGCATTGGATATTGCCAAAGCCAAAGCAGGATTCAAACCCGTGCTGGCTGCCAATGGGGCATTGGGTACAGGTTACAATAGTGTTATTACAAATTCTGTATCTCCGAAGTCGGGCTATTTTACTCAAACGGGAAATAATTTTTACCAGCGTCTTGGCCTGACATTATCCGTCCCGATTTTTTCCAATCGTATCAATAAAACTAATGTTGAAAAAGCCAATATCGCTTATAAAGAAGCGGGCCTCAATTTGCAAAACGATCAATTGATTTTGTCACAGGCCGTCGAACAGGCTTACCTGGATGCTTTGAATGCACAGCAGGCGTACGATGCCGCGAACCAGCAATTGCTCGCCGCCACTGAAAGTTATCGTATTGTCAATGAGCAGTTCCGGCTTGGATCGGTCAATACGTACGATTTATTGCAGCAGCGTAACCAGTATGTGCAGGCAGTGCAGGCATTTACGCAGGCTAAATACAGCGCTGTTTTGCAGCAAAAAATATATGAATTCTATATGGGTAACCCTGTAACCTTATAAAATTATTGAAATGAAAAGGAGAACCATCGTATTACTTTCTGTCCTGGTAGTTGTTGCCGCAGCTGGCGTCCTGTACTTCAGGTCCCGGACAAAAGCAGAATCAATAAGCTTTATTACAGGCAAGCCACAATACGGGTATATTGCAAAAACGATAACCGCTACGGGAAACGTTCAACCGTTGGATACCGTTTCGGTGGGTGCACAGGTTTCGGGAGTGGTGAAATATGTTTATGTAGATTTTAATGATAATGTCAAGCAGGGCCAGTTGCTGGCAAAAGTTGATCCTTCCATCATAACAGCGCAAACGGAACAGTCAAAGGCGAACCTGATGAATGCGAAAAGCAACCTGGAATACCAGCAAAGCAATTTCGACAGGCAAAACCAGTTATTCGATCTTGGCGCTATCAGCAAAGCGGATTACCAGGTAGCGGTGAACCAATATAACAGCGCCAAAGCCGCTGTTAACAACGCAACAGCACAATT
The DNA here is from genome assembly GCA_030706685.1 of Bacteroidota bacterium. Lineage (GTDB taxonomy): Bacteria > Bacteroidota > Bacteroidia > Chitinophagales > Chitinophagaceae > VBAT01. Next base: position 87,851 of record JAUZOA010000004.1, read on the forward strand.
AAATCTTGCTGAAAAAAACCTTTCCTATACGGATATTTATTCACCCATCAATGGCGTGGTGCTGAACAGGAATGTAAGCGCGGGCCAGACCATTGCTTCCAGTTTTAATGCGCCTACCTTATTTGTCATTGCGAAGGATCTTACCAGGATGCAGGTACGTGCGGCTGTGGATGAAGCTGATATCGGGGGTGTTTATTCGGGTCAAAATGTAACATTTACCGTTGATGCATTCCCTGATGATATGTTCGAAGGAGTTGTACAGGAAATCTTGTTGCATGCAAGCGTATCGGCGAATGTGGTGACCTATACCACTCTGATCAATGTGGATAATAAAGGGATGAAACTGAAACCCGGAATGACGGCCAGCATCAATATATATATCGAAGAAGATACGAATGCTTTACTCATTCCGTCACGGGCTTTGAATCTGAAACCTGATTCATCCATGCTGAAGGATTATAAAATCAGGAGAGCGCAAAGGGATACCGCAGGGGCGGGTAAAACAGTTAAAGAAAAAAAGACCCATCAGCGTGATACAGCCAGTAAGCTAAACAGGGAATATGCAGAGGCAAGGAGATCCTATATATGGGTAAAGTCCGGTGATACATTGATTGAAAAGAAAATTATCACTGGCCTCAATGATGATACTTACGTGAAGGTAATAAGAGGATTATCGCCGGATGATGAAATAATAACAAGCATTGTAACCGGGGAAAATAAGAATAGCAGCGGTAATACGCAACGCAGTCCTTTTATGCCGCAAATGCGGAGAAGAACAACCGGCAGTTCAAGGAATTGAAGAAAAAAATAAATAGGTATGAGTTCAGTGATTGTAGATATAAGGAACCTGGAACGTGAATTCAAAATGGGAGATGAAACCGTTAAGGCGCTGAACGACGTCAGTTTCACTATCAATGCCGGGGAGTTCATAACCATCATGGGCAGCAGCGGTTCAGGCAAAACAACGTTACTGAATATACTTGGCTGCCTTGACAAACCAACGAAAGGGGAATATTTTCTTGACGGAACCAATGTAAGCAAGCTTTCAAAAACAGAGCTGGCAAGATTCCGCAATAAAAAACTGGGTTTTGTTTTTCAGTCTTATAATTTATTGCCAAGAACGTCGGCTATTGAAAATGTTGAATTGCCGTTGTTGTACAATCCCGAAATTTCAGCCAAACAACGAAAAGAAAAGGCCATGAAGGCCCTGGAGGCTGTTAAGCTCACTCACCGGACCCATTATCTTCCCAGTCAATTGTCCGGGGGACAACAGCAGCGGGTAGCCATAGCAAGGGCGCTGATCAATGACCCTGTTCTGATCCTGGCAGATGAAGCCACCGGCAATCTTGATTCGAGAACTTCTTATGAAATCATGATGTTGGTACAGGAACTGAACGATGTTCAGGGAAAAACAATTGTATTTGTAACACACGAACTGGATATTGCTTCGTTCAGCAAGCGCACTATAACGCTGAAAGATGGCAAGATCATAAAAGATAACATCAATAGTAATGTTCGCAATGCCAGGAAAGTACTGGAAGGTCTGCCGTTAATTTCTGAACCATCAATTGCAGCGAAATGAAACTAGTTAACCTGTTACGCATAGCCTGGAGAGCCATTAAACGTAATAAGATGAGAGCTTTTCTTACCATGCTGGGCATTATCATTGGCGTGGCTGCTGTTATCGCCATGATTGCCATTGGCCAGGGATCCAGGCAAAGTATTCAAAGCCAGATAACGGGCATGGGAAGCAATATGATCACTATAAGACCTAGCAGTAATGTAATGGGCGGCGCCCGGCTTGATGTTACCAATGTGCAGGCACTTGCAGAACCTGATATAATCGCATTGCAGAAACAGCCGGAATACATCAACGCTGTTTCCCCCTCCGTTACGGCGAGAGGGCAGGTTATTAATGGTCCTTATAATTGGTCTACAAGTCTCCAGGGGGTAGCGCCGGAATACTTGTCCATCCGAAGCTGGCCTTTGCAGGACGGCGTGTCGTTTACCAGCCAGGATGTAAAAAGGGCCGCTAAAGTTTGCCTTGTTGGCCAAACTATCATTACTAACTTATTCCCCAATGGTGAGGATGTTTTAGGCAAAAACATCCGGTTTAAAAATATTCCCTTTAAAATAATCGGCGTACTGGGTAAAAAAGGAGAAAATACTTTCGGACAGGACCAGGATGATATAATACTTACACCTTACACAACCGTGCAGAAACGGATACTCGCCACTACTTACTATCAAACCATTTTTGCCTCGGCTATTGATGAGAGCTCAACGGATAAAGCTGCGGCAGAGATACAGCAGGTAATGCGGGTAAGCCATAAACTGCAAAAAGGAACGGATGATGATTTTACGGTAAGAACACAGGCCGAATTGATCAGCACCTTTACTTCAACCAGCCAGATACTGACTATACTGCTTGCGGTTATTGCAGGTATATCGCTTGTTGTGGGTGGTATCGGCATTATGAACATCATGTATGTATCTGTTACGGAACGCACCAAAGAAATCGGGTTGAGAATGTCTATTGGCGCGAGAGGAATAGATATACTGATGCAATTTCTGATTGAAGCCATCCTCATCAGCATTACAGGAGGATTGATCGGAGTGGCTCTTGGCATTACAGCAACAAAGCTGGTGACCTTGTTCCTGCAATGGCCCACATTAGTAACACAATCTTCTGTCATTCTTTCATTCCTGGTTTGTTTTATTACCGGCGTATTTTTCGGGTATTACCCGGCATTAAAAGCATCAAGGCTTGACCCGATAGAAGCATTACGGTATGAATGAACCCAAAATAGTAAATAAATGTTCCGATGGAACCGATTAGTAAACAACCTGCGAAGTACGTAATCAGCAAAAACGTAGATTCTTTTTTCAGCGAGATATACGCTATCATTAAGTTCATCGGACTTTTTTTTAAGGAAGTTTTTACTCCTCCTTATGAACCACGTGAAGTGATTAAGCAATGTTATGAAATTGGCTATCGCTCACTGGCATTGATCTCCCTCACCGGTTTTATTACCGGCCTTGTATTTACCAAACAATCACGCCCTTCCTTGTCAGAATTCGGCGCTACTTCCTGGTTACCCTCACTCGTTGGTATCGCCATTATCAGGGCGCTGGCGCCTCTTATTACGGCTTTGATTTGTGCCGGCAAAGTAGGGTCGAATATCGGCGCTGAACTGGGCTCGATGCGGGTAAGCGAGCAAATCGAAGCGATGGAAATGTCGGCTGCAGATCCTTTTAAATTCCTGGTGGTTAGCCGGGTGGTTGCCACCACAATTATGGTTCCCCTCTTAGTCATGTACATGGGGTTGATAGGATTGCTGGGATCCTATGTTAATGTTCACGTGAATGAGCAAACGAGTTTCACTGTTTTTTTTCATGATGCTTTGGTAAAAATCAGCTTTCTTGATTACACGGCTTCTGTTATCAAAGCCATTGTATATGGATTTACAATTGGCATTGTAGGTTGCTATAAGGGGTTTAATGCCACGAAGGGAACAGAAGGAGTGGGAAGGGCGGCCAATGTATCGGTTGTTATTTCCATGTTCCTGATTTTTATCGAAGAGATCATTATCGTTCAGATCATTAATTGGATAAGGTATGCAGGATAAACACAAAGACGGGGGGATGGGCAATGGGGAAGTTGTTATTTCTGTGCGGGGGCTTTATAAATCATTTGAAGACATCCCGGTCCTCGAAGGGGTGGACTTGGATGTGTATAACAGCGAGAATGTGGTGGTGTTAGGACGATCGGGCTCCGGAAAATCTGTTTTGATTAAGATAATAGCCGGTTTGCTGAAACCTGATGCAGGTGTGGTGAAAGTGATGGGGGAGCAGGTAGATAAATTAAAGAAAAAAGAATTGAGGCAATTGAGGCTGAAGATTGGCTTTCTGTTCCAGGGAAGCGCTTTATATGATAGTATGACAGTAAAGGAAAACATAGAATTTTCTATGGTGCGGCATTTTAAGAATATGGCTGCAAGTGAAGTCTCCAAAGCTATAGCGGAAATATTGGACTCTCTTGGGCTGGAGCACACAGAAAATAAAATGCCTTCCGAGCTTTCGGGCGGACAGAAAAAACGGGTAGGCATTGCCCGCACGCTTATTCTTCATCCCGAAATTATGTTGTATGATGAACCTACGGGAGGATTAGACCCTGTGACCAGCGTTGAGATTAATGAATTGATTAATGAAGTGCAAAAAAAATATAATACTACTTCCATTATTATTACGCATGATCTCACTTGCGCCAAAACAACGGGTGACAGGGTATTGATGCTGCATGATGGAAAGTTTATACGGCAAGGCAGTTTTGAAGAAGTTTTTGACAGCAATGACGAAAGAGTCAAAAGTTTTTACGATTACAATTTTATTCAATAAGAAATGAAGTCTTCAAAAAATAAAAAGGCGGTAATTGTTGGTCTCTTTTCGATTGTAGGGATAGCTATTTTCCTGGTAGGGGTGTTTGCACTGGGAGGACAACATAGCCTGTTTGTCACAACGATAACCGTTAAAGCATCATTCACTGATGTAAACGGCTTAACGGCCGGAAACAATGTTTGGTTTGAAGGAGTGAAAGTGGGCACTGTAAAATCAGTGTCCCTGTCGGGAAAACCCGGGGTTGAGATACAAATGAATATCGGGAAAAAATCCTGCCAGTATATACATAACGATGCAAAAGCTAAAATAGGCTCTGATGGATTGATCGGGAACAGGATTGTTATCATCATGGGTGGCACAGCCGATTCCCCGGTAATAAAAGATGGCGATATTATTGAGGCGGAAAAAGCATTGACAACGGATGACCTGGTAAATACTTTGCAAAAGAATAACCTTAACCTCCTTGATATCACCGGCGATTTAAAAACGATCAGCCGGCGAATCGCGAATGGCGAAGGAACAATTGGAAAATTATTAAAGGATGAATCTCTGGTTAGCAATTTACAGTCCGTGGTGGATATTGTGAAACAAGCATCTGTAAATACCCGGCAAATAACCTCGAATCTTGAAAGTTATTCCTCCAAATTGGAAGCAAAAGGAAGCTTTGCCAATGATCTTGTAACCGATACTATTATCTTTTCTAAATTAAGAGAAACGGTTATCCATATCCGGGAAATTTCAAAAACCATTGCCGTGGTGGCCGCTGATCTTCAAACCGCCGGGGAAAACATAAATGACAGCAGCAAACCTATTGGTGCCCTGATCCATGACCGGGAAGCAGCCGATAACCTGAAAACCATACTTAAAAATCTTGCATCGGGCTCCCATAAACTGGATGAAGACCTGGAAGCCCTCCAGCATAATTTTTTACTGCGGGGGTTTTTCCGAAAAAAAGAAAAAGAGGAGGCAAAAGCAAAAAAATAATAAAATGGACCATTCTGTCTTTCATTTTAGGAATGATTATAGTTTTAGAAGACTTTTCAGTAAATAATAAAAATATATTTTCCTATGGGGTTCATCATACAAACCGTTCAACTCAGCAAAAAATTCAGGGATTTCGTTGCACTGGATCACCTGGACATATCTGTAGAAGAAGGTGAAATATTTTCATTGCTGGGGCCAAATGGAGCAGGAAAAACAACAGCTATAAAATTACTGACGACATTGCTGACTCCATCTTCAGGGGATGCTTTTATTGACGGGATAAGTATTGTTAAACATCCTTTTAAAGTAAGAAGTTTGATCGGCTATGTGCCGCAGATGCTTTCTGCAGACGGAACGCTTACCGGCTATGAAAACCTGATACTTTTTGCGAAACTGTATGACATACCCCCCAAAGAGGCAAAACAACGGGTAAAACAGTCGCTCGAATTTATGAACCTCGGAGAATTTGCCCATAAAGCAGTAAAAACTTATTCAGGCGGAATGATCAGGAGACTGGAAATCGCACAATCCATGCTTCACCGGCCCAAAGTTTTGTTTCTTGATGAGCCTACCACCGGACTTGACCCGATCGGTGTGAAAACCGTATGGCAGCATATTCTTGAACTGAAACAGCAATTCAATACGACTATATTATTGACCACGCATGTAATGGAAGAAGCAGACAAATTGTCTAATCATATAGCGTTTTTATCGAGGGGAAAATTGGCGGCTATCGGCACACCCACATCGCTGAAAGCAACATTGAATAAACAAGATGTTTCATTGGAAGATGTTTTTATTTATTATACAAAAGAATCACTGGACAGTGAGAAAGGTTTTCATGATATTGTAACAAACCGTAAAACAACCTCCCGTTTGGGATGAAATAACAGCGATGAAATTTTTGAAAAAAACCTTTGCGATAACTGAGATGGAAGCCATGAAGATATTCCATGATCCCACAGAAATTTTTATGAGGGCGGTACAACCTGCTCTGTGGTTACTGATATTTGGCCAGGTGTTCCAGCGCATGCATCCCATGAACGGCAATATATCGTACATTGATTTTATGACCCCCGGCATATTGGCGCAAAGCGTATTATTTATTTCTATTTTCTACGGGATTGCTATTATCTGGGAAAGAGATCTCGGGCTCACCCATAAGTTTTTGGTTACGCCAACACCGCGGACAGCCCTGGTTCTCGGGAAAGCCCTATCTGCAGGATTACGTTCTGTTCCGGTTATGATCATAGTTTATTTGCTTGCTCTGCTGCTGAATGTCAAACTGAACCGCCATCCGCTGCAGGTAATGACCGTATTACTGCTTGTCGTACTGGGATCGGTATTGTTTTCAACTTTTTCGCTTGTCATAGCCTGCCTTGTTAAAACAAGAGAGCGGTTTATGGGAATTGGCCAGGTGTTAACTATGCCTTTATTTTTTGCCAGCAATGCTATTTACCCGATCGATATCATGCCCGGCTGGCTGAAAACAATTTCTCATATTAACCCGCTTACTTACATGATCGATGCGTTGCGGGCTTGTATGCTGCAGGGGCAGCCGCGCACAAATCTTTGGCAGGACCTGTGCGTATTAATTATGGTGTCTGTGGCCCTGGTAATAACTGGCGGCATGTTATATAAAAGAGTCATTAGTTAAAATAGAACCACTATGTCAAAAATTATTACGATTACATTCAGCCCTTGCATAGATAAGAGTACAAGTGTGCCCGTATTGATACCGGAAAAAAAATTAAAATGCACAGCGCCGAAACTGGAGCCTGGTGGCGGTGGCATCAATGTTGCACGGGCTATTAAAAAACTGGGAGGTACCGCTACGGCTATTTATGCAGCAGGGGGATATACGGGTAAATTTTTTAATAAACTGGTCGCTGATGAGGGCGTTCCGGCCGTCATCATAGAATCGGAAAATGAAACAAGGGAAAACATTATTGTATTAGAGGAGTCTACTAACCAGCAATACCGGTTTGGAATGCCCGGAACAGAGTTGAAAGAAAAAGAATGGAACCGGTTCCTCGTTGCCATTGAAGAAATAAAAGATGTTGAGTTTATAGTGGCCAGCGGCAGTCTGCCACCCGGAGTTCCCGCGGACATATTTGCGCGTATGGGCGCCATAGCAAAAAAAAGAAGTATAAAATTTATTGCGGATACCTCCGGCGATGCATTGAAATATGCTGCGCATGAGGGTGCCTATTTATTGAAACCCAACCTGGGCGAATTAGGTTCGTTGGTGGGTAAAACTTATTTAGAACCCGGTGAAGCATGCCCGGCAGCAAAAGAGATCATTGGAAAAGGAGATTGTGAAGTAGTGGTTGTTTCCATGGGAGCAAATGGGGCCATGCTAATAACCAGGGACAGGGTAATGAAATTTTTGCCGCCCGAAGTTAAAAGAAAAAGCACGGTGGGTGCGGGAGACAGTATGGTAGCAGGGATCGTATTGGAATTATCCAGGGGAAAGAGTCTTGAAGAATCCGTTCAATACGGAGTAGCCTGCGGTACAGCCGCTACGATAAATGAAGGAACAGAATTATGCAGGTTACAGGATGTTGAGAAATTGTATACCGCTATAACTGCTGAAAATATTGATTCCGTAAAGGAGAATGCCTGATGAAAAAAATGGAGCCGGGCCATATCATCCATTATTACTTTAAAAGGCTGGACAAGTACATGGAGAAGATGAAAAAAGACTTTAATGAAGAGTCCATTCATCTTTTTCGTGTAGAAGTTAAAAAACTCAGGGCTTTTCTGCGAATGTTAAGACCGGGAATGGAAGACCCGGGTCTGCTCAAATTTCCCCGTCCATTCAAAAAAATGTATGCAATAGCCGGGAAGATCCGCGACAGGCAGTTATGCCTGAAGCGAATGAATGAATATGACCAGGGCAATGACAACAGGTCCATGGATACAATACAAGGTTGGGAAAAGGAAATCGAAGAATTGACCGGGAAAAAAGACGATTTTCTTTCTAAAGGAGAACTGGCAGAAGTGGAAGAAAAAATAATCAAACAGGTACCGGTAATAGTAGGAGACGCCCTGCTAAAAAACTTCTTTTCCCAAAAGTTGGGCGCTATTCGCCAAGTGATCTCCGGGGGTCGCTACAGGGATGCGGAACTGCATAGCATAAGGAAAAGCATTAAAGATATCACTTACATCAACGGGATATTCCGGGATGATTTCAAAACTCCGCTTCCCTTTTTACGGTGGAACAAGAGTGAAGTAAAGAAAGCGGAAGACCTTGCACATACACTTGGATTGTTCAATGATAGCTGTATCGCTTTATCTTTTCTAATGCCAGCCGATATTAAAAAAGCCAGTACCGGGAAAAAAAAATACTTGCTTTCTGTACGACAAAAATGGCTGACGGAAAAACGGAAATTGAAAAAAGAAATACTAAAGGAATTGCCTGCGATAAACCTGAATATATTCTGATTGAAGCCCCGCTATTTCTGCCGGTTTAGCGCTCCTTCACCAACGATAATCAGCTTACCCCTTGATGCCGGTCAGCATCCTTTCATGGTTCTACTGTTACATTTGAATTCGTCATACATGCAGGATGAAAAAAGTACTTACTCTTATAATTGCCTTTTTTCCACTTTACTTATCTGCCCAGAATGCAACGGAAATAGTAAAGAAAGCGGACGAGAAAATGCGTGGCAATACCATGCAGGCTGAAATGATTATCAGGACAACCCGTCCTGCGTGGACAAGAGAAATGCAATGCAAGACCTGGACGAAGGGGACTTCGTTTGCTATGATCCTGATACAATCACCTGCAAAAGATAAGGGAATTGTTTTCCTGAAACGTAAAAAGGAAGTGTGGAACTGGATGCCGACCCTGGAAAGAAATATCAAATTACCACCTTCCATGATGAGCCAGTCATGGATGGGGACTGATTTTACCAATGATGATCTTGTAAAAGAGTCTTCCGTTGTTGAAGACTACAGCCATACTCTTGCAGGAGATACGGTAATTGATGGCAGGGCCTGTTATATCATCAATATGATTCCTAAACCCGAAGCAGCCGTAGTCTGGAGCAAAGTGGTGCTGTGTATTGATAAAAAGGATTTCCTGGAAATGCACAGTCTTTTTTTTGATGAAGACGGCAAACTCGTTAATACGATGAACAGTTACGATATAAAAATGATGGACGGCCGTTTGATCCCTACCCGTTTTGAGATGATCCCTGCTGATAAAAAAGGCCAAAAGACTGAAATGATCTATAAAAGCATTCAATACAACAAGCCGATAGAAGATAATTTTTTTGTTGCTGAAAAAATGAAAACACTGAGCTGATATGTGGTTAATCAGGCTGGCATGGAAAAATATCTGGCGAAACAAAAGCCGGAGCCTCATCACGATGGCGGCGATTTTTTTCGCGGTCATTCTGTCTGTTGTCACCAGCAGCCTGCAGGACGGAGTTTTTGACAACCTGATAAAAAATATGGTGAGCTTCTATAGCGGGTATATGCAGGTGCATAAAAAAGGCTACTGGGATGAGCAAATACTTGACAATAGTTTTGCGGCATCACCCAAAATGGAACAGGAAACATTATCCGGAAAGAATATCACTGCCGTAAGCCCCCGGCTGGAATCCTTTGCCCTGGCGTCTTCCGTGGATATAACAAAAGGTTGTCTTGTTGTCGGTATATCACCGGAAGGAGAAAATAAGATAACCAGACTGAATGAAAAAATCATTGCAGGTAATTACCTGCATGAGGCGGATAATGGAGTGTTATTGTCGGATGGCCTGGCAAGAAGAATGCAATTAAAATTATATGATACGATAGTATTGATCGGCCAGGGTTATCATGGTTCTACGGCTGCCGGTAAATACCGCATACAGGGCATATTAAAATTCGGTTCACCGGAATTAAATGATAAGGCGTTGTTCATGCCGCTGGCATTGGCGCAGGATTTTTATGGGGCTTATAACCAGCTTACCTCTTACGTAATATCATTAAATGAAAATAATTTATTGAAAACGACTGCGGAAGAATTGCGGCTGAAACTTGGTAAGGAATATGAAGTAATGACGTGGGAAGAAATGATGCCGGAAGTGGCCCAGCATATCCGGACAGATACGGCGAGCTCAAAGATCATCGAAGCCATCCTGTACCTGCTGATCTGCTTTGGCATATTCGGAACCCTCTTAATGATGATGGTAGAAAGGAAATTTGAAATGGGAATGCTTGTGGCTATCGGTATGAAAAAGCATAAACTCGCTGCATTATTGTTGCTCGAATCAATCTTTACAGTTGTTACAGGCTGTTTGCTGGGAATTCTTGTGAGCATGCCCGTCGTCATATACCTGAACAGGCACCCGTTGCGGATGTCCGGTGATATGGCTAACATCTATGAACGGTTTGGCTTTGAAGCTGTTTTCCCGGCATCCACCGAGGCGACGCATTTTATTACACAGGGAATAATTGTATTGCTAATTGGGTTTCTATTATCTCTTTACCCGATGGCCCGGGTGATCAGGTTGAAACCCGTGAATGCAATGAGAAGATAAACAATAAAATTATTATCATGATCCTGCAAATGGCATGGCGGAATATCTGGCGCAATAAAATGCGAAGCCTTGTCATCGCTTTATCCGTGGCTATCGGTTTGTTTGCGGGACTTGCGGTATTAGCCTTGCACAAAGGCATGCTGAAAAGCCGTGTCAGGACGGTGATTGATGCCGAGGTCAGCCATATACAGCTACATCATCCTTTATTTAAGAAGGATTATGAGCCGCAATTTACTCTTACAGGTAATGAACAATGGTTGAACGATATCCGTTCATCTGCCCTGGTTAAAGCTGTCACAGCAAGATCTGTTACCCAGGCTATGCTGGCTACAACTGCCGGCAGTGCCGGCGTACAGGTAAATGGAATTATACCGGGTACAGAGAATGAAGTCTCCCGGCTGGACAAGAAAATGAAAGAGGGAACAGGTTTAAACCCTCAAAAGAAAAATGAAATAGTAGTGAGCAGGAAGCTGGCGGATAAAATGAAATTGAAAACCGGCTCCAAACTGGTGCTTACTTTCACGGATACTGCCGCCAATATAGTATCGGCCGCTTTCCGGGTAACAGGAATTTATCAAACGGAAAATACACCATTGGATGAACGCAACGTATATGTAAAAATAAATGACCTGGATGAATTGCTGGGTATCGGTAATGCCTTTCATGAAATAGCGGTGCTGCTGAAGAATGATGACGATTTACTGACAGTGCAAAAGGAGTTACAACAAAAATATCCCGGGGTGCTTGTTGAATCATGGAAAGAAATTTCACCTGAAACCGAGCTGATGGTAAATACGATGGATTATTATATGTATATCATTATCGGGATCATTATGCTGGCGCTTGCCTTTGGGATCATCAACACTATGCTGATGGCCATCCTTGAAAGAACAAGAGAGATAGGTATGATGGTAGCGTTGGGGATGAACCGGGTAAAATTATTTCTTCTTGTTTTTCTTGAAACTATTTTCCTGACAATGATCGGTACCCCATTTGGTTTGCTTACGACATGGCTCGCGACGGAGTATTTTTATAAGAGAGGAATAGATACAAGTTCTTTCGCCGGCAAAACCATGAGCAGTTTCGGTTTCAGTAGTATGATCTATCCTGAATTTCCCGCGGAAGAACTGGTAACGGTCATGCTGATCGTTATACTGACGGCTGTTTTTTCCTGCATTTTCCCGGCAATAAAATCCGGGAGATTGCAACCCGTGGAAGCATTACGAAAATAAAAAAATCATTATGCAAACTGTCATAGATGCACATAACGTAAGCAAAGTATATAACCCGAAAACAATTCCGGTATATGCTGTGAATAATGTTCACCTGCATTTGCAACGGGGGGAATTTACAGCGCTGGTGGGTCCGTCAGGTTCCGGTAAAACAACATTGCTGAACCTGATTGGCGGCCTGGATAAGCCCGACAATGGCAGCATTATTATTAATGGAGTGGATATCACCGGTCTTTCTGCCAACGAACTAATTGATTTTCGTTTACGCAATATTGGTTTTGTCTTTCAGTCATTCAATTTGATACCCGTACTGACGGCAAAGGAAAATGTGGAATTCATTATGCAATTGCAAAAAACGCGCAGGCAGGAACGGGAAAACAGGATAAAGAGTTTATTCAGGCAAATAGAGTTGGAAGATAAAATCAATGTAAGACCTTCACAGTTATCCGGCGGGCAACAGCAACGGGTGGCCGTTGCCAGGGCGCTGGCATCCCGGCCGCAATTTGTACTGGCAGATGAGCCTACTGCCAATCTTGATTCAAAATCCGCGGCAAACCTGCTGGATATAATGACAAAACTGAATAAGGAAGAAAATATCACTTTCCTGTTTTCTACACATGACCAGCGTGTCATTGAAAGAGCCCGGAGAGTTATCACATTGGTAGACGGGCAAATTGCCAATGACACTGCCAGGGTTTCTACCCTGCATGAGGTTGCGGGACAAGCAGGATAAACAGGAATAGTAACCATGAAAGCGGTTTATCCAATAGGACTATTATTATTGTTGCTGCATCCTTGCCATCTAATAGCGCAGGATTCTGCCAGGAAGGAACATCCATTAACCCTCAACGGGTATATCAAAAACCTGCAAACCTTTACTTTCAGCAAGGATTTCAAAGATATCATCACCGGCAACCTATTGCACAATCGTATCAACCTGAAATGGAAACCCAGGGGCGCGGTTACAGCCGCAGTTGAATTGCGTAACCGGTTATTCTGGGGAGAGGAATTGAAAGCTACTCCCGGCTTCAAAGACCGGCTTCGCAATGAGAATGAAGTGCTGGATCTGTCAAAGTCATGGATAAACAGTAAGGACCTGCTGCTTCATACCAATATTGAACGTCTTTGGATTGAATACCGTAAACAAAAATGGAATGTCCGGCTGGGACGGCAGCGAATCAATTGGGGCATCGCTACCATCTGGAACCCCAATGACATGTTTAATACTTATAATTTTCTTGATTTTGATTATGAAGAAAGATCCGGGAACGACGCGTTGAAAGCCCAATATTTACTCAATGATTTTTCCAACCTGGAGATCGCCGCCAATTTATCCTTTAAAAAAAATAAAACAGCTATTGCAGCAAAATATTTTTTAAACAAATGGGGGTATGATATGCAATGGTTGGCCGGGGCATACCAGGGGAAGATCACTACAGGGATCGGGTGGGCGGGTAATATCGGGAATGCCAGTTTTAAAGGAGAAGGACAATTGTTCATAAACGGAAAGGATTCCGGTTCTTCTTTTAACGGCACTATGGAATCCGGTTATGTATTTACCAATGGCTGGTACCTCAGTGAAGCTTTCTTGTATTGTAGTGAAGGGCTGGCCGGCACGGTGAACGACTGGTCAAAAATTGATTTTTCTCCTTCACCGGTTAAACTAATGCCTACACGTTGGAATATTGTACTTACAGGCTCCAAGGAATTGACTCCCCTGCTGTCGGTAAGGACAAGCCTGGTGTATTCGCCAGGGGTCAATTTATTTATCCTGTTGCCGTCATTCAGCTACAGCCTCGCTGATAATTTTACGGCTGATCTCGTATGGCAGTCCTTTTTCGCAAGTCTTGACAACCATTTTGAAGCGGTTAATCACCTCTGCTTCTTAAGGATAAAGTGGAATTTTTAGGTGGTGATCATAGTTATTCATTTACCTGATATCCGTCATAACCTGTTGCGGGTAACAATATTAACTTTTCAAAAGGAATAGTATTCTTTAACCAGTAAATTAAAAGCAATGTCAGTCATAAAAGTCATTGAAATAATGGCCAGCTCGGAAAAAAGCTGGGAAGACGCTGCACAAAGGGCCATTGATGAAGCCGGTAAAACGCTGGATCATATCCGCTCTATTTATGTACAGGACCACAGCGCTTTAATAAAAAATAATAAGATCGCAGAGTACAGGATCACGGGTAAGATCAGTTTTGAAATTGAAAATTCCGATAAGAAACGATCTAAAAAGTAAAGAGTATGTCACTCGACTTTGAAAAATACGCGGCAAAAGGAAATAAGTTTGTTAAGTTGGTTGAAGATGAACTACAGGTGCCAAAGGATAAAGCGGGCCGTATAATCAGGGCTGTTCTTCATGCTTTGCGGAATCGTTTGAGTCATGAAGACTCTTTCCGGTTATTGGCACAGCTTCCTTTAGCCCTGAAGGGCATTTATGTTGATGGATGGAAATTTGATAAAGATTTTACCCGTATCAGCCACGGCAATGATTTCCTTGATGAAGTCAGGAAAGAAGACTGGGAACAGGCAAGCTATGATTTTGGAAATAACCGGAATGCGCAAAAAGCCATTGCAGCCGTATTTAAGGCGATGAGTTATTTTGTGAATAAGGGAGAATTTGAGAATATAATGGCCTCTTTACCCGGGGAGATAAAACAATTTGAAAAGAGAGTTTGGAAGAGCAAAGAGACAGTATTATAGAATTTGGCGGAACTAAATTATCCAATCATAGGATGCCAGGAAAAGTAAGTGAGTTAGTCAATATCCAGGGCTTATCAGCGCAGCAAATTCCATTACTGCAAAAGCAGTACGGGAAAAATATTTTCCATTCAGTTGCGCAACACCGGTTTTTACATATTGTATGGGATGTGGTGCGTGAACCTATGTTTGTCCTGCTGCTTATTGCTTGTTCCCTGTATTTTATTCTTGGAAATATCAGTGAAGGCATTATGATGGCTGTAGCGATGGCCGTAGTGACGGCCATCTCCCTTTACCAGGAAGTAAAAAGCTCCCGCGCACTGGAAGCTCTGAAGCAGTTTACAGAGCCAAAAGTAACAGTGATAAGAGATGGAAAAGAACAGGTGATCAGTAATGAAGAATTAGTGCCCGGGGACATTATGTTGCTGGAAGAGGGCAGGAGGATACCGGCAGATGCCATCGTATTGCAGGCAAATGACCTGAGCATTAACGAGTCTATTATCAGCGGTGAATCATTACCGGTGGACAAACATGAAACAGAAGGGCAGAACCTGTTGTACCAGGGATCTACGATCAATAGCGGAAAATGTATCGCAAGAGTCAGCACTACCGGTGACAATACTATTCTGGGTAAGATAGGGAAAGCTATCACTGTTTACAATCCATCCAAAACATTGCTCCAGGTACAGATAAACAAATTTGTAAGGAGGCTCGCCTTATTTGGATTGATGGGTTTTTTTATTATTCTCCTGGTCAATTACCTGCATTATCGCGAGTTTGCCACCAGTTTATTATTTGCGCTTACCCTCGCCATGTCGGCTGTACCGGAAGAGATCCCGGTTGCTTTTTCTTCTTTCATGGCCCTTGGCGCTTACAAAATGAGCAAGTTTGGGATTATTTCCCGACAACCACAGATCATCGAGAACCTTGGAGCGGTAACGGTGCTATGCCTTGACAAAACAGGAACAATCACGGAAAATAAAATGCGGTTGAAAACAATCTATGATTACCGTGAGGATAGCCTGATGGAGGTTGATGGTAGGGTAAAACCGGAACAGGAGAATGTGTTATTGTATGGAACGCTGGCCAGCGAATCCAACCCATTTGACCCGATGGAAAAAGCCATCCACGAGGGGTATAATTCGCATACAGATGGAAAAGCCCTTGAAAAATTTAAAATGATTTATGAATATCCTCTCGAAGGCCGGCCACCTATGATGACACATGTTTATAAGTCAAATAATACAACGATTGCGACCTGCAAAGGAGGCGCAGAAAGAATCCTGACTGTTTGCAAACTGACCGGCAATATTAAAACGAAAATTATTCAATATGTTCATAATCTTGCCGCGAAAGGTTATCGTGTGTTAGGTGTTGCCAGCGCCGTTCATGACGGGAGAGAATTGCCTGCGGAGCAGGACGACTTTGACTGGCAATTTGAGGGGCTGCTGGCTTTATACGATCCACCCAAAAAGAATATCCCCGCTGTCTTAAAAAAAATTTATGACGCGAAAATCGATGTGAAATTACTGACCGGTGATTACCCCGAAACTGCCATGAACATTGCCAGGCAGGTTGAAATGCTCAATCCTTTAAATTGCCGGACAGGGGAAGAAGTGATGAACATGGATGAGGCTGAATTACAAACTACCGTTAAAACCACTAATATTTTTGCCCGGATGTTCCCCGACGCGAAAGTAAAGGTCATCAGAGCTATCCAGGCCAATAATGAAATTGTTGCTATGACGGGTGACGGTGTCAATGATGGACCCGCATTGAAAATATCCGATATTGGCATTGCTATGGGAAATAAAGGCACGGAGACAGCGCGCCAGGCCGCCGATTTAATTCTTACCGACGATAATCTCGAAAAGGTAGTTACTGCCGTCAGTGAAGGAAGAAAAATATTTAATAACCTGATCAAAGCTGTCCGGTATATCATCGCTATCCATATCCCGATTATTCTTACGGCATCATTACCCGTGGTGCTGAACTGGCATTTTCCCAACATCTTCACCCCGATCCACGTTATTTTCCTGGAACTGATTATGGCGCCTACCTGCTCCATCTTTTTTGAGAGAGAGCCGGTAGAAGAAAGCATTATGCTGGCAGAGCCAAGAAGCCGTGCAACCGGCCTTTTCACTTTTGATGAATTTCTCATTGGGATCATTCAGGGGCTGCTGATTACTGCCGGTGTATTGATACTTTATTATTTTTTCATGAATGCCGGGCGCAGTATCGAAGAAACCAGGGCCATTGTCTTTACCACACTGATTTTAAGTAATGTCTTTCTCACTTTTGCCAGCCGTTCATTTACTAAAACTATGTACTACACCAGTCGTTATAAAAATACCCTGGCGCCCATAGTACTTATTATTTCGGCTATTTTTCTCATTCTTTTGCATTTTGTTCCCGCGATCCGCAACCTCTTCCAGCTCGCTCCTGTTACTTCCCTTGAATTCTGGATATGCTTTTCTACAGCTTTTGTCAGCGTTATGTGGTTCGAAGTGTATAAAATGGACCTTTGGAAAAGAGGTATTTAGCCATTTTTCCTGATAAGAATCAAGGGGACTGGTGACAGGCTTCAGCAATTATGGCAGGAATAATCGTAATATTTGATTACGCTTATTAATGAATATGGTACTCTCCAAAACATGGCAAAACTTTTTCCGGGAAACCGGCGAGATGTCCAGGTTTACGTGGCGGTTTTTTGCGCATGGCTTTAAGCCCCGTTATGAGTTTGCTGAATTTTTCAGGCAATGTTTTCTTATAGGATATAAATCGCTTCCGCTGATCGGTCTTACAGGTTTTATCCTTGGCCTTGTACTTACTTTGCAACTACGACCTTCCTTAATTGATTATGGTGTAGAAAGCCAGTTGCCGGCGATGGTGGGCA
Organism: Bacteroidota bacterium; assembly: GCA_030706685.1. Taxonomy (GTDB): domain Bacteria; phylum Bacteroidota; class Bacteroidia; order Chitinophagales; family Chitinophagaceae; genus VBAT01. Next base: position 105,598 of record JAUZOA010000004.1, read on the forward strand.
TTGCTATTGTTCGGGAAATCGGACCCGTCATTACAGCTTTGATCTTTGCGGGAAAGATTGGCAGCAGTATCGGAGCTGAACTGGGAAGTATGAAGGTAACGGAACAAATTGACGCGATGGAAGTGAGCGGCACAAACCCTTTCAAATACCTGGTGGTAACAAGAGTCCTGGCCGCTACGCTGATGCTCCCGGTATTAGTGATACTTAGCGATGGTATTTCTCTCTATGGTTCTTATTTGGGTGTAAATATCCGGGGAATAACCAGCTTTAACCTGTTCTTTAAACAAGTGTTTGATGCGCTTAGTTTCAGTGATCTATCACCCGCTTTTATCAAAACTTTTTTCTTTGGCTTTGCTGTTGGGATGATAGGGTGTTATAAAGGGTATAATTCACAAAAAGGAACTGAGGGAGTAGGACGGTCAGCGAATTCGGCCGTAGTAGTAAGTTCATTACTGATATTTATAATTGACCTGGTGGTGGTGCAGGTAACAGATATTCTTGGGTTAAATTAAAGATGACAATGCAGGCAGAACAGGAAACGATACCATTCATACAACGTGTGACAGCACAACAACCGGTGATCTCCATTCATCATTTATATAAATCATTCGGTACAAATGCCGTATTGATCGATCTTAATTTCCTGTTGAATAAAGGCGAGAATGTGGCGGTACTCGGGAAATCAGGTTCCGGCAAATCTGTTATGATAAAATGTATTATTGGCTTACTGAGACCTGACAGCGGGGAAATAAATGTACTGGGTAAAGAGGTAACTACACTCAACCAGGAAGAACTGGATCGTATCAGGGTAAGAGTGGGTTTTCTTTTTCAAAGCAACGCATTGTATGATTCGATGACCGTAAGAGAAAACCTGGAATTCCCGCTCCGGAGACATTGGATCCAGATTACACCGGCTGAATCAAACGAAAAAGTAATGGATGCACTGACCAATGTGGGATTGGCACATACCGTTGATATGATGCCCGCCGAGCTTTCCGGTGGTATGCGAAAAAGAATCGCGCTGGCACGTACCCTGATCCTGAACCCGGATATCATGCTGTATGATGAACCGACAACGGGATTGGATCCAATAACCGGCAGGGAGATCAGCCAATTGATGGCTGAGCTTGGAGAAAAATACAATACTTCTTCTGTGATCATTTCGCATGATATGAATTGTATCCGTACTACGGCCGACAGGGTAGTGATGCTGATAGACGGCCGCTGCTATACAGAAGGCAAGTATGAAGAACTGAAGAAAAGTAATGACCCCAACGTCAAACAATTTTTTGAATAATGGCAAAACGCACTTTCAACAATATTAAACTTGGCATATTTGTACTGGCAGGGCTGGTGTTATTGATCTTTGCCTTGTACATGATCGGCAGGGATGCCAACCTGTTCGGGAGCAATTTCGTACTGAAAGCGAGATTTGAAAATGTACAGGGCTTAACTGCCGGAAACAATATCCGTTATGCCGGGATACAGGTGGGCACTGTAAGAAGAGTAAAGATACTCAATGATACACTGATAGAAGTGACCCTGCTGATCGAGGAAAGGATGAAGCCATTTATTCATAAAAACGATATAGTAAGTATCGGTACAGACGGTTTGATGGGGAATAAGCTGATTAATATTGTACCGGCTAAGGATGGATCTCCACCGGTAAAGGAAGATGATATATTGGCAACTAAAAAGACCGTCGGCACCGAAGAAATGATGGAAACATTGAATAAGACCAATCTCAATCTTGTATTGATTTCGGAGGATATTAAGAATACAATCAGGCGGATCAATAGCAGTAATGCTTTGTGGAAAATATTGGATGAACCCACATTGCCGGATAACCTGAGAACATCCATGGCAAATATCCAAAAAACCACGGCGGAGGCCAATGAAGTGGTAATAGGCCTGCATAGCATAATTAATGATGTAAAAAACGGGAAAGGTTCGCTGGGCGCGATACTCACAGATACAAGTATTGCCTCTAACCTGAACGATGCGGTAGCCAAAATACAAAGGGTGGGGGATAACGCCAACCAACTGGCCGATGAATTGACCAATTTGACCCGGCAGGTAAAACAGGATGTCAATAACGGGAAAGGAACAGTAAATGCCTTGCTGAAAGATTCATCCCTGGTGATAAAACTGAATAGCAGCCTTGTCAATATTGAACAGGGAACGGCGGGATTTAACCAGGTTATGGAAGCGCTGAAGCACAATTTTTTATTGCGGGGCTATTTCCGCAAGCTGGAAAAAGAAAAGAAAAAAGAGGAAGCATCCATCAATAAAACGGTTTCCATGCCATGAGAAGACTTGCACGGGGAAGGCATTTTTTGGGTAAGCGTATACTTAACAACATCCGAAAGTACGATCATTATAAAACCTGACTGCCATCATTCCACGATAGCAGGATTCTTGGTAGCTTGGACAAATTTTATTTTATGCCTGAGACTGAAAACCTGGGATCCTTTTTTAAGGAGAATAAAAAACTGGTCAGGGAATATCTTGATACACGGCTGGAGATCTATAAATTGAAGATCATCCGTATTTTTTCCAAATCAGCAGGATATTTTATCTGGATCATCATCTCGTTATTTCTCTTGTTTCTGTTTATTATTTTTCTTGGCCTGGTGACAGGCTTTTGGCTAAGCGATCTTACCGGCAGCTATGTGAAAGGGTTCGGACTGACTACATTGTTTATACTCGTAGTCATATTGGTATTGGCCTTTTTAAGAAAAACATTATTTGTCAACCCGATCATCCGGGCTATTATCAGCAGGGCCAGCGATAATGATGATGAGTCCGATGACGAAAAATAAAATTTTGACGCTTAAATCCTTAAAATGAAAAGAGCAAAAAATATACATAACCTGGACACCCTGGAAAGAGAGATGTACCGGTTAAAGCTGGAGGCGAGGAACATAGAAGAGAAACTCGATCATAATCTTGATCACCTGCAGGAGAATTATTTTTCGATGACAATGAATTCCATTTTCAGGAATAAGAAAGAGGGCGAAGGGAAGGCCGGATTTTTTGAGTCATTTTTTAAAAGCGAAAGTTTTAACGCGGCTGTTAATAAGATCACGGAACATATTGTTGACAAGGCCGCAGCAGGTATTGAAAACCTGATAGATAAGATCTTCCGGAAAAAACAATAAGTCTCAACGAATAAAGCCCGGCAGTTCATCGAAGTAATCTGATTCTTTTATGGTCAGCAGGTAGTCCTTCAGTGCAAAGACCATAGCCTTAAAAGCCGTGTACATTTCCCTGTTGAAATTGAAAAGGGTGGAGATCTCCGTATGGTTTACATGTCCGGCTATACCTTCTTTATACAATTCCTGTAAACTCTGGTTATACCCCTGCTGGATATTTTTATACAAGGCCGTGATCTTTTCAAAATTCTCCTTCGTATTTTGTTGTTGCAGGAGGTCTGATACCTCATTGCAAAATGCCACTACTTTATCCCTGGTGGCAAGATAGAAACCATATTTTGCGTCATTGGATGAATTACGCAGTTGATCAATATCGTGCAGGGCATCCCGTATGCTTTTTGCTGCATACATGCTATTGCGGATACAGGAGATCAATTGATCAAGCCTGGCCCTTTCATTTTGCAGCGAAGGCGCATTTTGTAATTTAACGGAGAACCCCTGTATTTCACCATGCAGGGTTTTTATATATTCATATTTTTCCGTTGCTTGTTTTCTTTCGAAACTCTTATTCCTGATCTCCCCGGGCACTTTGAATTCATCTCCGAAAGCATTGGCGGTAAAACTCATCACATGAAAGATAAAATGGCGTGTTTCTTTTTCCAGCGCACCGGATGCGAGCTCACTATCTGCAACCGACACTTTCCTGATGAACAGGCTTTCCTCATCTTTTCCTGTAAAACGTTTTTCGAGAAACCTGGCAAATACACCGAGAAAAGGATAGAAAAACAGGATGCCGGCGAAATTAACCAGGCTTTGGAAAAATACCAATGCGGTAAGGTTGTCGCTAATGCCCAGGGTATCGGTAATTAACCTGTTAACAGGTAAAAGAAAAATAAGGACAATTACTGTAGTGATGCTGTTGAACAGGAAATTTCCCACGGCTACTCTTTTTTTTGCAGCTATACCTTTGAACGATGCCAATAATAACTTGATGCTGGTTCCGATTTCTGCGCCAAGAACGATAGCCGAGGCGGAAAACAGGCTGATGGCGTTTACATGCAAAACGCTTAAGACAATGGCGACAGTGGCGGAACTCGACTGGATAAGGGAAGTAATCAAAAAGCCAGCCATTAAAAAGACGATTGCAGGTTGTTCCTTTAATACAGCGAGGTCCACTTGTTGTACAGTATGTTCTATCCCCGCCTTGATATAGTTCAAACCAATAAATAAGAAACCGAACCCAAAGATCAGTTTGCACCATTGGTACCAGCGGCTTTCTTTATTGACAAGCATGATCAATATCCCGGATACGGCAACGACGGGTAATGCAAAGTCTTCAATATTGAAGCTGAAACCTACGGTTGCAATGATCCAACTGGTAAGTGTTGCTCCCAGGTTGGCGCCGAGGATGACGGCGAGCGCAGTTTGTATTTGAATGACACCGGCCCCGACAAAGGCCAATACCATAAGGTTCACTATTGAACTGCTTTGAAGGATACCGGTAACAATAGCGCCCCCGGCAATCGCTTTGACTTTATTGGAAGTTTGTCTTTTAAGAAACAGTTTAAAAGGCCGGCCTACGAGGTGCCGCAGCCCTTCTTCCAGGAAATTCATACCCAGCAGGAAGATGGCTATTCCCGCCAAAGATTTCCATATATCAGGAGAGATAAACATGAATAGAGGATAGGGTCAAATTTCAGTTGTTTCGGGCTTAACCCTGCTGATGATAGTCAGCCGGGGTGCTTACTACGCTCATAGATAATTGACTCAAAGATGATGATATTTCAGTGTCAAAAAATTGATATGGATAGTAATCCCAAAAAAAAGCTATCGTCCCCGGAATATTTGCCCATCGTTTTTTTTGTTGCCGCGCTGCTTTATTTCGGGAGAACCTTGTTCATTCCTATGTTTTATGGATTATTAATCGCCATAGTGCTGTATCCTATATGCAAATGGCTGGAACGGCATAAATGGCCAAGAAGCATGGCTATCACTCTTGGTTTATCCATCGTTATTATTTTATTCGCGATGCTTGTCACATTATTGGTTTTGGAGATAAATGCTTTTCGCGGTGATCTCCCGGAACTCAGGGCCAAATTGGAACCATCCTTACAGCAATGGCAATTGTGGATCGAAAGCAATTTTAATATTTCAATCGACGCCCAGAACGAATGGTGGAAACGCACTACCAGCGCATTAAGTGATAATACCGGTGTCATGCTCAAAGGAACCGCCAATACCTTTTTTATATTATTCCTGGTACCGGTGTTTACGGCTTTGTTTCTTTACAGTCGTGGTAGTTTTGTCCGCTTTTTGGAAAAAATGGCCGGCGATAAATATGGCAACCCATTACATGCTATTCTGCAAAGCACCGTTCATACTTATTTTAATTTTATAAAAGGAATGATCATGGTGTATATTATCGTAGGCACATTAAACAGCATTGGCCTGCTTATCCTGGGTATTAAGCATGCGATATTATTCGGGTTTCTTACCGCCATCATGACGATCATTCCTTATATCGGGATTTTTGTAAGCGCTCTTCTTCCGATATCGGTGGCATGGCTCACCAAAGATTCGATTTGGTACCCGATAGGTGTTGTAGCTGTATTTGCCTTTGTTCAGTACCTGGAAGCCAATGTGATTTTCCCGAGAGTAGTGGCTTCGCAACTCCAGGTCAGTACATGGGCTACGTTAGTGGCCATTATTGTTGGTGGTATCCTGTGGGGAGTCTCCGGGATGATATTATTCATTCCTTTTGTGGGCATACTCAAGATTGTTACGGATAATATCACGGAATGGAAACCATTGAATATCCTTCTTGACAGAGGTAACATGAAGTGAGCCTTTCGGTTATTATCACCAGCCCTTGTTGCCAGGGATAAGCGGGCCAATAAATTAGTTTAAATTAGCTATGTCTTAAAAAGTCATGCTTCAGCGTTATGTTATCTTTCTTGATGATAACAGTCATCATCGAAGCAAGAGAATATTTCGAATTTTCAAATTAACGTCATTGAAATTTGCTTAATCACCCGGAATGCAAACTTTACCTGTAAAAAAAACAAGCACTAAAACCCGGCTCATTGATCTGCCTTTAAAAGAAATACAATCCGGTGTGGGCTTTATAAGTGGTGGACTTACTCAGGAGGAAGCCGCGACCAGGTTAGCTAAATATGGCTTTAATGAAGTGGCAAAGGAAAAGCCTTTGTCCCCTTGGCGCCGTTTATTAATCAATCTGAAAAATCCGCTTGTCATACTCCTCGCAATACTTGGCCTTGTGTCCTACCTCACGGGTGATGTCCGGGCGACGATAGTCATATTCGTAATGGTTATATTGGGAGTGGTACTGCGCTACCTGCAGGAAATGCGTGCAGACAAAGCCGCGGAAAAGTTGCGGGCGATGGTCAGTACTCATGCCACCGTTTGCCGGGATGGCAGGGATGTTGAACTGCCTTTGAAAATGCTCGTTCCGGGGGATATTATACGGTTGGGCTCCGGGGATATGGTGCCGGCTGATGTCCGGTTGCTTTCGGCAAAAGACCTTTTTATAAACCAGGCTGCCCTTACCGGGGAAGCTATGCCTGTTGAAAAAAATACTGATGAGTGTTCTTCGGCAAATGGAAACGAACTGGAGTTAAGCAATATCTGTTTTCTTGGTTCCAATGTCGTAAGCGGAACGGCTACAGCTTTAGTTGTTTATACCGGAAACATGACTTTTTTCGGCTCCCTGGCCCATAGTATTTCTGTAGAAAGGGAATTGACGAGTTTTGATAAAGGTATCAACAGGTTTACCTGGCTGATGATTCGCTTCATGATGGTAATGGTTCCTGCCGTATTTATTATTAATGGGCTTAGCAAACATAATTGGCTGGAAGCATTTCTCTTTTCTCTCGCCGTTGCTGTAGGGCTTACGCCCGAAATGCTTCCCATGATTGTAACCGTTAACCTGTCAAAAGGCGCCCTGGCCATGGCCCGCAAAAAAGTGATCGTAAAGAGACTGAATTCTATACAGAATTTTGGCGCCATGGATGTGTTGTGTACCGATAAAACCGGAACTATTACCATGGGACGGATTATCCTTGAACAACACCTGGACGCAGTAGGAAAACCCAGTCAGAAAGTTTTAGACTTCGGCTATCTGAACAGTTATTATCATACCGGTTTGAAGAACCTGATGGATGATGCTATTCGTGATCATGAAGAACTGGAAGGCGGTTTGAAGGCCAGGGAGAAATATAAAAAAATAGATGAAATACCTTTTGATTTTGTAAGAAAACGTATGTCTGTTGTACTGGAAGATACGACGGGTTTGAATATCTTAATTTGTAAAGGGGCCGTGGAGGGTTTAATCGACTTGTGCAGCAAGGTAGAAATCAATGGCGGGATACTGGACCTTCATCCACAGCAGCGTTTGGAAAGCCTTAAAATAGTCAACGGGCTGAACAGCCAGGGATTCAGAGTGATCACGCTTGCCTACAAACTCTTGCCCGGAGGGCCCGATGAACCTGTTTATTCGGTAAAGGACGAATCCGATTTGATCCTGTTGGGCTTTCTTTCTTTTTTAGATCCTCCAAAAGAATCCGCTACAGAAGCATTAAAGAAACTGGCAAACCTGAAAGTTGATGTTAAAATCCTGACAGGCGATAATGAAGTAATTACAGCATGCATTTGTAATAAAGTAGGCTTATCGTCAGAAAATTTACTGCTTGGGTCACAAATTGAAACAATGAACGATGACGAACTGGCCGAAGCAGTCAATCAGTATAGCGTATTTGCGAGACTAGTACCGGCTCACAAACAACGAATTATTAAGGCGCTGCAAAAAAAGGGGCATGTTACCGGTTTTATGGGAGACGGGATTAATGATGCTCCTGCGTTAAAAGCGGCTGACATTGGTATCTCAGTAGATTCTGCGGTAGATATTGCAAAAGAGTCTTCTGATATTATTTTGCTCGAAAACAACTTGCTGGTCCTGGAGCAAGGAGTATTGGAAGGCCGCAAAATATTCGGCAATATTATCAAGTACATCAAAATGGCTGCCAGTTCGAATTTTGGTAATATGTTCAGTGTAATAGGAGCCAGCGCCTTCCTGCCCTACCTTCCCATGCTTCCGATCCAGGTGCTGACCAATAACTTATTGTATGATTTTTCACAAACTACCATTCCTACAGATAATATTGACAGCGACTGGTCAATCAAACCGCGCAAATGGGCCATTAATGAACTTCAGCGATTTATTCTTTTTATTGGCCCGGTAAGCTCGATTTTCGATTACCTGACATTTTTTATTATGTGGTATGTATTTCACTGCAAGGATAATCCTGCCCTCTTTCATACCGGTTGGTTTGTTGAATCTATCTTCACACAAACATTGATCATACATGTTATCCGCACCAACAAGATACCATTCATTCAAAGTCGTGCCAGTTGGCCGCTTATCCTGACTTCTGTCATCATTGTTGTACTGGGCGCGTGGCTTACTATTTCACCTTTAGCTGAAACACTGGGATTTGTTCCGCTCCCGTCACTCTACTGGCTGTTTTTGTCCGGTATACTGGTGCTTTATATTCTATTAACCCAGTTAATCAAGAACTGGTTAATCCGAAAATCGTAAACCAGGGAGCTTTAAAATAAACTGCTCATCCTATTTATTTTATTGTTCAGGAGATCCCGTTCAGCCTGATATCAGAAGGCGCCATACTGCCCGTTTTTTTAGATAAACCGGGATATATTTTTATCAGCTTAAATGCGCATTAAGTTGTTGCAATATTTCATGGGCAGTGCTCAGCCCGTTTTTTCGCCATACAATATTCCCGTCTTTAAAAATGATCAGTGTGGGAACGGATAAGATATTATACAACTGAGAATAATAAGGAGTTTTATCAATATCAATCTCAAGGATCGTCGCTCTTTCGCCCACTTGTTCTTTTACTTCATGAAGAACGGGTCCCATCAGCTTGCAGGGAGCACACCATTCCGCAGAAAAATCAACTATAACGGGCGTGTTACCTTTTATATGACTCTCAAAGTTTTTCATAACGTGAAGTTTTTCTGGATGAAGAATTCGTATAGTTTCATCAATAACCAGGCGATGACATACCTGCCGGTTATAAACGCCAGCATCAAAATCAGGATAAAAGAATACAGCGAGGTTAGCTTTTGTGGCTCCGGGACATTGTGAGTATGATGAACTCTCATAAAGAAAGTTTTGATGAATCAATTTTGTACCGGTCGTTTTGTGATCCCCTGCGCTTCCGGATCAAGCAATATTTCACTGTGATAAAACACCTCAGCATTTATTGAATTGGTGATAAGACAATACTTATGCGTTTTCTCAAGGGCTTCAGTCGCTTTTTCCCGCAGGGTTTCGTCAGAGATATAGACTTTTGGATAGAGATTGATATGGGTAAACTTGTATTTACCTTCTGCGATTTCGATCTGGCCGATGATATTGCATTCAAAATTTGAAATTTGAATCCCCAGTTTGCCGGCAAATGAAAGATAAGTGGTCATAAAGCAACTGCTGATCGCACTGAGGAAAAAATGTTCCGGCGTCCAGGGTTTTCCTTCTCCGCCGAATTTGGGCGGAGTTGCTACATGCAAGGTGCCGGCCGCGTCTTTCGCTCTGAGCATTCCTCTTTTAGCGGCCAGCCAGTTTAGCTGCACTTCAAAGAAAAATTGCTTTTCGGTTTTGCCCTGCATAAAGCATTATTTAATGATACAAATCTATATCCCGGAAGATGGCATAGCAATGACCCCTGTCATTATAAGGAGTGATATAATAAAATGATCATCCCGGCATCAACCGGGGATTATGATCGCAAAACAGCAGGGGCCTGTACGCTTCAGTAAAGGAGCAAAAAAGAAAATAGATGGTAGCTTCTCCCATACCTCTGGCATAGCTCCGGAATACTTCTGCCATACCTTTAGTATACCGCGTGTATGAAAATGGTATGCCTCTGCCATACCTCTCCGATACGTTCCCCATACCTCGGGCATACGTCTGGAATACCTTCCCCATACCTCTGGCATACCTTTCCCATACGGGAACCATACGGAAATGATACGGAAGCCATACGGAAACCATACGGAGACCTGATCTTTCTTTCTATATATCAATAGTTTAGATTTTTTCTCTTTTGCAAATCCTTGTATACCAATAATTAAAAAATCGAGAGAATGACCAGAATACCGGAATTCCTTCCAATATGAAGTGTCAGCAATAGAAAAAGGGGAGAATCCTTATGATTGTATCAATTTAAGGTATTTAAGCCAGCCATTTACCTTTCAACTGTAAAGAGACCAGGATGATCGCGACGCCGGTGGCAAGGTATATGAAATGAAGCCAGTTGGCTGCTCCAAGCAAAAGTAATTGTATAATGATCCAAACTGTTATTATGATGCCTCCTGCAAGCGACCAGTTGTACCTGTTTGCCCTGCGCCCCATATTGGAGAATACCGCAAGGAAATTTGTTCCCCCCACTACCACGGCCAGGAGAATCCCTGGTACGAGGAAATCTTTGAAAGGAGTTGGTTCCAGGTAACTTACTGGTAAATTCAATGAACTGCCATCCGGGCGACCTATCATTAATAAGCCGCTGAAAGTGGCCGTCAGCGCGATAAAAGATACCAATAAAAATAAAAGCGTTTTCATAATAAATGCTATTTGCAGACACCCATAGAGGAAAAAATCGTGAAAATCCACTATTTACCTGCTATCATCTTTCAAAGCTATTTTGTCTGCCGGTCTTCAAAAATGACGATTGTCAGCGGGCGGGGTGATAAAAGTTGTCAGGGATAATTGCTCAAATGCTCCAGCTTGTATCCCTTTTTTTGTTTTATTTTCCTGATAAACAGATCAAGCTGCAGCACATTGTTAGCGTCTATAAACATGGGATCATGGCAAAGAATAACCACATTTCCCGGCGTAAACGTTCTTTTGCCGTCAATGAGGTTTTCTACAATTCGCATCATGGTATTGGCAGATTGAACTCTATGGCTGCTATCGGGGAAGTACGGCCATTCTACATCCCATCCAAAAACAGAATAACCTTTTGCCGCGAGTGAGTCCGCGGCTTTTTTATCATCCGGGAGATCGCTTCGCTTCCTGCCATTTATCCGCCAGGTATTTCTTCCGGGTAGCCGGACAATCTTATTTTTTAAGTGAAGAGTGTCTGCGTTCAATTCAATATCTCTTACCACCCCGTCAGGGTTCCTGTAATAAAGACGGTAATGTTTACTGGCGTGGGTGAAACTGTGATTCCCTGTTTCAATAAAAGGGTTGGATTGATAGGATTGAAAAAAATGCTTTACACTATCTTCTCCAAATACTTTTTCCCCGATAATGAATACATTGATCCTGGCGCTGTCCGTTGCGGCTATCCTGTTGATATTTTCACTGCCTTCCGCCGGGCCGTCATCAAAGGTCAGGTATATCTTATAAAGCGAATCAGTGATTGTGCCATTAACAGGAGCTATCGTATCTTTTTTTACAGAAAATGTATCTGCCAAAGTTTCTTTGTTCTTCCCCGGAATATTGCCATTACATGCCGCTGTTGCAATCAGCAGGAAAATAATAAAAATAGCGGGAATTATTCGCATGACATTCATCCCGGAATAGTTTGAACCGGGAGCTAAAAGTAAAACAGTCTTAAAACATCTTACGCTTTTTGCCATCTTTTCAGGCGTGGAAGATAATCAAGCGATTGTTGTAAAAGACTGGCGGGAAGATTCATTTTCTGCATCTGGGTGGTGACAATATTCTTCATTTTGTCCAGGGTCATGCCCGGATCGGTGAAGCTTCCATGCTGGTAGCAATATTTACAATATTCGCTGCTTTTACTGCCATCTTTTTCTGTTCCCCGGTCTTCCATATTGTCAATGGGCATTGTGCAACTCTGGCAAAAAATTTTGGGTTCCATAAAAAAGTTTTAATAGTATTCAATAGAATTTATTTATAGTACTGTCCGGGTTCGCCATTTCTCCCAGTGAATCGCATTGTCCTTGAATTTCCTGCGGGGTTTATCCTCACCTGTGGGATGACCCACCGGGATAATATTTAAAGGGATTATGGCCGGGGGAATATTGAGTAGTTGCCTCACTTCATCCATTAACTCTTTGGAAGGATATACCGCTGTCCAGACCGCTCCCAGCTCTAAAGCTTCTGCCGCGAGCAAAATATTCTCGCTGGCGCAGGCGCCATCCAGTATGGCAAACTCTTCTTTTCCCATCGCAGCCTGCCTGGGATCTACGCAAACAACTATCGCCATTCCCGCACTTACCAGCATTTTCGCGAAGGGTAATTTCTGTGACAGGAGTTCCAGCATTTTTTTGTCTGTTACAACTATGAAGATCCATGGCAACATATGCACTGCACTTGGAGCCGCCATCGCTGCCCGGAGCAGGTATTGAATATCTTTTTTACTTACCGGCTCCCCGGTAAAATGTCTTACACTTTTTCTTTCATGAATCACAGTCAGCGTATCCTTCAACATCGTTTTTTCCATACCCGCTAGTTTTTTCTTTTATATAACGCGATCAGTTCTCCAAAACCGGTAATATGTCCGCTCATTGCTTTCTCTAATCCTGCTTTATCCGCATTATCCGGTATGTCGAGTATTGTATCCAGCGCATAAACCTTAAAAAAATAACGATGTGTGCCGGAAGGCGGGCAAGGTCCACCGTAATGGTGCCGCAGAAAATCATTCTTCCCTTCTTTACCCGGCACATGGTCTTCTTTGATATGATGTGTTACCGGGATATTCCACACTACCCAGTGTACCCATGTACCTACCGGCGCATCCGGGTCATCCATAATGATAGCGAGGCTTTTTGTTTCTTCAGGGATATGATCAATCGCCAATGGCGGGTTTATATTCTTGCCATCACAGGTATAGCGGGCCGGGATAAAATCATTTTCTTTAAAGGCGGGACAACTGATAAGTAGTTTCTTAAAATCTATTACACTTGTCGCCTCGGAATGTTTTTTCATAGTAAACTATTTTTATACGCCAAAAGGATATGTCTCGGGTACTTGCTGTTCATCGGGGAGGATATGCAGGGGATGCAATGCTTTTGTTTCATCCAGGTAAATAAATGCATCATAACGCAAGGGTAGAATCGTCGGTACATAATTGCCGAATTGTTCATATTCCGGGTTGTACACAACGCCGATGGCCCGGTGGCCAAGCCGATTTTCCATAAAGACATCAATTGTAAAATCTTCCATTATCAGCAACTTATTACCAGATCCTGCTGTATGTAAAAAGTATTCCCAGCTATTTTTCCTCGCCGGGGGTACTTCCATTACCTGCATACGGGCGCCCCAGCTCCTGCCTGCCATGACAGAGCCTTTATAAGAACCAAATCCTACCAGCACCACTTCCTGGGCAGGATATTCCACCCGTGCGAGCTCGCCAATGTTAAACATGCCCTCATTTGTCATATCTGTTGCCCGTGCATCGCCAATATGCGTATTATGCTCCCATATAATCGCTTTACTTTTTTCGCCATGTAATTTTAATAAACGTGCCAGCGTATCCGCCATGTGACGGTCGCGGACATTCCAGGAATGGGGCCCGCCCTCTACCATGGCCCGGTAATATTTTTCGGCATTGACAGTGACAAGTGCATTTTGCTCTGCACTGAATACGTTTTCATGATCTGAATTATAAGTGGGTAATTTTTGCCTGATCTCTTTGAGCAGGCCCACTACTTCGTTCTGGCATAATTCCGGAACCAACCGGGAGGCCCTGGCATAGGAATGACCTTCATCTTTACGGAAAGGTTCAAAACAACGAAATGCTTCTTCGGCTACTTTGAGGGCATGGGGATCCGTTTTCCGCAGGTACTCCATGATGCTTTCCATACTTTCCCATAAACTATAGACATCGAGGCCATAAAATCCTGCTCTTTTATTGGCGGGCAAGGGGCTGTTATATTTTTTCAGCCAGTCTGCCAGGGCCATGATCTCCCAATTGGCCCACATCCATGTTGGCCAGCGATTAAATGCATGCAATACATTAAAAGCACTATTACCGCTGCGGGGATAATTCTTCACGAACCGGTTTAAACGATAACAGTCGGGCCAGTCGCCTTCCACAGCAATGAAATTGAATCCTTTTTCCTCAATCAGTCTTTTGGAGATATGACTTCGCCAGGTATAATATTCGTGTGTGCCATGCGATGCCTCGCCCAGCATTACGATACGCGCATCGCCGATACGGTCAAATAGCGGCTGGAGGTCGGCCTTGCTTTCCAGCCCGTAAGACCACTGCTTTATGGCATTTACTGCTTCGGGTTCATAAAGAACCTCTTTGATAAAACGACGGCTCATCAGATTCTTGCTTTTCAAGTGAACATCCTCCTTTTTTGACGGGGTTGGCGGATCCGGGAACTTTACACCAACCTCAAAGCAACGTTAAATAGGTAGCCGTTACCTATGAGGATGGTTAAGTTTCTGTATGATGATAATCATCGGAAATGGCTCTAACTGCCCGGTAGATTTGTAATATAAAATGAAAAACTATGGGAGAAATTAACCAGGTCATTACCACTCTGCAAAACCTGCTGGATTATGACGCCCGGAAATTCAGCAGCGGTGAGATATTATTGAAGAATATTTTGCCCCGCTGGAAAGATAAAGCCAGCTCATTAAAACTAAAAGAAGTACTGCAAAAGTATTTTGAGTATGTATCGCGGCATGTTGAAAAAATAGAAGCCTTCATCGAAGCGGAAAACATATTATCCCTCAGTACAGGCAACAAAGTGATGAAAGCTTTTATTGATGAAGCGGAAGAAAAGTTAGGCAATTGTTCCGATCCGGAAGTAAGAGATGCCTGCCTGCTTGCCAGCATCCAGGGGATCAATCACTTTAAAATCAGCAGTTATGGTACAGCTGCTGCATTTTCCAGGGCACTGGGCATGGATAAACAGGTAGAACTTTTTCATGACGCGGAAGTAAATGAAAAGCAAATTGATGACAGGCTATCGCAATTGGCGGAATTCGAAATAAATGCCAAAGCGAGGACGCCTATTTCATTACCGGGTTAAAAACTTATTTATGGATATAAGGTTTCATAGCGAGGTGAGCATTCCCCTTGGCAAAATAACTGTAGAAGGTGAACTGACCATACCGCTCAAAACAGACTCTATTGTGATTTTTTCACATGGCAGTGGAAGTAGCCGGTTTAGTAAACGTAACCAGGAGGTAGCAAAATACCTGCAGCAAAAAAATATGGGGACGTTATTATTTGATTTATTGACCCGGGAAGAAGATCAGTATTATCATAACCGTTTTGATATTGATTTGCTCACGCGGAGACTGACGGGCGCGACCGAGTGGCTGGAAAAATTTCCGGCTGCAAAGGATTGTTCTATTGGTTATTTTGGCGCCAGCACAGGAGCTGCATCTGCGTTGAAGGCTGCTGCTTACCTGCCTTCCGTAAAAGCAGTCGTTTCGCGTGGCGGCAGACCCGATCTTGCGATGGATGTATTACATAAGGTAGAAGCGCCGACGCTACTGATTGTTGGAAGTCTCGATTATGATGTTTTAAAATTAAATCAACAGGCTTATGCAGAACTGAAATGCCCCAAGCAACTGGAAATAGTGGGAGGCGCCACTCACTTGTTTGAAGAGCAGGGAAAAATGGAAATCGTCGCGGCATTGGCAGCAGGATGGTTTGAAAAATACCTGAAACAGGTGAATGTTCATTCTTAAAAACTTTTTATGTACCACGACAGGCTGGAAGCGGGATTAGCGCTTGCCAAAGCATTGCGAAAATATAAAAACGATCCTGGTGTCGTGCTCGCGGTGCCACGTGGCGGAGTGCCGGTTGCCTTTGTTGTGGCCGAAGAACTTGGATTCCCCCTCGATATTTTATTGACAAAAAAAATCGGCCATCCGGCCAATCATGAATATGCTATAGGCGCTGTCAGCCTTACGGACCGTTTTATTGTTCCGCATAATGGAGTACAAGAAGAATATATTGACAGGGAAACGGAAAAGATAAGAAGACGGTTAAGAGAAATGTACCGCAAATTCATGGGGGATAAGGATCCTGAACCTTTAAAAAATAAGACCGTCATTGTCATTGATGATGGTATTGCTACCGGCAATACATTATTGAGCACCGTGAATATGCTCCGCAAAAATGAGCCCGCCAGGATTATTATCGCTGTACCGGTGGCCTCACGCAATGCTATCGAAAAATTATCGAAGGAAGTGGATGATATTGTTTGTCCGCTGGTACCGGATGTATTTTTTGGCGTGGGCGCTTTTTATGAAAATTTTGAGCAGGTAAGCGATGAGGAAGTGATTTTCTACCTGGATAAGTTAAGGGAATTGAGAAAAGCAGGATAATTATAGTCGTTTATTTTTTTCTTACTTGGGCGGGAAGGAAATTCTGCAGTGAGATTCTTTGTATTAAATTTTTGCAATGACCTATAGAAAAGGAAAGGGAAATGTCCGTTCATGAAATTTTCAAAGACCACAAAGATTCTTCTTCTCGGCGCAAACATCTGGTATTTCGGAGAAGGCATGCTTGGGCCTCTTTTCGCCGTATTTACAGAACGGATTGGAGGTGATATACT
This sequence comes from Bacteroidota bacterium, assembly GCA_030706685.1. Classification (GTDB taxonomy): domain Bacteria; phylum Bacteroidota; class Bacteroidia; order Chitinophagales; family Chitinophagaceae; genus VBAT01. Next base: position 122,343 of record JAUZOA010000004.1, read on the forward strand.
CGATATTACCTGGGCCTGGGCTACCTATTTATTGATGACGGGAGTATCCTATATCGTGGTCGGCAGACTGATCAGCGGCAAAAAATATAAGGCAAAGGTTATGGTTGCCGGGTATGGTTTAAATGCGTTGTGCACGTTTGGATACTTGTTTGTTTCAACGCCCCTGCATTTATTTTTTGTACAGGCAGGTTTAGGCTTGGCGGAAGCAATCGGCACACCTGCCTGGGATGCTCTTTATGCGCAAAGCGTAGAAAAACATGCCGACACTTATGCCTGGGGCCTTGCGGGAGGCCAATCCCAGATAGTTACCGCGTTTGCGATTATCTGTGGCGGGTTGATAGCGCATTACACCTCTTTCAACGTCCTGTTTATCGTTATGGGTACTGTACAGGTTTTGGCCACATTTATCCAGGCAAAAATTATATAAGAGCCTTTTATTCAGAAAACTGCATTTGCATAGTTATGATGTGCCGGATAATTGCTATCAGTAAAAGAGGTGATAACCATCATAGGAAAAGGGTTTGATTTATAATTTCTTTTGCAAAGGAATGTAAAATTGATTTTTATTAATCTTTAAAAAAATAATTATGAAAAGTGATATCCAAATCCAAAAAGACGTCATGGAGGAACTGAAGTGGGAACCTTTCCTGAATGCTTCGGAGATTGGGGTGGCTGTCAAAAATGGTATCGTCACTCTTTCAGGCCAGGTGGATGCCTATTCCAAAAAATTGACGGCTGAAAAAGCGGCCAAAAAAGTGAGTGGTGTAAAAGCTGTCGCAGAAGATATACAGGTAGGTATCTCTCCCAGCTTCCGGAAAACAGACGCTGAAATCGCGGAAGCTGTGCTTACTGCATTAAAGTGGCATACCGCAGTCCAGGAAGAGAAAATTAAAATTAAGGTAGAAGATGGTCATGTAAAGCTGGAAGGCGAAGTAGAATGGGAATACCAGCGCACCAATGCGCAAACAGCCATTGAAAACCTGGTAGGCGTACGTTCTGTACTTAATTTAATTACGGTAAAGCCGCGGCTTAAAGCGACCGATATTGAACAAAAGATCAGCTCTGCTTTTCACAGGAGCGCTACGATTGATGCAGGAAAGATAACAGCGGAAGTTTTTGGAGGCAAGGTCATTCTTCGCGGAATGGTCCGTTCCTTTACTGAAAAAGAAGATGCCGAAAGAGCTGCATGGTCCGCACCGGGTGTAATCAGCGTTGAAAGCAAGCTGCAAATAGAAGAACCTGAATATTCTTTTGAAGAGTAAGGGCAAAGATTGATTATATCCAAAAATGCGGAATTTTGTTCTATCAGTAAGCTGTCTTCATACTAGAGTTATGGGGGCAGCTTACTATTTTCACGAAAGGCTCTCGTTTCGGTAATTCAAACAGTAAACTTGAGCTCCAGTTCTTTTATCAGCGGCTCCTGTCCCGCAACAATCTTCTTCCTGGCTTCATTCAAATGAAACCATGCCGCTTTATCAATTTCAGGAAATGCTTTTTTCTTTCCGGAGTGTGGCGGCCATTCTAATTCAAATGTGTTGCTTTTGATTTCTGCCACATTAAAATCGCCTTCTGCTGTCCAGGCATAAATTATCTTGCCGCTTTTTTGTTTTACAGGAGTTAATTCAATCAGCTTTCCCCGGATATGTATTCCTGTTTCTTCTTTCACTTCTCTTCGCGCGGCTTCTAAAAAATCCTCACCCGGCTCTACTTCCCCTTTGGGAATAGACCAGGCTCCCAGATCTTTTTTTGTCCAGAACGGCCCGCCCGGGTGTACGAGTAATACTTCCGGCAAATCATTTTTTATCCGGTATAAAAGTATGCCGGCGCTTTTTTTAGGCATTTGACAGAAAATTTATCCGGTGCAACCTGGCCACATGCTCTTCTGTTTCAGCGTTTATTACCAGCACTTACAAAAGTACTGTTTATCACGAAGGGCTTCTCGTTTTATGAACAGTATCTGAGCGTGAAAATAGCCGGTAAGACAGGAAGCCGGTAAGCGTTAATTTTCAAATCATTTTCTCTTATCGTCTTCCCGACTTCCCGGCAAACTAATACACTACCATATTATGAAAGGGTAGCGTGAATCATTCCGGTTCTGTCATTATCCGCAATAGCGGTTTATTTTATTTTTAGTTGGTATCCTGCAGAGACTGCCAGGGACCCGGTTTTATTTTTCCCGTCTATTTCCGGGTGTGTCTGAATATTGATCAGGCCAATAATAGCACGCCCTTCGAGGAATATACTTCCGGGGCCAAGCGGGTATTGTATTCCCAGTCCGCCCTGCACACCTGCATTTACTTTTTTTATGCTTTCATTAATACTGGTTGTACTGTTAAAAGAAAATGCCGGAAGAGGTTCATTGTTTTCCGTCAGGGGAATAGTACCTGCTTCATCGAGGTACAATAAACTATTGCCGCTTGTTTTGGTTTTGGCTTCCAGCAAAAAAGCGATATGCGGCCCGAAGCAGGCAAAATATTTCAACTTCTGTCCCAGTACAATTTTGGCCAATATGGGAATTTCCAGGTAGTTCAGTATAGTAACGCTTTTGAAATTGGCGTATAAATTCATGTCGGGGGGCAAACTGATTCCGCTGATCGCGTCGGAGGGCAGTTGTTGCATCCCTTTTCGCTGTCCGCCCTGCGGGGAAAAATTAATTTCAGGTTGCAGGTAAAGAAAGCGTGTTATCCGGAAATTGGCCAGCAAGCCTCCATAGCCATCCAGCCTCGAAGTATACCCTTTACTTTGTTCATTGTTCCCCTTCAGGTTGGGAATACTAATACCTCCACGGGCTCCGATATTCAGTTGCGCATTGGCAGAGAGGTAAAAAACCAGGAAAGGAACCATGCAGATAGTTCTCATACAAACTCCTCTTTTTATGTTGATGATTTTATAAAAGTTTTTCAGGTTTTTCTTCACTTTCTTCAAAACCTTCTTCATAATCGGAGACAATAAACTCATCCGAAGAATTCCGGCCTATTTCATTCAATTCTTTTAATGTAAAGTCGTCCATGCCTGTTGTTTGCTGCCAGCCTTCTTTTTCTTTCCGGAGTATTTGTACGGAAAGACCAAAGCGTTGCTGGAATTCATTTTCTACATCAGCCACTTTATACAATGGCCGGATCTCCAGGAGCCCTGTGACATGCGTATGTTTAATGTCGCCAATGCAGATATTGGGGTCAATCTGGAAAGCCTCGTCCGAGGCTTCGTATTTTTTATGACGTTTCCTGTAAAACTCAATCTTCAGGTAAGGATAAAAATCAGAGAATACCAACTGGATATCCCGGAGCGAAGTCTTATCATTTATTTCCAGGTGCATAATAAAATGTTTTTAAAACGTGACACAGGACAATTGTTTTGATCCCGCTCCTCAAAACTATTGACAGGGTTGATCCTGTATCAATGATAACCGTTAGCCGGGGATATGATGCTGGTCAAAGGCTTCCTTACATTCCCGGGTAAATCAATATTAAACCCGGTTCCACTATCGTTTTGCCGGATAAACGTCGCCCGGCTGATACGACGGGCTATGAAAAACTTACCCGTCTCTCTTTAAAAAGGCGGAGCCGGAAACATCCGGCTCCACGATACGGTAGTTTTTGTGTCCTCTTGTATACACTATTATCTACTTTTATCTTTCGGGGATTGGGATAACTCCTGCACTCCCCGGATTTGTTGACAAGGTACAATTGTCGGTTGCCGCGGGCAATGAATCAAATCATAGCTATTGATGATTGTCGTCATTTTCATTGTAAGGCAACTGGTCAAATTTTACATACTAACAAGACTAAATTCGCTGGTGGCTGCCTGCAGCAAAATGAGAGCGGTTGATATTGCAGTAAAAAATTAATTTCGGGTTGTATGAGCCATTTAAGCAGCCTGCATTTGTCACAACAAGAAGTGAAATTATAACATAGATTAATGTCAGCCGGGAATCCTAAAAGAGCGAATAATTATACTTCCCAAAACAAAGTGCAGTTAATTCGGGGAGGCAAGCCCTATTTTGACCGGCTGCTGGAAATGATCAACAAGGCACAGGAGAGTATTCATCTCCAGACTTATATTTATGATGATGATGATACCGGGAAAGAGGTAGCCGGCGCTTTAAAGGAGGCGGTAAAGAGAAAAGTGGAAGTGTACCTGGTTGCGGACGGTTATGCTTCGCGGGTGATGGGAACACCGTTTATTCACAGCCTGAAAGAAGCCGGTATTCATTTCCGTTTTTTTAACCCTCTTTTTAAAAGCAAACGTTTTTATTTCGGGAGACGATTACATCATAAGGTCGTTGTGGTGGATACAAAATACGCGATGGTCGGTGGGGTCAATATTTCTAACCGGTACAACGATATGCCCGGAAATCCGGCCTGGCTCGACTTTGCCTTGTATGTGGAAGGAGAGGCTGCAAAAGAATTATGCGTTTTATGCTGGAAAACATGGAAGAATTACCCGGTCAATATGGGTCTTACCCCCTGCGAAGAAAAAGAGATCCCCTTTAATTTTTCGCCGGCAGAAATTTGTGAAGTAGCCATGCGGAGAAATGATTGGGTGAGGAGGAAAAATGAAATATCATCTACCTATGTAAACATGTTCAGGGGCGCAAAGTCGCATATAACTATATTATGCAGTTATTTTTTGCCCGGTCGGGTGATCAGGAATCAACTACGCTATGCGGTCAGCAGGGGAGTAAAGATAAAAGTAATAACAGCCGGCGCATCGGATGTAGTAATGGCAAAATATGCAGAGCGGTTCATGTATGACTGGTTGTTGCGGAACAATATCGAATTATACGAATACCAGCCTTCTATCCTGCACGGCAAGATTGCCGTTTGCGATAGCCAATGGATGACGATCGGTTCCTATAATATTAATAATATCAGCGCTTATGCCAGTATTGAATTGAATATGAATGTACGCAATGAAATGTTTGCCAAACAGGCCGAACAGGTATTATTGCAAATTGCCGATAAAGATTGCGTGCGGGTCACCAAAGAATATTATAAAAAGACGAATAATATTTTTAAGCAGTTTACTCACTGGTGTTCCTATGAATTCATCCGGCTGATTTTTTATTTATTCACTTTTTATTTCAGGCACAGAAATTGACAGCTTCATTGTTTTATAAATTTTTCAGTAAAGGCTTCTGTACCCTGTTTAACTCTTAGTATATAGACCCCATTCGCCAGCTGCTGAACCGGAATAGTGGTAATGGTATTGCTTATAACTTGTGTCTGAACTATTCTTCCGCCCGCTTCAATGATTTCCAACAAGCCTCCTGTCAATGGAACCTGGACATATAAATTGTCCGTAACAGGATTGGGCCAAACGAATATCTTATTATCATTGCTTATTCTTACCAGCCGGGTAGTCGTATAAGACCAGGCCCCGTCCTGGTCAACCTGTTTAATCCGGTAATAATTCACACCCTTTGCAGGTGCTGCATCGGTAAAGGAATACAGATGGGAAGCGTTTGAATGAACTGTAGCAATAGCGGACCATGCCCGGCTGTCCGCACTTCTTTCAATCTCAAAATAGACATTACCGGTCTCTGTTCCTGTTTCCCATTTTAGCAAAACCGTGCGGTTTGGCTGAAGGGATACTGTAAAATAAATATAAACGACCGGCAATGGGTTGTTGATAGTGGAAGATGCCAGCGTAAATGGGCTGAATGTGCTGATAGGATTTAATGTTTGAATCGTACCTTCTTCCATAGTTCCCGTGGTACCGCCATTACCTTCGTCTTTCCAGGAAGTTCCATTCCACCGGGCCACTCTCAGGTCGGATAGTACATCTACTGCACCACTTCTTCCTGCTTTCCAGCCAAGCGAGACTTTTGCAGCGGAAGTACCCGCGGTCCTGTTCAGCAACCAATATTCCGCGCGGCTTAAATGATTTAATGAAAGATCATGTTGTGTTGAATCATAGCCATCATTGTGGGCAAGCCGGAAAAAATACTGTGCCATGAATTCATCGGTTGCGAACGCAGGGGCAGTGATACCCACAGGCGCATACATATTATTTGTTCCTACGGGAAATATAAAGGAAGAGTTACCCGTTTTCTTACAGGTCCGTCTGCGTAACTGCTATCCCATGCCATGCTTACGGAAGCGCCGTTAGGGATGATCAGGGGGTTGGCAAGCGAAGACAAAATCATTCCCCGGGTAAATCTAAGATTGCCGGAACAGCTTAGCGGTGATTGTAAACGCAGACCCCCTTTCCTGTTCATTTCTATGTTTAACAGGGATGGAGCGGAGCCGCTCCCTGTACTGGAATAATTCGCTGTGTCGTTACCGATGAAATGAATGGCTGTTGCCGCGTTATTATGAATGACGCCACTGGTTGTACTATTGTTATTTAATAGTAATCCTTTCCCGATATAGAGATCAGCGCCATTTGCCAAATAGGCATTTGAACTTCCTGATAAGTTTATTGCGAAGTTGCCAAAGCAGGTATCCTTGCCATAAAATGTTTGCTGTATAGTAGTACCTCCGGGCAATAAACCATAGGCATCAAATTGCGTATTGCCTAAAAATTTATTATTTCCTTCTCTTACGAAAACAACAGCTGTTAATGTATGGGCTGCTGTAAAAACTGTTGTGCCCGTTGTTCCCGGCTTACCAAAAACACTATTCTGTATGTCTAAATTGGCAGCCCTGAAAAAATTATCAGCGCCAAGTAAAGAAGTGTTATTGATGTAATAGAGGTTAGCTGAATCAGCTATTACTTTGAGATTACCATTGAAAACACTGTTGGTTATATCGCCGGCAGTACAATAAAATGTACCACAGGTGTCACTACCGTTTGCATATACATTACGTAAATGCACATTAGTGTTTGTGATTCCCGGTTCAGGGGAAGCTGTAAAATTTTTCACGGTAAAATTGCCACCAATAGTAAAAGTGATGCCGGTACCGCCGGTAAACTGGATCCATTTCCGGGCGCCCTGCCCGTCAACCACTACATTGCCTCCTACATAACTGTTCCCGCTTTCATTGGTAACAAGAGAGGCATTTCCCTTCAAAGTATAATCCAGGTTCCCAAAACAGCTATCCTTTCCAAAAAAAGTTTGCTGGATAATAACGCCACCCGGCCAGGCAGCATAAGTCTCCAGGGTCGCATTGCCAAAGTATTTATTGTTGCCATACCGTGAATAGACAGCGCTGGTCGTTTTATTTGCGGCTCTGAAAATAGTACTACCTGTTCCTAACTGGCCAAAACGGCTATCATGCGCATTAAAGGCCAATGCCTGGAATAAATTATCGGTGCCAAGGAAAGAAGAATTCGCGATATCATAACTGGCCGCCGAATCCGCTATCAGCCTGAAATTACCTTTGAAGCTGCAATTGGTAATATCGCCGCTATAACAATAAAATGTACCGCAGGTGTCACTACCGTTTGCATATACATTACGTAAATGCACATTAGTATTTGTAAGTCCCGGTTCAGGGAAAGCTGTAAAATCTTTCACAGTAAAATTGCCACCAATAGTAAAAGTGATGCCGGTACCACCGGTAAACTGGATCCACTTCCGGGCACCCTGCCCGTCAACTACTACATTGCCACCTACATAACTGTTCCCGCTTTCATTGGTAACAAGAGAGGCATTTCCCTTCAAAATATAATCCAGGTTCCCCAAACAGCTATCCTTTCCAAAAAAAGTTTGCTGCATAATAACTCCACCTGGCCAGGCAGCATAAGTCTCTAAAGCCGCATTGCCAAAGTATTTATTGTTGCCGTACCGTGAATAGACAGCGCTGGTCGTTTTATTTGCGGCTCTTAAAATAGTAGTACCTGTTCCCAACCGGCCAAAACGGCTATCATGCGCATTAAAGGCCAATGCCTGGAATAAATTATCGGTGCCAAGGAAAGAAGAATTCGCGATATCATAACTGGCCGCCGAATCCGCTATCAGCCTGAAATTGCCCTTGAAACTGCAATTGGTAATATCGCCGCTATAACAATAAAATGTTCCGCAGGTGTCAATGCCATTCGCGTATACATTGCGGAGCAACACATTCGTAATTCCTATTCCGGGCACGGAAAAAGGAGTAAAGTTTTTTGCAGTAAAATTGCCACCGATAGTAAAGGCAGTGCCAGTACCACCGGTAAATTGCACCGACTTTTTAGCACCCTGCCCGTCTATAATAACGTTACCACCAACATAACTGCTGCCGTTTGCATTGGTAACCAGTGAAGCATTTCCTGTTAAAATAAAACTCAGGTTGCCCAGCGTAGTATCGGGCCCATAATAGGTATGCTCGATAGTAATACCACCCGGCCATAGTGCAAAAGTTTCCCATTGCGCGTTGCCAAAACATTTATTATTACCTCCCCGCAAACGGACACCACCATCAGTGCCATTATACGCCGCTCTTAAAATAGTGGTACCGGGTCCTGTTCTTCCAAATTGGTTATCATGCGTCCAAAGACCGCCTGCCTGTAATAAATTATCTGCGCCCAAAAAGGAAGAATTGATAATGCTTATTGTAATAGTAGAATCTGCTACCAGGGTAAAATTGCCATTAAAATGGCAATGGCTGACAGTAGCAGTATGACTATAAAAAGGACCATTCGCGCTATTGCCAAGCGTTGTTACATTTTCAAAAAAGAGATTGGGAGCAGAACTTGAAAAGTTCTGTGCAGCCAGGTTGCCACCGATAATTGTATTATTTGAGCCATTCAGGAAAAAAATTCCGTTGCCGGTATTATCGAGTAGTAAATCATTTTGAATATAAAGAGGAGAATTTAGTGAAAAATAAACCGAGTAATTATTTGCCAATAGAACCTTTAGATTGCCAAAAATGCTATCCGGGGACAAAGCCGAATTCTCTAAATGCAATGCACCCGATCTCCAAACAATGATCAGGCTGTCACCGTAAAATTTATTTTTCCCTTCCCAGAATTCGTTGGAAGCTCCTGTTTTTTCCAAAATAACTTTGCCGCCCATATGCATATTTGTCACATTGTCAAAAGTGCCGGCTGCCACTTTACCGTTTTGAAGACTGTCTCCTGTAAATGTTGCATGACCCGAGCAGGTTAGCGAATATCCATTCAGGCCCAGGATACCGGCAGACATGGTAAGGGAAGCAATATTTACATCACCGGAAAGAACAGGCTGATAAGGAGCTGCCGCATTGTTTATTATTACAGTTTTGTTACTGGTCGGCACTTCCCCGGTTGACCAGTTTAAATTGTTATTCCAGTCGCTGCTTATGGTCCCTGTCCAGGTTTGGCCATTGACGGATAGGCTGGTTATAGTCATACAAATTACCAGCACTGCAATTACCTTTTTCATTGTCGGCGTTTTAATGGTAATAAACTAAGTACACCCCTTTATTTATCACACCCCCTTCCGCTGCTGAAGGTATGACCGGATGGAAGCCAGTTCAATTGACAGCAATCATTGAAATCCATGACGATGATTGGTTCTCAGAACTTCGGACGCATTTTAATGGAGGCTGATCACTATCATATATATTCCTGATAGCGATCCTTTATTATCCCTGTTCCCGGAAAATACATTTGTAGCGAATAAGAAATTAATTACTTATTAAATTAAAACAAGGAGGTTCTATGGGTACCCAGGCATTAACAAGAGCATCTGAAAAGATGCCTACATTCTTTGATGATTTCTTCAAACCCTGGAATGAATGGTTTGATAACAGCGGAAATATATGGGGCCGCACTTTAACCGTACCGGCTGTAAACATTACTGAAAACAAAGACAATTACCTTGTATCATTGGCAGTGCCCGGCATGAAAAAAGCCGATTTCAAAATTGATGTAGATGGCAATATGCTGACCATCAGTTGCGAAAAAGAAGAAACAAAGGAAGAAAAAGAAAAGAAATTTACCCGCAAGGAGTACAGCTATTCTTCTTTTAGCCGCAGTTTCACACTTCCTGATGAAGTGAACAAGGAAAAAATCGAAGCCACCTATGAAGATGGTGTTCTGAAACTGGCTTTGCCCAGGAAAGAAGAAGTCAAAAAAACTACAGCAAAACAAATCGCTGTGAAATAAGCCAGCTACTGTATGGCTTAGTGCCCCGCCACTCAGGGTGGCGGGGTTTTTTTTGAAAGGGTGTAAGTTTATATCCTGAAATATGAATTATTACAGCCAGGATATTGAAAAAGTGATTGAATCAACCGGGTCTTCCATCCAGGGATTAACCAGCGAGGCAGCTGTCCAACGATTGGAGAAATATGGATTAAATGAACTGGAAGAAAAAAAGAAAAAACCAGCCTGGATATTTTTTATTGGCCAGTTCAAAGACTTTATGATCCTTGTATTGATAGCGGCAGCTATCATATCCGGGATAATAGGAGATATCACCGACACGATCATCATTCTTGTAATTGTTTTATTAAATGCTATTGTAGGATTTATACAAGAGTACCAGGCAGAGAAAGCGATTGAGGCGCTGAAAAAAATGGCGGCGCTCCAGGCGCAGGTATTACGTGATGGCAGCTTGACTACTGTTCCTTCTTCCCAACTGGTGCCGGGGGATATAATATTGCTGGAAACCGGAAATATTGTGCCAGCCGATACCAGGCTCGCAGAAACTCATAACCTTCGCGTTGATGAATCAACACTGACCGGCGAATCGGCTCCCATTGATAAAACATCCGCTACACAAGCCAATACGGAGCTTTCTATCGGCGACAGGATGAATATGGCTTATAAAACCACCAGAGTAACGAATGGCCGGGCCAAAGCTATTGTCATTGCAACAGGCATGAAAACGGAAGTCGGAAAAATTGCAAGCATGCTGCAGCGGGAAGACACAATAACTCCCCTTCAAAAAAGAATGGCGGATTTTGGAAGGAAATTATCTTATATCATCCTTTTTATATGCCTGTTATTATTTATCGTTGGCTTACTGCGGGGCGAAGGCACGATGAAAATGCTTCTTCTTTCCATTTCCCTGGCAGTAGCTGCTATACCTGAAGCCTTGCCGGCTCTCATTTCTATCGCATTGGCAGGCGGAGCCCGCAGGATGGTCAAAAAAAACGCATTGATACGAAAACTCCCGGCCGTTGAAACGCTGGGGTCTGTCAGTTTTATTTGTTCGGATAAAACAGGCACGCTCACACAAAATAAAATGAAGGTGGTGGAAACCAATGAGGCGTCCAACCATGCTCCTTTTTATAAAAATATTCCTGTGCTGGAATGCGCGATGGCGCTCAACCACGATGTCAAAATAACAAAAGACAATGTATTGCTGGGAGATCCTACTGAAATCGCCCTTGTCGAATATTTTATCCAAAAATATTCAGTCCCTGAATTAAGAACATTGCGGCAACATTTTCCCAGGGTAGCTGAATTACCATTTGATTCAGACAGGAGGTGTATGACTACCGTGCACCGGTTTCAAAATAAATATTTAATTATCGCAAAAGGAGCTGTCGAGTCCGTTACAGCCATTTTAAAGAATAACGACGAGGGCGCCCTGATCAATAGCCATGTTGATAAATTAGCGGCAAATGGAATCCGGTTATTAGCCTTTGCCTATAATATTATCGACAGGCTGCCTGAACCTTTCAATTATGAATCTATAGAAAAGGACATGCTGTTTGCCGGGCTGGCAGGCATGATTGATCCGCCAAGAGAAGAAGTGAAACAGGCTATCCGGGAATGTAAGGCAGCCGGCATTCACCCGGTAATGATTACCGGCGACCATCCTGCAACGGCCTCTGCTATTGCCCGCCAGATAGGGATATTGAAAGAAAAGGACCTGGTAATAACCGGCAACGAATTAAGTGCTTTGCCCTACGATGAGTTTGAAGAAAAAGTGGAAAGGATAAGAGTGTATGCCCGTGTATCACCGGAGCAAAAACTGAAGATTGTAAAAGCGCTGCAACAAAAAAATCATTTCATCGCTATGACAGGCGACGGGGTGAATGACGCCCCCTCCTTAAAAGCCGCTAATATTGGCGTAGCCATGGGAATCAACGGCACTGATGTAAGCAAGGAAGCGGCAGATATGATATTGCTCGACGATAATTTTGCTACCATTGTCAGGGCCGTGAAAGAAGGGCGGCGCATCTATGATAATATCCGGAAGTTTGTAAAATATATTATGACCTGCAATGGCGCGGAGATCTGGACTATTTTCCTGGCGCCACTGATCGGATTGCCCATCCCGCTTTTACCCATACATATACTCTGGATAAACCTGGTAACAGATGGTCTCCCGGGATTGGCTTTAGCCAGTGAAAAAGCTGAAACTGATATCATGAAACGACCACCCCGGAAATCCAATGAAAGTCTTTTTGCCGGTGGCATCGGGTATCATATCTTATGGGTGGGGTTGCTGATGGCCGGGGTAACATTGGGGGTACAGGCATGGGCCATTTATGCTGACAATAGTCATTGGCAAACGATGGTGTTTACGGTATTATCTCTCTCGCAATTAGGCCATGTGCTGGCTATCCGGAGTGAAAGAGAATTTTTATACCGGCGGGGTTTGTTTTCCAATCTGCCATTGTTCAATGTTGTATTCTTTACTTTCCTGCTGCAACTTGCTGTAATTTATTTGCCCTTTGCCAATGACCTGCTTAAAACGCAGCCCTTGCAGCCGCGTGAACTATTGATATCTGTTGCCGCCTCGGCTATTGTATTTCATGCCGTAGAGCTTGAAAAATGGATGAAACAAAGAATAGGGAAATAATTTACGGGCGAAAGCTATAGAAATATACGAAAAACTGTAAAAGCTATACTGAAGTTATACCGGAGTTATACTGGAATTATACTGGAGTTATACTGGATATGCTTCGGGTATACTCCAGATCATCTTCGGGTCATCTCCCTATATACCCC
>JAUZOA010000040.1 GCA_030706685.1 Bacteroidota bacterium
AAAGCCATTAATACAATGACAAGGAGGGTGGTTCCCTGTGGATAGGCCGCCAGTAAAATAAAAGGAAATTTAGCATATAAAAGACTGATGACCGAATGACTATCCAATGGAAGGATTTTTGGTGAAAACTTAATTACAAAAAGACAGGGAAGCCCTCTTTGTAACGCGAAGCAAAGTTATCGTTTTAGACTTATATAACTAAAAGGGAAGAGTTTCAGAAGGATCGCCTATCGGGGAATCAGAATTTCCTACGCCTTCTGCGCCACTTTCCCCATGCGGTGCTGAACCGCCGGTGCTATCCGCCCGCTTGTCGAGCATGATCAGGTTGTCACCCACAACTTCGGTGGCAAACTTGCGGTTGCCGTCTTTGTCGTCCCAGCTGCGGGTGCGCAAACGTCCTTCAATGTATACAAGGCTGCTTTTGTGTAAATACTTCTGTGCCAGTTCGGCGAGGCCGCGCCATAATACCACTGTGTGCCATTCAGTTTGTGACACCAATTTCCCGGAACGGTCTTTAAAAGTTTCAGTAGTAGCGAGAGGGAATTTGGCTACTGCAATATTTCCTTCCAGGAACTGTACGTCCGGATCTTTTCCGAGATTGCCAATGAGCATTACTCTGTTTACGCCTCTCATACGCTTATCGTTTTCTGATTAATAATTCCTCTATAGGCTCTGAATGCTCTTTAAAGTTAAATTTTTTTAAGCGTAATAAAAAAATTTAACTGCGGGGAACTATGTTAAAACCCCTGATCTACCGGCTATCCCGGTACTGGTTGATGAATTTAGGGAAGGCATATTTATTCAATGTATTCTTTGACGGCCATCGCCAATCGTTTTTTAAGACGGGTTTCCTTTTGAGCTTTATAGTAATGAATTGGCCGGCTATTGATTGATGGGAAAGTAGCTGTTTATAACGTGAGGATATGGAAACCATATCAAACCCGTTTTTTTCCAGCCACCCTTTTTTTTCTGCCAGGCGTAAAATAGTCTCCGGGCCCGTTTCTTTGCCCGTTTCTATCATCGGGAACTGATACAATTGTTGCCAGATATCTTTCCCGGTTCTCTGCTGTACAGCTGTTTTGCCTTTATATTCCATTACCAGGTAATAAAACCATCTTTTCCGGATACTTATTTTTTTTTCTTTGACCGGCAGCTCATTTATTTTCTCATGTAAAAAAGCGAAGCAGTTTTTTTTAAAAGGGCAATGATCACATAGCGGGGCCGGTTTGCATACCACGGCGCCAAAATCCATGATCGCCTGGTTGTACTGGCCGGGCTGTTTTTTGTCAAGCAGTTGATTCGCTAATTCAGTAAACTTCTTTTTTCCTTTGGAAGAATCAATAGGATCGGCAATGCCGAATACTCTTGCCAGTACACGGAATACATTCCCATCCAATACAGCATGAGGCAGGTTGAACGCGAACGATGAAATGGCCGCGGCTGTATAAGGACCCACGCCCTTTAATGATTGTATCTCTTCATAGGTAACAGGAAATTTTCCGTTAAGCTCTTTGGAAATATAACGGGCAGACGCGATCAGGTTTCTGCATCTTGTATAATAACCAAGACCTTCCCATAATTTAAAAATCTTTTCTTCCTGCGCTTCTGCCAGTGTATGAACATCGGGGAATGTTTTAATAAAATTGTTATAATAATTAATTCCCTGTTCAACTCTTGTTTGCTGCAGGATGATCTCGCTTAACCATATCCGGTAAGGATTTTTTTCTCCTTTCCAGGGCATCCTGCGGCTATTCTTTTCACGATTCCATTGCTGTAAAATCCGGGAAAATTGTCGGACATTCTTACTAATATCAGGCATCAGGTTGTATTAATTCAGCTTAAATATCCGCTAATTTACCGAACCGGGCCCGGGACCCGTTATAAAAAAATATTTACCTATTCTGTTGACAATCATTTTATTTTGTACTAAATTGGTGTTTCAAAACCAATTAAACCCTCAATAATGAGAAAAGCCGATCTCGTTAACCAGATATCTGAAAAGACGGGGATTCCCAAAGTTGATGTCCTGGTTACACTCGAAACCATGTTCAAAGAAGTAAAAGACACCTTGTCAGCCGGGGAGAATATATATATCCGTGGCTTTGGCAGTTTTATAACCAAGAAAAGAGCTGCCAAGATCGGGCGAAATATTAAAAAGAACATCGCTGTTCATATCCCTGAGCATTATATACCCGCTTTTAAGCCCGCCAAAGAATTTGTAGCGGAAGTAAAGAAACTGAAGGAAGTCAAGCCTGATGAGGGTCCTGGGGAAGAGGCATAATAATTACAGCTTAACCTGATCAATTTATAGCATGGTAAATTGCTTTGAAATAACTTTGCTTTCAAACTATTGAAAGTGAAAAAACCCCAGTGGATCACTATTGGCGCGGGTATTTTTTTGGTTGCAATCATTTATCTTTTTGGTCGTACAACTCCATTAAAAAATACTTCTAATTCAACCGGTAAACCCGGTCATCCCGATGAGGCCATTAACCTGGCCGATACTATACTAAACCTGGCTAAACGCCAGATAAAGCCCGACCAGGTGGTCAGGATCAATACTCTTGAGAATTCTATTTCCCGGGGGGCTGTTAAGGACCAGCAACTTAAAATTTACCATCAACTGGCCCATTTCTGGCTCGATTCGGCCGGCCTCTTCCTTCCTTATGCCTGGTATGAGGGCCAGGGAGCCAGATTGGAAAATTCCGAAAAAACCCTCACCTTTGCTGCCCGCTTATTTTTAGACAACCTGCAAACAGAGCAGAATGCCGAATTCAGGAGATGGGAGGCTTTGCAGGCTAAAGATTTGTTCGAAAGGTCTTTGAGTATCAATCCGGGCAACGATTCAGCCAAAGTGGGTCTTGGCGCCTGCTACCTGTTTGGCAATATTTCCGCCGCCCCCATGGAAGGGTTGGCGAAGATCAACGAAGTGCTGAATAAAGACAGTACGAATGTATATGCGCAGATGATGCTGGTGAAAGGAGCGCTTATGACGACGCAATACGATAAAGCGCTAAAACGGTTACAAACGATTAACAGGCTGCAACCGGATAATCTTGAAGCCATCTTAATGCTCGCCGATGTCTATGAAAGAATGAATCAAAAACCCAATGCTGTAAAATGGTACCAGCAGAGCCTTCTTTTCGTAAAGCAGGAAGATATGAAAGCCGCGATCGAAAAAAGGATCGAAGAGCTGGAAAAATGAAGTATTAAAAAGTTTGAGAAGACAGGGGAACAGATCCCCGCAGCTTTAAAACTTATTATCATAAACAAGATTTAAAAAATATTTGAGTATGCCTTGTGGTAAGAAACGAAAGCGTCATAAAATTGCGACGCATAAGCGTAAAAAAAGACTGAGAAAGAACCGTCATAAGAAGAGGAATAAATAGTTTCATAAGTTCCGGATATTCCATAAGCTCCAGAAGTTGTCGTAACTTCTAAAACTTGTTGAACTTCCGGAACCTCTTGAACCTTTTTTCAGTCCACCGGTTGCCTGCCGTACAAGTTTGCACCCCGCCAATTTTGCTGCAACTTTATCCCCCCGCAATCACGTACGGGTTTCCGTCAGCCGGTATTTACAGTGATAAGATCACGTTTATTTATGTAAGCTGTAATGAACAAAGAACTCATTATTAATGCAGCTCCACAGGGCGTGGAAATTGCCCTGCTGGAAGACAGGAAACTGGTAGAATTGCATAGCGAAAAAAGCGATGCAAGATTTGCCGTGGGCGACCTGTATCTCGGAAAGGTAAAAAAACTGATCCCGGGACTGAATGCCGCTTTCGTGGATGTAGGCTTTGAAAAAGACGCTTTTCTTCACTATACCGATCTTAGCCCTTATGCGAAATCATTGCTGAAATTTACCCACCTCAGCATGAATGACAAAAGTGAAACAGGATTGGACTTTGGAAAATTTGAAATAGAACCCGAGATTATCAAAACAGGCAAGATCAATGAAGTGCTGGGAGGCAAACCGAATATCCTGGTACAAATTCTCAAAGAACCTATTGCCGCCAAAGGCCCCAGGCTAAGCTGCGAAATATCTTTACCCGGCCGGTTTATTGTCATTACTCCTTTCAATAATATCGTCGCCGTATCCAGGAAGATCCATTCTTCCGAAGAAAGAAAAAGATTGCAGAAGATCGTGGAAGCGATAAAACCAAAGAACTTTGGCGTTATCGTCCGCACTGCCGCCGAAGGAAAAAATACAGCCGAATTGCATGAAGACCTTTCCGCCTTAGTGGAAATGTGGAAGACTATCCAGAAAAACCTCAAAGGCGCCGCAGCCCCAACCCGGATATTAAGCGAACAAACAAAGACCAACAGTATCCTCCGGGACCTGCTGAATGAAGATTTCAATAAGATAGTTGTGAATGACCGTACTATTTTTACCGATACCAAAAATTATATACAACGTATCGCGCCGGAAAAAGCGGATATCGTTTCCTTTTATCAGAATGGCGCGCCAATCTTTGATTCTTTTGGTATTACAAAACAGGTAAAATCATCTTTTGGCAAAACGGTAAATCTTAACAGCGGGGCCTATCTTATTGTCGAACACACAGAAGCCCTTCACGTGATAGACGTGAACAGCGGTTATAAAAGTGTAAGCAATAACCAGGAGCAAAATGCACTGGAGACAAACCTGGAAGCTGCTGATGAGATAGCCCGCCAGCTTCGCCTGCGCGATCTTGGCGGAATCATCGTTGCCGATTTCATTGATATGAAATTGCCGGAAAACAAACGGAAGCTCATGGAAAAGATGGAAGAATTCATGAGCCCCGACCGGGCAAAACATGCTGTACTACCCATCTCCAAGTTTGGCCTGATGCAAATTACCCGGCAAAGGATGAAGCCGGAAGTAAATATCAATACCCAGGAGATCTGCCCAAGCTGCAACGGAACGGGTAAAATTTCCTCCACTTTGTTATTGGAAGACGATATTGAAAAGAACCTGAACTACCTCATCATTCATAAGCACCGTAAACTGAAGCTGATCGTCAATCCCATCATTTACGCGTATCTTACCAAAGGCTGGCCCTGGTCAACAAAGATTGCCAGGTGGAATAAGAAATTCAGACAAAAAACAAGATTGGAACAGGATACCAACTACCACCTGACGGAATACAAATTCTTCGATCAGCATGATGAAGAAATCAAATTATAAAATCAGAAGTACGAAATACGAGGTACGAAGTACGCCCGCTTGAACACTGAGATAGCTTTCAGGCTTTGAATCATCGCACAACTAACTTTGGTTCTTCAATTCTTAGAGAACGTACTTCGTACATCTGACTTCGTACTTCCTAACTCCTGTCCCTGCTCCCCATATATATCATAATATACTGAATCAAAGTAACGACGGCTGCCAGCGCCGCGACGACATAGGTGGTTGCCGCCCATTTCAACGCGTCTTTTGCCATCGGGTATTCAATACTATTGGTCACATTCGTTCTGTTCAGCCATACCAGCGCTCTCTTGCTGGCGTCAAATTCCACCGGGAGGGTGACCAGGGTAAATAAGACCGTCAGGGCCATCAGGATAATACCCACCAGCAAAACAGTGGGATTTCCTGAATAAGCCATAATTACCCCTACCAGCAGGACCAGGTTTACCAGGCCCGAGCTGATCTGGACTACAGGTACCAGCCTGCTGCGCAGGGTCAGGGGAGCATAAGCGGCGGCATGCTGCACCGCATGGCCACATTCATGAGCCGCTACTGCGGCGGCGGCAACGCTATTCCCGTTATAGACCTCCGGGCTCAGGTTTACGGTCCTATTGGCGGGGTTATAATGGTCAGAAAGAAAGCCGTCCACGGATGTAACTTTGACATCGTAAATGCCATTCTCCCTCAACATCTTTTCCGCGATTTCCCGGCCGGTCATCCCGTTCGAAAGAGGCACTTTGGCGTACTTTGTAAACTTACTTTTCAGAACCAGGGAAACAAGCATACTGATCCCTAAAAAGACCAGCGAAACGAGCATAATTGATGGTGTCATTTTTTGAAAATAATTTGATTATTTTCTATTTATAACAAAACTGTTACCATTTAGATTAAAGCCTGTTTCTCAGTCTTTTTGTCATTTTTATTTTGGTAGTTTTACATCAACCCGGCCCCTTTTACTTAAAGCGTAGAATCATTATATTTATTTGATTATTAATATATTATAATGAGCTTTTTCCTGGTTCTGGTTCAAGGTGTTTTTCCTTAGCGTATTCTCCAAAGTTATTCACAGAGTCAAAAATTTATTTTGAAATGTTACACAGAATTGTAACTTAGCAATAGAATTTAATGGGTTAGTAAGTAAAGGGGTCAATCGTAAGATTGGCCCTTTTTACGTTCTGCGAATGAGCTAATAATCAATGAGTTTTTTTCCTGCTTTTTCTTTCTTTTTTCTCCAACAACGCTGATCAATTACCTTTAGATAATGAGTAAAGTTAAAAGTGCTTTCTTCTGTCAAAACTGCGGTTATGAAAGTGTGAAATGGGTAGGTCAGTGTCCTTCTTGCGGACAATGGAACACTTTTGTGGAAGAATTGATACAAAAAGAAACGATAAAGAATAATAACGGATGGAAAGATTATAGCGATAACAAAAGAAACAATAAAATCATCGCGCTTAGTGAAATAAGCAGTAGTGAAGAAAAAAGATGGGTAACCGGCGATGCGGAATTGAACCGTGTGCTGGGAGGAGGTATTGTTGCGGGAAGCATTGTTTTGATCGCAGGCGAGCCGGGCATTGGAAAATCAACTTTGTTTTTACAAAATGGATTATTACTGAAAGATTCGGTGGTATTATATATAAGTGGTGAAGAGAGTGAACAACAGATCAAAATGAGAGCGGAAAGACTGAAACTGGATCCGTCTGCGGGCCTGGGAGAGAATTTTTACCTGTTAACAGAAACCTCTACGCAAACGATCTTCCAGGAAATTAAAAAACTGAAACCTGCGTTAGTCATCATTGATTCTATTCAAACATTACAAACGCCATTCATTGATTCATCACCCGGCAGTGTTTCACAAATAAGAGAATGTGCGGCCGAGTTTCAGCGTTTTGCCAAAGAAACCAATACGCCTGTTTTTTTGATTGGCCATATTACCAAAGACGGAAGCATCGCGGGCCCGAAGATCCTGGAACACATGGTGGACACGGTTTTGCAATTCGAAGGCGACCGTCATTATGCTTATCGTATTCTTCGCACCCTGAAGAATCGTTTCGGCAGCACGGCCGAGCTGGGTATTTATGAAATGACGGATGAAGGAATGAAAGGTGTTGCCAACCCGAGCGAAATATTGATTACGCAAAAAGAAGACCAGTTAAGCGGCATTGCCATCGCTGCTACCATAGAAGGAATGAGACCATTGCTGATTGAAGTACAGGCATTGGTTACTCAATCGGTTTATGGTACGCCTCAAAGAACCGTGAGCGGGTTTGACCTGCGGCGCCTGCAATTGTTGCTGGCTGTATTGGAAAAACGCGGCGGGTTTCATTTTGGTGTCAAGGATGTATTCCTGAATATCGCGGGTGGTTTAAAAATAGAAGATCCTTCAACCGACCTGGCGGTCTTATGCGCATTACTTTCTTCGTATGAAGATGTACCCCTGCCCGATCATATATGCTTCGCGGGAGAAATAGGATTAAGCGGTGAAATCAGGGCGGTAAACAGGATTGATCAGCGTATCGCGGAAGCAGAAAAACTAGGGTTTGAGAAAATCATACTTTCTAAGTATAACCAAAAAGGACTTGCCAGGAAAAAATACAGCATAGAAATAATCATGATGGGCAGGGTAGAAGAAGTATATAAATATCTTTTTTAAATGATCAGCGCCGGCGAAATAAAAAATTCATTACTCCACCTGGTCTTTCCCCATATATGTTCGGGATGCGGTACCGATTTGATCAGTGATCACACAATGCTTTGCGCGAAATGTATTCATGATTTGCCGGAAACAAACTTTGAACGCTATCCGAATAACCCGGTAGAAAAGAAATTCTGGGGCAGGCTTCCCTTGTCAGCAGCGGCGGCACAGTATTATTTTACCGGCGAATCGCTGATACAACGCCTGATGCACCAGTTCAAGTACAGGGGCAACAGGGATCTTGGCCTTCAATTAGGAAGGATGATGGGAGATAGCCTGGGTCGCAGCGGCCGGTTTACGATTGACGCCCTTATTCCCCTCCCCTTGTTTGCCTCCAAAGAAAAACGCCGGGGCTTTAACCAGGCTGCCGTATTATGTGAAGGCATAGCGGGTATTCTTGGGGTTCCCGTATTAAAGGATGTGGTCAGGCGTTCACAGCACACGGATACGCAGACTAAAAAAGGAAGAATTGACAGGTGGCTGAATATGGAGGGCAAGTTTATTTTAGAACAAGCCGCCGGGATCAGTGGCAAACATGTAATGCTGGTAGATGATGTCATTACCACGGGAGCCACACTCGAAGCCTGCGGGGCTGAATTATTGAAAGCGCCGGATATACAGTTAAGCATCGCTACTCTTTGTTATGCTTCGCGGAGCTAAGAGGGCTCTCATCCCATTCTTTAATAATGTTTCAATTTATAAATAACCGGGGAGCCGGTAAGGCTTGATTTATAAATCATTTTTTCTTACCGTCTTTCCGTCTTCCCGGCAAATGGATACATTACCTTTTATTCTCTTTTTACACGCTTAGTTATTACTTTTGATAACCAATGAAAGCCATTGTATTTCTTATCCTGTCCGCTGTGATACTGTTGACCGCCTGCAGGAAAGACACTTTTATCAGTTCTGCCGATGCAAGGATCACTATCACCACCGATACATTAAAATACGATACGGTTTTTACTGCTGTTGGGTCTATTACCCAATCCTTCAAGATCATCAACGAGAATGATCAAAAGCTGAGGCTTTCTTCCGTGAAATTAATGGGTGGCCAGGCTTCCGCGTTTAAAATAAATGTAGATGGCATTGCTACTACGGAAGCTGACAATATTGAGCTGGAGGCCAATGACAGCGTATATGTATTTGTGCAGGTAAACGTTGATCCCAATGCGACCAACCTTCCTTTTGTTATACGGGATAGCATACAGGTCAGTTATAATGGTAACAACAGGATGGTGCAACTGGAAGCCTGGGGACAGAACGCGCATTTTTTGCGCAATAAAGAAATCCTTGCCGACGAGACATGGATCAATGATCTGCCTTATGTGGTACTCGGGTATTTGCATGTAAATAATAATAAGAAGCTCACTATCAGCAAAGGTTGCCGCATTTATGTGCATGCTGATGCTCCTGTTATTGTAGATGGCACATTGGAAGTGGATGGTTTAAAAGATACCGCGGACAGGGTTTACTTTAACGGTGACCGCCTGGATGATCCGTATAAAAATTATCCGGCTTCCTGGCCGGGCATTTATTTCGGGACTACCAGCAGGGATAATATATTTAACTATGCCGTTATTAAAAATTCTTATCAATCCATAGCGATACAGGATCCTTCCACCAATGCCAATCCGAAACTAACGCTGAATGAATGTATCATCGATAATTCCTATGATGCCGGGATCATCGCGTCTAACTCAAGCATTACGGCTATAAATTGCCTGGTGAGTAATTGCGGGAAAAATATTGAATTGATCAAAGGCGGTAATTATAATTTCACGCATTGTACCGTGGTTAGTTATTCCAATAGTTATATCCAGCATCGGCAACCTGTATTGCTGGTCAGCAATTATGACGCCACCGGTGCGCAAGCCCTGGCTGCTTTGTTCCGCAATTGTATTTTCTGGGGCGATAATGGCATTGTAGACAGCGAAGCGGTAGCCTATAAAAACCCATCCATGGCATTTAATGCGACTTTTGACCAGGTGCTATGGAAAGTGCCTTCTATACCTCCGGAATTTACCATCATCGCGCCGGCGCCGGTTAATAACCAGTCGCCCGGCTTTGCTAAAATTGATATCTCGCGGCAACTTTATGATTTTCATCTCAGCGATACTTCTGTTGCCCTGAACAAAGGCAAGAATTTTGGGGTAACGATTGACCTGGACGGGAACCCCAGGCCCGTTGGTCAGCCTGACCTGGGTTGTTTTGAAAAGCAGTAGACCGTTAAAATATTAAATGTTGACAAAAATCAAAATCATCTTATCTTTAACGTCCATTTTTTACTACTAAACTAAATATATCATGAAAACATTATTGCTGTCATTGGTCTTGTCCGTTACACTTACCGGTGGCGCCATTTACGATTTTAAGGTTCCCGGCCTGGACGGTACCAATATTGATTTTTCCAAATTCAAAGGCAAAAAGATTATGATTGTCAATACGGCTTCCAAATGCGGGAATACGCCCCAGTATGCCGACCTGCAAAAGCTGTATGATAAGTATAAAGACAAACTGGTGATCGTCGGATTTCCTGCCAATAATTTTGGAGGACAGGAGCCCGGCACCAATGGCGAGATCAAAGAATTCTGCAGCAAGAATTACGGCGTTACTTTCCCGATGGCTGATAAGATATCTGTAAAAGGAGATGATATTGCTCCTATTTATAAATATTTGGAAGATGAAGCGGCCGCGAAGGGATTAGCCGATCCTGTGAAATGGAATTTCGGTAAGTTCCTGCTGGATGAAAACGGAACGCTGATCGCTACTTTTTCTCCGAAGACACAGCCGATGGCTGATGAGATACTGAAGTATTTGAATTAATAAAAAGCTTGCTTTTATAAAAAGGGCGGGCCGGGTTTTCCTGGTCCGCTTTTTTTATTGGGTGAAAATTTATTTTCATCTCCATATACTTCTTGACAGAAAAAATTTAAAACTTATTGAGGTTATATGTTTGTTTCTTCTGCCGGAGGATGGGTTTTTCTTCGCCGCTTGTTCGGGACTTCTTCGGGAACACTCAGGACAGCGAGGCTTTACATTCAGTCAAAGCTGCAGGCTCTCTGCCATATAGCAGCCATAGCGCAAATATATACGAGGGATAGAGACACCCGGCAGGAGGGTCACGACAGGGTCAGGTTAGGGTCAGGGCAAGGTCAGGTCAGGGTCAGGTAAAAGTCAGGTAAGGATCAGGTAAGAGTCAGGCAGAAGTCAGGTAAGAAGAACAAGAATATTGGGAAACGCGGTATAATTCTTTCCTGCCGTTGTTTCCTTATTTCAATGTACAAAAAAAACAGCAACGACAACCATTCAATAGGAAATTATTTCGGACAGCAGAAGTTACAAATTGAAGGAGAGCTTTTGAAAAGGCAGTAAAGGATGGAACAATCAGGACAGCGGGGGCAAGCGTTACAAAATTAAAATAATCCTTAAGCTATAAAATATGAAAGAAGCATTTATTCAACTATTAAGTAAAGCCAAAATCCTTGAAAATGATTCTGACAAGAAAAATCTCGTTTTTGAAAAAAGTGCCTTGGTGCCTAAGAATATTGTTTATAGGACTTATAAAAAGAGAAGTGAACTAAATCAAATAGTTCCCAAGGATTTAGTAAAAAATATTGAAGATTTTCAACAAGATAATATCTTATTAACTTTAGTAAAAGATTCTGTGGGGCAATATTTAATGTTTACAGACAAAGAAGCTAATTATTTAATTGGTGTCACAGACTATTTATCGCCTGATGAGGATAGCATGTTTAAAAGTTAAAGTTATTTCCGGTTGCTCTTTTTTATAGCTATGTCTTAGCTGCTATTCGTAGTTTTATATGCTTTAATGGCTTCTTTAAGGAATGCTGCGAGAATGTACCCTGCTGTCCTGATTGTTCGATCCTTTACAGACTTTCTTTCTGTCTAAAGTTGAAAAAATTGATTCCCTCTTAGCCGTTATCTTTGTTTTCCATGCAATTCAAAGACATTATCGGCCAGCCCGAAGTAAAAGGTAATCTTGTCGAGCTGGTACAGCATAATCGCCTGAGTCATGCTTTACTTTTCTTAGGAAAAGAAGGGAGTGGCGTTTTGCCGCTTGCATTGGCCTTTGCGCAATTTATAGTATGCGAGAAAGTCAGCGGTCATTGGTCAGCGGTCAGTAAACAGCCGGGGCCCTCTCTATTCGGTAGCGAGCCCAATTCATCCCTTACCCCTCACCCCTCACCCAAAGATAGTTGCGGCGCCTGCCCTGCCTGCACCAAAGCACAGCAGTTTATTCACCCGGATATTCATTTCAGTTATCCTGTTGTTACCAAAAAACCGGGAACACCTCCCATCAGTACAGATTATGTTTCAGAATGGAGAGAATTTGTCAAAAGCTACCCGTATGGGAATGTTTATGACTGGCTGCAATTTATCGGCGCGGAAAATAAACAGGGAAATATTACAGCCCATGAATGTAATGACATTATCCGCAAACTTAATTTGAAGAGTTTTGAAAGCGAATACAAGATACTGGTCCTCTGGATGCCGGAATACCTTGGCAATGAAGGCAATAAATTATTAAAGCTGATTGAAGAGCCTCCTCCCAATACTTTATTCATACTGGCGGCTGAAAACGAATCATTGATCCTTCCTACTATTGTAAGCCGTTGCCAACTGGTAAAAATACCGGCGCTGGAGACCAAAGAGATTGAAGAAGCCCTTATTGCCAGGAATAAAACCACGCAGGAAGTGGCCAGGCAGGTAGCCAGTGTGAGCGAAGGCAATTACCGGGAAGCTTTGCAAATGGTGCAACATGCAGAGGAAGACTGGCAGGGATTATTAAGAGAATGGCTCAATGCGATGTTAAAGACAGGGCCCATTGCGCAGACCAAATGGGTGGAAGAAATCAGCAAGCTGGGAAGGGAAAAGCAGAAACAATTCCTTCGTTATTTCAATCATTTGCTGGAACAGGCCCTGCGGATAAGAATTATGGCCGGAAACACCAATATCCCGGAAAAAGAAAGAGATTTTGCCGACCGGCTGAATAAGATCGCCGGGATTGAAGAACAGCAGGCGATCATCGAAGAACTGGACAAAGCCACTTACTATATTGAGCGTAATGCCAATGCCAAGATATTGTTTCATGCCCTCACAATAAAGTTATACCATATCATTCGGGACAAAATTGTATTTTTGACGGATTGAGGAGAAAGGTGTCCCGATAGCTATCGGGGAAGTGGTCTGGGTGAGTGGGAACCCTGGTTCAGAATTAGTTGTAATTATGCTTCCTTTGTTATTTCAAAATATCAATCTCTCTTATAAGGCGGACTGTGGCAAATATTGTCCAGTAGCCCCGCTAATTGCCGGGGCGCCGAAGGTATAAGAGCCCCGCCGATCGGGGACAGAAGCTTAATACATATTCTGCAGCCGGCTTCATAAACCTCACCTGAATCCTCTCAGAAGGAGTGGACTTTCGAACAGACCTTCTACCCGAGCCTAAACGTTCAACGTTTTACAATGAGTTGTAGTAATTGCGGAACCGCCGGCGGCGGTAAGCCAAACGGATGTAAGAGCAACGGCGGGTGCAGTACCGGCGGATGCAACCGTATGAATACATACGACTGGCTGCGGAATATGCCCATTCCGGGAGTGGATATGGCCTGCAATGTCATTGAAATAAGTTTTAATAAGGGCACACGTAAAGATTTTTTCCGGAATACAACCTTACAGCCTTTTGAAAAAGGCGACCTGGTATCTGTGGAAGGCGTAAGCGGGTTTGATGTGGGGGAAGTATCGCTGACAGGAGAAATAGTCAGGCTCCAGATGAAGAAACGAGGCGCCAAAGAAGAGAACCCGGAGATGAAAAAAATACTTCGCCCGGCTACCGGTCGTGATATAGATATCATGAAGCAGAATAAAGCCAGGGAGCCGGAAGCAGTGATACGCAGTAGGGCGATAGCGAGGCAACTGAAACTGGATATGAAAATAAGCCAGGTGGAAATGCAGGCGGATGGAAGAAAAGCTACTTTCTATTATATAGCCGATGGCCGGGTTGATTTCCGTGAACTGATAAAAGTATATGCTTCCGAGTTTAAACTAAAAGTGGAAATGCGGCAGATAGGCGCAAGACAGGAAGCAGGAAAGGTAGGCGGTATCGGCAGTTGCGGCCGCGAGCTTTGCTGCAGCAGTTGGCTCACTGATTTTAAATCGGTGAATACAGCGGCAGCCCGTTACCAGAACCTTTCTATCAATCAATCTAAATTGAGCGGGCAATGCGGACGACTGAAATGCTGTTTGAATTATGAACTGGATACTTACTTAGATGCATTACAGCACTTCCCCGATAACTGTGATATGATACAGGTAGCCAAAGGAAATGCTTTCCTGATCAAGAGGGATATTTTCAAAAACCTGATGTGGTACACATTGCCGGACAGCACAAAGCAATACCCGCTGACTATTGACAGAGTAAAGAAAATAAAAACATTGAACCAGCAGGGAGTAATACCTGAAGAGTTAGAAGCAGTAGAAGTCACTTCGTCAAAACCCAAGGAAGTAGAGCCAGAATTTGTGGATGTAGTAGGCCAGATCAGCTTGCGCAGCCTGGATAAATCTGATAAAAAACGCCGCAGCCAACAGCAACAGCAGAGGGGACAGGGACAGCAGGGGCAACGGCCGCAACAAAGACAACAGGGAAATAACCCTCAACGCAACCAGCAGCAAAGGGGGCAGCAGCAAAATAATCCTAACCAGCAAAGGAACCAGCCTGACCGTTCCGCCGGACAGGGAGGACAACAACAGCAAAAGGGGCAACAACAAAATCCTAACAGGAATCAACCTAACCCGAATCAACAAAGACCACCCCGCCCCGATAAAAGATAATTATTTGCGAAACTCGTATTCATAACTGACCGTTACTTCCGGGTTAGCGACTCCATCGCTTATGGAAATATTCTTACTTTTTACAATCAGCCCTTTTGCATTATAGGTATAAGTTATGGTCCATTTATAATCCCCCTTATTCACTTCTTTGATAAGCTGGCCTTTCGGATTATAGCTATAACCAATATCGGTGACTACTCCACCGCTATCATCAGGTTTTGATTTGATGGTAAGCAGGCGGCCTTTGCTGTCATAAGAATAGATTCTTTCTGTCTTGTCGGGGGAAACTGTCTTCGTTATTTTTCCCGCTTTATTATAGTAAGTATAACCGGTCGTACCAAAACTCTTACCCGTATCGCTGACGGCATAACTGCCATCGGGTTTATAGGTATAAGCGGCGCTTTCAATCTCCGTTCCATCGGCGTGGTAACTTGTACTTTTTATGGGCTGGCCTTTTGTGTTATATTCATACTTTACCCGTTTGTAAATTTCGCCAGCCCTGTATTCAGCGGTATCATTGCCGTATGCATCATACCATATCTCTTCTTTTTGCGCTTCACTGCCATTCGTCACAGACAGCCTGGTGATCTTACTGATCTTAAATTTTCTTATTTCCCGGGGCGTGTATTGTGCGAAGACAGAGAAAGAAGCGAACAGGCTGAATAAGGTTGAAAGCTTTTTCATGCTTTGTAATTATAAACTAAAAGTATGTTTGACACGGGTATTCAAATACCCAGTGCATGGTAGATAGCATCCTGTATCTTTCCCCTGATCAATAATTGAGATAGTTTATTATTATCGCGGGTCGGGTAAACACGATTGGAAAGAAAAATATAAACAAGCCCGTATTTCGGATCTACCCACACGCAGGTACCGGTAAAACCGGTATGGCCAAAGGTTTCCGGCGATACACTGATGGCCGGGTAGGGTTCTTTCCTCGTGGCATTATCTTTTTCGGGTTTATCAAAACCTAATCCCCGCCGGCTCACTTCACTGTGATAAGCCGTGAAATATTTGATGGTTTCATTCTTCAGGTATTTTTCCCCGTTAAATGTTCCGCCGTTCAGCAACATCTGGTAAAGCATCGCCAGGTCATACGCATCGGAAAATAAACCTGCATGACCGGCAACACCTCCGAATAAGGAAGCTCCTTCATCATGAACATCTCCCTGCATCAATTGCCGCCTGAAATGTTTTTCCACTTCAGTAGGCACCATACGGCTTACCGGAAAACGGTTCCGGGGTTTGAAACCAGTCGTCGTCATTCCCATTTTATTATAAAAACTTTTCTGCACATAGTCCTCCAGCTTCATGCCGGAGATCGCTTCAACAACTTTGCCAAGAAAAATGAAATCATTATCGCTGTACACGTATTTATTGGGAGGGCCCAGGGGACTTTTTAAAATACGGTTGAACAGGGTATCCTTCCAGTCATCACGCAGGTAAAGATTTTCCGCTACGCGAACAGTGAACCCGCTTTTTGGTTTATCGCTGTAAATAGCCGGGTTGGGAATACCGGTAGCCGAGTCTATCGTTTCCTTATAAAAAGGAATGAAGGGGACAAGGCCCGCCTGGTGCAATAAAATATCTTCAATTTTTAAATGCGCTTTATCAGAGCCTCTTACCCAGGGAAGGTAATCGCCCAGTTTCTTCTTAATATCCAGCTTGCCTTCTTCGTATAATTTCATTACTGAAACAGTAGTAGCGGAAACTTTCGTCACCGAAGCCAGGTCAAAAATACTTTCAAGGCTCATGGCGGGCGAGGGCTCATATTCGTAATGGCCAAAAGCTTTGTGATAAACAATCTTGCCGTCATGAATCGCGATGACTACGCAGCCCGGGAATGCTTTTTTGGCAATGCCATCATTGGCAATGGAATCAATGACTGAGAATTTATCGGGTTTGGCGATCACTTTTTCCGGCTTAATGCCTCCGTGCACCATTCCTTCGCCATACCTGAAATCACAAACAGAAACCGGCAGTGTTCCCCTGGTTACAATCTTTCCGGCCAGCAGGTCGGCTGCTACATTCTGCGTGATATCATCGTCCTGGTAACAGGCGACAAGGTTTTTGGCATTACAGAAATTAGAAACAGCCAGTACATTCCCAAAAACAAAAGTGGCTGTATTCAATGATTGCAGGTTCTGTACCAGGTCAACAGCGGTGCGGCTGATCATGTAATTATTGGCAGGACGTAAACTATAGTCATGTACGCCAATAATGACAGCATCATAATTTCCCGCTTTTATAGCAGCCAGGAGATTTTCTTCCTGCACAGTGCTATCCTGGTAACTAAGAAAATACGTATCCGCGTTCCAGTCTTCTTTTAATCGTTTCCCAAAATCATTCAATACCGGAACGCCTATCCCGATATAAGCGATCTTCTTGCCATAGGCTAAGGGGAAGGCATCGGACTGGTTCCTTAATAAAGTGATTGTTTCGGCTGCTGTTTCATACCTTACCCGGTTGGTCTTCGCGTTCAGGTCTTCCAGAAGATTGTTGGTATCAACCGGTTTCCATTGTTGCAATCCAAGCTGGTATTTTGCCATCAATACTTTTTTCACTTTGTCATTGATATCATTCCAGCTTAGTCTTTTTTCTTTGATTGCCTGTTTTACGGCTTCAATGGTTTCGGGAACACTGGCCGGCAAACAAAGCATATCATTACCGGCTATCAGCGCTTCAACAGCAATGGTACCCCCGGGAAAATATTTGGCCACGCCTTTCATCTCCAGTGCATCCGTGAAAGTAAGACCATGATATCCAAGATCATTTCTCAACAGGTTCGTTACATTATTTTTTGAAATGGAAGTAGCCCGGTTAGCAGTAGTATCAATTGCAGGTATGTAAAGGTGTGCGATCATAACACTCCCTACACCGGCATGGAATATCGCTTTGAATGGCATCAGTTCCATAGTGTCCAGTTGCGCCATAGACTTATTAATAACAGGCAGGTCGAGGTGTGAGTCCACATCCACATCGCCATGACCGGGAAAATGTTTGGCACAGGCCATAATACCTGCATCCTGCATTCCTTTCATATAGGCTACACCCAACCTGGATACTTTGATTTTATCTTCACCAAAAGAACGATAGCCGATAACAGGGTTGTTGGGATTATTATTGATATCCACTACGGGAGCATAATTCACCTGTACACCAATTCGTTTACATTGTTCACCTACGGCCACTCCCATTTTATACACCAATTGCTCATCGCTCATAGCGCCCATGGTAAGCTGGTAAGGGAATTTGGCAACGCTATCCAGTCTCATTCCAAGTCCCCATTCGCCATCAATAGTGACCATCAGGGGTGTTTTGGCAATGCTTTGATAATAATTAGTAAGATTCGCTTGCCGTACAGGTCCCCCCTGGAAAAAACAAAGGGCGCCTACATTATATTGCTGAATATCGCCGGTTACTTTGGCTACATGATCGGGGCCAAGATTGGAATGAGCCCTTATAACCATCAATTGGGCGATCTTTTCATCGTCATTCAATGAGTTAAAAACGCTATCTACCCATTGCTGCTGACCCAGGCTGCTTTTATATTGGGCGAGAGATATGGAGGGAGAGAAAAGTAAAAAGAACAGAACCTTATTAATAATCTTATTCATACCGCGAGTATTCTTATTCAGAAAGAGAGCTAAAATTAACCCTTTTAGTGTTAAATGCCCGCAAGCAGATGGATACTTATTGATTTTGAAAAGCGGCCCTTCACTTCGCTCCGGGCGACATTGGGAAATTTGTTCGATATTGAAATCCCGTTAATTCTTCGATGCGGCTTGAAAGCCGACGCATTGGGAAATAATTGAGGCGAAACAAATTTCCCAATTTCCCATTTTCAAAATTCCAAAAGGAAGGATTGCCGGCGGATGCTTAAAGTTCAAATCCCTAATTTTGGCTTTAAGGAGAAGTATTGTGCCAGATAAAATTGTTTTATTACCGGATAATATTGCCAACCAGATAGCTGCGGGAGAAGTGATCCAGCGGCCTGCCAGTGCGGCAAAGGAATTGCTGGAAAACGCGGTAGATGCCGGGGCTACTGAGATAAAGCTCATTATTAACGACGCGGGAAAGTCATTACTGCAGGTAATTGATAATGGCAGCGGGATGAGCGAGACAGATGCCCGAATGTGCTTTGAGCGCCATGCTACTTCCAAGATTCATACTATCGAGGATTTATTTCATATCCGTACGATGGGTTTCCGGGGTGAGGCGCTGGCATCTATCGCGGCGGTCGCGCAGGTGGAATTGAAAACGAAGAAAAATGAAGAAGAAACAGGCACCTATCTCGAAATAGAGAACAGTGTTGTCAAAAAACAGGAGCCTGTTGCGGCGACTGTTGGTACCAGTATTGCCATGAAGAATTTGTTCTTTAATGTGCCTGCCCGAAGAAATTTTCTGAAAAGCAATGCGGCGGAAATGCGGCATATAGTGGATGAGTTTACCAGAGTGGCCTTGTCTTTTCCTCATATCTTCTTTTCGCTAACCAGTAACGGCCAGCAACTATTTCATCTCGAGTCAGGCAGCTTAAAGCAGCGCATTGTTCAACTGCTTGGAAGTAATTATGGCGCCAAATTAGTGACGGTAAAAGAGGAAACGGATTACATGAATATCTATGGCTTTGTGGGTAAACCGGAAACCGCGAAAAAAACAAGAGGGGATCAGTACTTTTTTGTCAACAACAGGTTTATCAAAAGCGCCTACCTGAATCATGCCCTGATGAATGCTTACCAGGAAATGATACCCGGGGACAGTTTCCCGATGTATGTCCTGTTCATTGATTTGGATCCCACGCAGGTGGATGTGAATGTGCACCCGACCAAGCAGGAGATCAAATTTGAAGATGAAAAGATTGTATATGCTTTTGTACAGGCGGCGGTGAAACATGCTTTGGCGCAATTCAGTGTAACGCCTACGCTTGATTTTGACCTGGACCCTTCCATTCAGCAATTGTCCTCCATACAACAACCTTTCACGGACGAGAAAAAGGCAGCAGCCACTTCGACTTCCATTTTCAAAGGGTTTACACAAAAACACCAGGCGCATTTTATAGAGCCGTCAAAAAAAACGGAATTAAAGCATTGGAAAGATTTTTATGATACCGGAAGTCAGAAGCCGGAAATCGGAAGTGAACGACAAGCTGAAGAATCGCTTCACACTCACTACTCACCACTCACTACTCATGCCGATGCCGAAATAACCCAGTTGCTCAACACGTATATTATCACTTCCTCTGCTAACGGGTTTATTCTTGTTCATCAGCATTCCGCGCATGAAAGGGTATTATATGAACAACTGAAGGCGGCCGCACAAGGCCAACCCATTGCAACACAAAGAAGCATGTTTCCTGTTACATTTGAATTATCGCCGGCAGATGCTGCTGTGCTGGAGGAGCTCATGAATGACCTGCAGCAACTGGGATATATCATTGAGCCTTTTGGAAAAAATACATTTGTGGTGCAGGGTACGCCGGCGGATCTTGAGCAGGGCAATGAAAAAAATATTGTGGACGCGTTGCTGGAACAATACAAACATTTCAGTAATGAACTGAAATTTTCCAAAAGAGAAAAGCTCATCCGCTCATTGGCAAGACAACAAGCCATCAAAACGGGAACCCGGCTTACGGAAAGAGAGATGCGGCAATTAGTGAAAGATCTTTTTGCCTGTGAGCAGCCGAATAGTACCCCGGAGGGCAATCCCACCTACTTAGAGTTTAAACAAGAACAATTAGACAAATTGTTCAGGCGCTAAATAAGCGGAGAGATAAAAGGAGGGAAAAGAGATTAGCTTCTGTGGCCTGAGCAGGTTTCCAAACCGTAAGGTTTTTCTGTCATCCTCTTTTCTCCTTTATCTCTTAGCTCAGTACTTATTCCTTACGCCCTGCAGGAATTTCTCCACCGCCCTTCTTATATCTGTGGCGGAAGCATTGTGGTTATTGACAAGGACAGAAAAAACAAGCAGCTTATTCTTTTTAGTATAGAGAAAGCCGCTGATAGACACTACGCCGCTCAGGGTTCCTGTTTTGGCATAGATAGACCCCTTTTCGGTTTTATAATAATTACTGAAGGTTCCAGTGCCACCGGTGGGAAGAATGACTTTTATCCTGTCCATGCCGAAATCATTCTTCATTTTGGTAAGAATCGAGACAAAGTCTTGCGGGGTGAATAAATTATAGCGACTGAGGCCGGAGCCATCCACCCATCTTGGTTTTTGCGGAAGGTCCTTAAAGTCGGTTTTTAATAAGGTATCAATGATCTTTTCATCATTCATGAACCCGAGCTTTTCATTGCTGACCATTAATAAAGTTTGTTCGGCAAAAAAATTGTCGCTGCGGTGCATCATGGGTTTTAAGAGGGAATCGGTGGGCTGGGAGTGAATTGTATGCCACTTTTTTATTTTTATTGATTGAGCTCCGCAGTCCGGGCACATATAAGTATATATTGAATCATTGCCCCTTGGAGTAATAGAGCCGAATCTAAATTTTAAACTATCAGAAAGAATACTCAAAGTCAGGGAATGACTATTTTTCCAAAGACCTTCAGAGCTGGTTGTAACAAATGGAATAGAAGTGTTTATAAATTTTCTATGACCTTCATCCAGCCAAAAAACATTTTCCGATAAGTTTCTGCTTACCTCTATCATCGGCTGCTTCTCTACTATAACCGGGCGACGAAGCAGATAAACATTTCTATTAACTATAGTATCAAAAATAGGGTTCTGAGTTTTAAACATCCTTACCCCCTGGTAGCCGATGGTATCAATTATATTTCTTGCCGGCAAATCATTCAATTTAATATCAATAACGTTTCCGTAGATCGGCATTACGCTTCTTTCTGCCATGTAAGAAGCATCATAATCAGTCCACGACCACCCGCTTCCCCATTTCTCATCATGCCAAATGGTATCAAGAATACCGATCTGTTCTTTAAACCTGGCAGCATTTGATGAAAGAAAATCCCAAACCGGATGTTTTTTAAAATCAGAATGAAGTAAAGTTGGATCACCAGTAGGTTGTATGGCAAGTATTGTCCGGTTTGTGTCATTTGTTTCCGAAAATCCATATTTCAATCCCACCAAACTATCCCCCAAATATTTCATCGCTGCATAGCAAGTCGGAATTTTTGTATTGCTGGCCGGCACAAAATAATGATCGCCCTGGTAATTGTACCAATACTTATTGGCCGCGGGTTCATAAATGCTGATACCCACATGCGCGGTTTGAAGAGCAGTGGCGCTTAGTACGTTCTCTTTAGCTGACCTGGCGATTTGTTTTTGAAGAGAACAAGAGGAAATATAAAATGTAAAATATAAAATACAGAACGTAAAACTGGGGCGTGAAAAGTCGCGAGTATTCATCTTTTGCATTTTAAATTTTACTCCCGGTAGCGATCGGGACTGTATTTTACATTTCCACCACTCTTCCTTCCTTAGCGCTTTGAAAACCCGCTTCGATGATCTTTACCGTCTTGATCCCATCAGTTGGAGGTACAGGATTCGGAGCCTGGCCAGTCAGGGATTTATATAAGTCCTCAAAAAGACCCATATAGTTTCCGGGCCCGGAAATAAATTCTTTACGAACCACTTCACCGTTTATTTCTGTATGTAATAATCCATCGGGCGAGGAAGGAGCGGTGCACCAACTTTGTAGTGAGGGTACAGTGCCTGCCAGCAATTGCTGCTCCTGCATATCCGAGCGTTGTTGCAGGAAACTTCCTTTCATGCCATGAAGCACATAACCCGGTGCCGGTTCCCGGCAAACGGAAGTGGCATGCAGGCGCACTCTCAGTTTGTCATAATAAAAAAGCAATTCAAAATAATCCGGCGGTACGACATCATACCGCATTTTCCATATATCGGCAAATAAAGCTTTCGGCCAGCCGAATAATTGTAATGCCTGGTCCACCAGGTGCGGGCTCAGGTCAAACATATTGCCGGCTCCGGGCAGTGATCCTTCTTTATGCGGCTTGCCTCCATATACCGGGCGGTAACGATCGTATCTTATTTGTACTTCCCGCAAATCACCCAGCAGCTTATCGTTGATCACTTTTTTTACAGCAAGATAGTCGCCGTCATAGCGCCTGTTCTGGTAAATCGTTATTTGTACTTTTTGTTTTTCTGCCAATGCCGCCAGTTCTTCCGCGTCTTTTACAGTAGTCGTGAATGGTTTTTCTACCAACACATTCTTTCCTGCCAGGATAGCTGCTTTGGCCTGTTCAAAATGCAGGTAACTGGGTGTATTTACGATGATCAGCCGGATGTCTTTATCGGCATATAACTCCTCCACCGATCGATACAACTTCGACTTCGGGTATCTTTCCCTTGATTCATTATTATTTCTTTCTACAATGGCTGTAAGCTCAAAGCCCGGATGGGCATTAATAAAAGGGGCATGAAATAATTTGCCGCTCATGCCGTAGGAGCAGATGCCGGTCTTGATAGCAGTAGGCATTTACTATTTGATATTTAAGGTTGAATATTGAATGTTTTCATGATGCCTGAAAAATAGAAGCCGGATAAACCATCATTCCACTAACATCTCTAAAGAACTTATCCAAAATGGAAGAAATGTATAACCTAAGTTCCCCTTTCGGGAGACAGGGGGCCTCAACTCCTCTCCTGTGCCCGAAGCCATCTTTCCGGGATCTCATTGCTGCTGGCCAATAAATAATCTTTATAACTGCAGGCAATAAAACGCCTGTCGGGTAACTGCATCCACCAGCGCCCGGTTTTTTTACTTTGTAAAAAAGTGGTGTCCACTTCGGCGAAAGCCATGTGGTATTCCGTGAATGAATCTTTCTCGTCGAGTTTTGCTTCCCGCCTGCCGCGGCTGCGCCCATCCAGTATATACCAGAGCATGTGCCCGATTTGTTTGGCGGTAAGTTCCTCCTTATCATGCTGAGGGCTGTAACCATAAATACCGATGGTATTTACATTGGGGCTCATACCGGCATAGCGCATCAGGGTGCAGGCTTCTTCCCCGCTGAATCCATTTGGGGAAAGAGAATTGGATGGCGCATAGGCATGGGCAATGGCCGATATATCGAAACTAAGGAGATTACTATTGCGGATAACCGGTTCCATTTCATCAATACTTTCTTTCACATGCCCTACACGATAACAATCGAATCTCAATTTATCCATCGTTTCAAGCATCCGGGGATGCACATAATAACTCTGGAACCCGATATGATTATAATGACGGATATAATTGGGTTCGCTGGTCAGCATCTCCATCAGGAAATTCTCATGGTGAAAAGGAGAATCAATATTCAGGTCAATCAGCGCGTCTATGCAAGAGGCTTCGATGAGTTTCCTGTTTTCCGTGTAGGCATTATACTGGGCCAGTGTCAGGTCGTGTGAACCGCCAAGAATGATGACTGTTTTCCCGTCATTGATCAGTTCCTGCACTACTGTTTTCAACGCAGCGTATGAATCGGTATATAATGACCCTGTCCTGATATTCCCGATATCGGCAATGTGGATATCTGTATGCCAGTAAAACAAGGAATAAAAATGACGGCGGATAACATCAGGCGCATTGCTTTCTGTATGAATAATGCCGCTGCCTCTTTGTTCACCGCAACCAACGATTACGACCTGGGCCTCATCGAGGTCAGGAAAATCTTCATCATAGACTGAGATAACGCTTCCCACCTGGCCATCTTTATAGTGGTCACCCTGTGATACCTGCGGAATATTGACGGGTAAAAGGAAGTCGGAGATATTCAGATGATCTGACATGAGCTGGATTTGGGAGCAAACTTATGAAACAATGGGGTACTATGAGCAGGCTGTGTATAGTCCGGAATCCGGAAAGACAGGAATCCGGGAAGACCAACAATCCGAAAGACGAGTCAATAATCAGGGAAATGCTTTCTGACTTCCGGACTTAAATACTTAATACACGGTTTTTCATTTATCTGTATCTTGTGGCCACTTGAAACAGATCGTAACGATACCACTCCTGGCCACCTTTCTTTTTGTAAGCGTTATCATGCCTTATGGGAATTTTGATGATAACTATGTCACACGGTTGTTATATAGCGAGCAGCAAAAACAGGACCCTGATCTGAATATCGGCGAGTTTGTTTTTGACAGGCTTCTTCGTATTGGCGGATTATTTGACGATGAGGACGATGATGACCAGGATCAAACACCTTTAAAAACCCCGCACCCGGTTCAGTCGCTGAACATTCAGGCAGGTTTTTTAGAATGTTACAAGCCTGTAATAAAAATGCAGGAATTGCCTGAGAAAGTAGAAAAACCCACTTGTTTTTTTAAAGAAAATAAATTCAGCCGCGAGTTTACTTCTTCTATCTTTCACCCCCCTGCCATAGCAAGCTGATATCTTTAGTCAGCGCATTGTATGAATGCAACATTCATGCAATCGTCATCTTATTTCCTAATCATAATAGTACAACAAATGAAAAAAATATTTTCATTGCTGTTGCTGTACACAGGTATGGCTGCGGCTGCCTATGCCCAGAAACTTGCTGTTCCGGTCGCTGTTACCAAAGCTTTTAATACTAAATTTCCGGGAGCTACGGACGTAAAGTGGGAAAAAGAAAACAGCAAAGAATTAGAAGCGAATTTTAAATTGAATAATACAAATGTGTCGGCCAATTTTGCACTGGATGGAAGCTGGACAGAAACTGAAACAACGATCAAAGCCAGTGACCTTCCTGCAACAGTCACCAATGCCATCAATACAAAGTATCCCGGTGCCATTATTTTTTTGGCAGAAAAGATTGAAAAGCCCGGGGGTATAATTCTTTTCGAGGTTAACCTAAAAATGAATGGAAAGAAAAAAGAACTGGAACTGGACGCCGACGGTAAGTTTGCAAAATAATCTTTTCGCGGCACGAGCTGGCAAGGACGGGACGTTTGGAAATCAGTTTGCTCTCTTTGCGTCGCCGTGCCTTTACAAAAGACTTACCTATTCAGATTTTTGAAACAACCTAATGACTTAATTAATTTTTTACTAAATAAATTATATTTTATGAGAAAAAATAGTATCACATGCATAGCATTGTTTGCTTTAATGGCCTCTCTTCATTTACAGGCTCAAAACAGCAAGCCCTTTCGTATTCTTAAAACTTTTCACATTGCAAGCAGCGGGGGCTGGGATTATATCTCAGTTGGCCCCGGTAATAACAGGTTGTATGTCTCTCACGGAACACAAGTAAACATACTGGATAAAACTACCGGGGACTCTGTCGGTGTTATTGAGAACACGACAGGTGTTCATGGAATCGCTTTTGATAAAGCTAATGGCAAGGGTTTTACCAGCAATGGCAGGCTGAACAATGTCACCGAATTTGATCTGAAAACAAATGCAGTCATCACACAGATCGCTACAGGCGAGAATCCCGATGCAATTTTATATGACCCTTTTTCAAAAATGGTCATCACCTGCAATGGACGCAGCAATGACCTGAGCGTGATTGACCCGGTGGGGAATAAAGTGGTCGCTACCATACCTGTAGGGGGTAAACCTGAAACAGCTGTTTCCAATGAAGCCGGAAAATTATATGTGAACATTGAAAACAAAAATGAGATTGTGGCCGTAGACCTGAAAACATATACCGTAGAAGCTCATTGGCCCCTTGCCCCTGCTGAAGAACCTACGGGCCTTGCGATAGACAGGAAAACCAACAGGCTATTTGCGGGTTGCGGCAATAAACTATTAGCTATAATCAGTACCACTGATGGCAAACTGGTCAAAACAGTTCCTATCGGCAATGGCTGTGATGGCGCAGCTTTTGATGCGGGGACAAAGAATATTTTTACTTCCAATGGCGATGGTACGTTGTCTGTGATCCATGAAAAGTCCGGGGATGATTTTGAAGCGCCGGTTACGGTTACAACGAAAAGAGGCGCAAGAACAATTGCTGTGGACGAACAAAACCATTGGATATACCTGCCAACAGCAGACTTTGAGCCCCAGGATCCCAGTGTGAAGACAAGACCGAAAATGATCCCCGGTACTTTCCAAATATTGGTAGTAGGTCAGTAAGCCACTGTTTTTATGGATAAAAATGTTTAACAATGAAAAGGCTTTTAAGCATAATTGGCTGCCTGGTTATTGTTGTTTTTTCGCCGGCCCAGGAAAAGAACCTTGATTATTTCGTCAACCAGGGTCTTGCCAACAGCCCCTTGCTGAAAGATTATCAAAGCCAGTTGCAATTACTTTCATTGGATAGCCAGATCATGAGGGCGTCGCTGAGACCGCAGGTGAATGGGATCAGTAACAACAGCTACGCCCCTGTGATCGGCGGATGGGGTTATGATGATGTACTTACAAACGGCCAGCAGGTCTCTGCCATGGTCGGCGTGAGTAAATCGCTTATCAGCAACAAAAGCCTTGCGACGCAGATTGCCGGCCTCGGGATTCAAAGCCAATCGGCAGTCAATGCCAGCAAAATTTCAGAGCAGGATCTGAAAAAGCTGATCACCGATCAATATATTGTTACGTTCGGGGGTCAGTTGCAACTTGATTTCAGCAGGCATATCAATGATCTTTTACAAAAAGAAGACAGTCTCCTGAGAAAACTGACGCAGGATAACGTTTATAAGCAAACCGATTACCTTGCTTTTGCTGTCCTGTTGCAGCAGCAATTGCTGAACACATCGCAACTGGAGATCCAGTATAATTTTGATTTTGGCACATTGAATTACCTGGCCGGCGTTGTGGATACACTGACAGTACGGTTAACGGATCCCAGGTTAAATACTACGGCGTACAGGGACTTTGCCAACTCTGTTTTTTACCGCCAGTTTATCCTGGATAGTTTGAAACTTGCTAATGACAAGGCGTTGATTGATATAAACTACCGGCCGAAGATCAACTTATCCGCGGATGCCGGGTATAATTCATCCCTGGTGTATAAAGCATACCGGAATTTTGGATCAAGCATCGGGGTAAATATAGCGATACCCATTTATGACGGGAAGCAAAGAAAGATGCAATATTCCAAAATTGATATCCAGGAAAGAACAAGAACCGGCAAAAGAGATTTTTTCACGCACCAGCATGACCAGCAATTAATACAACTGGAGCAGCAACTGCGTTCAACCGACAAGCTGATTGACCAGATCAACAAACAGATAGCCTATACAGAGACGCTGATCACCGTGAACGAAAAGCTTTTGGCGACAGGCGATATCCGGTTAATTGATTTCATCCTGGCATTGAGTAATTATTTTACCGCTAAAAACTTAGTTACCCAGAATTATATCAGCCGGTTAAAAATCATCAACCAGCTCAACTACTGGGCAAGATAAATTATTTACTATGAGAAAATTCAGTTTATACTTCCTGGTATTTGGAGTAATGGCTGCAGCCTGTAATCCGAAAACTCAGCAGGAAAAGGAAGAAGAGCCAACGGCAAGCATTACGCCGGTAACTATCACTTCTGCCACTATGGATACGATGGCCGAATATATCGATCTGAACGCTACTTCCGCGTATCTCCTGAAAGCAGTGGTAAAGGCCAGCGCGAACGGGTATATTCAATCTGTCAATGCTGTCCCGGGGAAAATGGTGTCGGCAGGTCAAAATGTATTTACGGTAAAAACCAAAGAGGCGCAAAGTATTGGCAATACGATCAATTCACTCGACACCTCGTTTAAATTTTCCGGTGTCATCAATGTCAGGGCCGGTACCAGCGGTTATGTTTCGGAGGTAGATCACCAGGCAGGTGATTATGTACAGGAAGGAGAACAATTGGCAGTGATCAATGATGTAAACAGTTTTGTGTTCATGCTTAATCTTCCTTACGAATTACGGAATTATGTTTTAGATAAGAAAAAGGTCGAGCTCTTATTGCCGGATGGTAAATTGATGACCGGGATTATCTCTTCCATTATGCCGGTGGTAGATTCTGTTT
Source organism: Bacteroidota bacterium (assembly GCA_030706685.1). Classification (GTDB taxonomy): domain Bacteria; phylum Bacteroidota; class Bacteroidia; order Chitinophagales; family Chitinophagaceae; genus VBAT01. The sequence continues at coordinate 28,604 of JAUZOA010000040.1, forward strand.
CGCAAACACAGAATATCGCTATTAAAGTCAACGAAAAAAACCTGCCTGTCAACCTCGTCGCGAAAGTGAGAGTGATAAAAAAAGCCAAAGCCAATACTATTTCATTGCCCAAGCAATCCATATTGTCAGATGAAACGCAAACCAATTTCTGGGTAATGAAACTAATTGACAGCGCTACCGCGATAAAAGTGCCGGTTACAAAAGGAATCGAAACGAATGACCGGGTCGAGATCCTGTCGCCCGGGTTTACCCCGGCTGACAAATTCCTGCTTACGGGCAATTATGGTTTGAGTGATACGGCTAAAATCAAAATCGTTCAGCAGTAAATACAGAAAAAGTGAACAAATTCTTCATTTCGCATAAGAACCCACTGGCGGTTTTGCTTGCGCTTATTATCATGGGAGGGGTTTATGTATATAGTAGCCTCCAGACTTCTTTGTTTCCGGAAGTCACTTTTCCCAAGATAAAAATCATTGCAGATGCCGGCCTGCAGCCAGTGAATAAAATGATGGTGACAGTCACCAAACCTCTTGAAGCGGCGATTAAGCAGGTGCCCGACCTGCAAATGATACGAAGCACTACCAGCCGGGGAAGCTGCGAGATATCGGCTTTTATGAACTGGAACAGCAATATTGATGTGAACCAGCAGCATATAGAATCAAAGATCAGTGAAATCAGGAATGTGTTACCCCCCGATGTGAATATTACCGTAGCAAAAATGAACCCTTCTATCCTGCCGGTAATGGGCTATTCGCTGGAGAGTAATACAAGATCACCGATCGAACTGAAACAACTGGCTATTTATACGGTAAAGCCTTTTCTTTCGCAGGTAGAAGGGGTTTCGGAAATAAGGATAACAGGAGGACGGACAAAAGAATACTGGCTGCAACTGAATATGCAAAAGATGAGCTCGCTTTCCATTACTCCTGATCTTATCAATACGGCCCTGGGCCAGACGGGTTTTATAAAATCAAACGGGTTTTTATCAGACTATCGTTTTTTATACCTGGCCGTGACGGATGCCACGGTTCATAACAAGGAAGAACTGGAAGAGATCGTTATTAAAAATGATGGTAAACGGGTTGTCCAGTTAAAAGATATCGCGTCGGTAGAAATCAAGGAAGCTGTTGAGTTTATTAAGATCAACGCCAACGGAAAAGAAGGGTTATTGGTTGCGGTAGTAAAGCAACCCAATGCCAACCTGGTTGATGTGTCGGAAAAAATAGAAACAAAGATCCGGGAGCTTAAAAAAATCCTTCCAAAAGATGTAAGCATTAAGCCGTATTATATACAGGCGGATTTTGTCAATGATTCAGTGAAAAGTGTAACGGACAGTTTATGGATTGGGCTTATCCTTGCAATGGTAGTCGCCATCGTTTTTCTTCGTTCCTTAAAAGCCAGCGCTGCTATTTTAATAACGATTCCTGTCACGATTTGTCTTACTCTCATTGTTTTATATGCCATGGGGTATACGTTCAACATCATGACCCTTGGCGCTATTGCCGCCGCTATCGGGCTTATTATTGATGATGCTATCGTGGTAGTGGAACAAATACATCGCACCCATGAAGAGAACCCTGATGAGCCCAATCCTGTTCTGGTGCAAAAAGCCATTCATTATCTTTTCCCTGCCATGGTGGGTTCTTCTATGAGCACGATTGTCATTTTTATTCCTTTTTTATTAATGACGGGGGTAGCGGGCTCCTATTTCAGTATCATGACCAACACGATGATCGTTACGCTTATTTGTTCTTTCTTCATTACCTGGACCGGGTTGCCGGCTGTTTACCTGCTATTATCTAAAAAGAATAGCAAGAAAATAAAATCAAAGGAGAAGCCTCATGGTGTAAAGAGGCAAAACTGGGTATCGTTTTTCATTTTGCGGCCGTATATCAGTCTCGCCATCATTGCCGCGCTGGTGGTTGCGATCATTTTGATCTTACCAAAATTGCAGACAGGATTTTTACCCGAAATGGATGAGGGAAGTATTGTTCTTGACTACTGGTCGCCGCCGGGTACTTCATTGGAAGAAACAGACAGGATGTTGCGTGAAGCAGAAAAAATAATAAGAGCTATTCCTGAAACGGAAGCCTATTCACGAAGAACCGGAACGGAGATGGGTTTTTTTATTACTGAACCGAACAGGGGAGATTATCTCATACAACTAAAAAAGAAGCGGAACAGAACTACCGACGAAGTGATTGAGGACCTGCGTCAAAAAATAACAGGTACCCAACCGGCGCTTCGTATTGATTTTGGCCAGGTGATCGGGGATATGTTAGGCGACCTGATGGCATCTGTTCAGCCTATTGAAGTAAAGATCTTTGGCGATAACCAGGAAAAGCTGCATGAATTATCGAAACGGGCTGCGGAAATAATATCCAATGTGAGAGGAACGGCTGATGTGTTTGATGGTAAAGTCATTGCGGGGCCCTCTGTCTCGATTCAACCCAATTATTCAAAGCTGGCGCAATATGGTATTACCCCGGCCAATCTTCAATACCAGTTACAAACTTCGCTGGAAGGAAATGTTGTCGGCAGTTTATTCGAAAAAGAACAATACTCTGCCATCCGGCTGGTATACCCCGGCAGCAGGAAATTGAGTATCGCGGAAGTAAATAACCTTCCTGTCTTTTTGCCAAACGGAAGGTTAAAACCTATTGCTGAGTTAGCGACTGTTACTGTTAACCCGGGTGATGCCGAGATCCAGCGGGAGAATCTGCAATCGATGGGAGTAGTGACCGGAAGATTGGAGGGCCGTGATCTTGGCAGCGTGATGAAAGAGATACAGCAAAAAATCTCGTCCGGGCTTGATCTGCCCACTGGTTATCATGTAGAGTATGGCGGATCCTATGCAGAGCAACAGCAATCATTTAAAGAATTACTCATGATACTGATCGCTGCCAGCCTGTTGGTTTTTTCCGTGATATTGTTTTTATTCAGGCAAATCAGGATAGCCTTGTTGATCCTGTTGCTGGCGATACTGGGAATATCAGGCAGTTACCTGGCATTATATCTTACCAATACTGCGCTGAATGTCGGGAGTTATACCGGTCTTATCATGATCGTTGGCATCATTGGTGAAAACGCCATATTCACTTTTCTTCAATTCAGGGAATCGCTTCATGAAAGGAGTGTGGACGATTCCATCGTTTATTCTATTTCTACCCGGCTACGACCCAAATTAATGACGGCACTTGGAGCCATCATTGCCTTGATGCCGCTGGCATTGGGGATCGGGACAGGGGCACAGCTCCATCAGCCGTTGGCGATCGCTGTCATTGGGGGCTTTATCATGGCATTACCGTTGCTGCTTATTGTTTTGCCAAGTATGCTGCGGTTGCTGTATAGAAGGGCCACGATAAAAAAGGCAGTATAAAACCAGAATCAAAAAACAGGTTTAGCCAATCAGGGTTTTAAGGTCACGGGTTTTTACTATAAAATCCCGGCTACCCAACCTTTTTCAGCCCTTGTATATCTGTACAAGTAATACATTTGTTTTTCGAAAGCGGAAGTATTCTCTATTCAATTAGCAATTGTTATTGTATGGTTAACAGGACGGTAGTATTGCCTGCCCTGGTCCTTGAATTGCTGATGGATTATGCCGGGTCAGGGTATTTTTTATAATTAAATTCATTACCTTCCCTTATTAATTACTTGCGCCACCAATCAAATTATCGTATGCGGGTATTGCTAATCTTATTCCTTTTTATAGGAATTGGTGATCTTCATGCACAACAAAAAGATTCCATTATTTATTCCGCGGATACTTATTTCCAGGATGCCTCTTTCCCGGATGTATATTCCAGGGACCTGACCCCCGGCGATACCAAAACAGTTTCAACCAACCAGGTATCATCTGAACCTGCGCGATACAAGCTGACGATGAAAAGAATGATTATTCCTGTTACACTGATTACTTATGGTTTTGTTTCACAATCCAGCCATAAACTAAAGGCCTTTGATGTCAGGATCAAAAAGGTGGTGCGGCGAGACCCGGATTTTCATACTTGTATTGATAACTACCTGCAATATGCACCGGGATTTGCCGTCTTTGGCTTAAATGCTGTTGGTATAAAAGGAAAAAATAATTTCCGTGACAGGGCGTCGATCTATCTTCTTTCCAACCTGATGATGGGGATAACCGTTCAAACTATTAAAAAAATATCCAAAGTGCCAAGGCCGGAAGGATGGGGAACGAATGCTTTTCCTTCAGGGCATACGGGCACCGCTTTCGTTGGCGCGGAATTTTTGCGGCAGGAGTATAAGGATGTATCTCCCTGGTATGGAGTGACTGGCTATCTTATGGCTACCACCACAGGTGTCTTGCGCATGTTTAATAATAAACATTGGTTCAGGGACGTAGTAGCAGGAGCAGGCTTTGGTATCCTTGCTACCGATGCGGCGTATTGGCTGGAACCTATTATTGCCAAAAAGCTTTTTCATAAAAGACAGGATTATCATTTTAACCCGGCTGCTTACTGATTTATAGTGATTTTAGAAACTGGTCCCTCTTGTATCGGGATTCCATTTTTCCTAATTCCATTCCCCGCCTTTCCCTCTTTTACTCCCTTAGCCTATCTTTGCCGCATGGAGCAACTGTTAGAGCAGATAGAAACTTACAAAAAGGAGATTAAAGGATTCGCTGCCACTGATGCAAAGGCTGCAGAGGAGTTCCGCATCAAATACCTGGGTACGAAAGGTATTGTGAAAGCCGTCATGGCCGAATTGAAAAATGTTCCCCATGAAAAGAAGAAAGAGTTCGGGCAAGTGCTCAATGAGTTCAAAATTTTTGCAGAGGAAAAGTTCGAATCATTGAAGTCTTCAACGTCCAGCCTCGAACATCCAACCTCCAACATAGACCTCAGCCTTCCCGGCGACCCTATGCCTCTTGGTTCCCGGCATCCCATTACTTTGATGCGGAACCGTATTGTTTCTATTTTCCAGCGTTTGGGTTTTGCGATAGCCGAAGGCCCCGAGATCGAAGACGACTGGCACAACTTTACTGCGCTGAATTTGCATGAGCATCACCCGGCGCGTGATATGCAGGACACTTTTTATGTGCAGCAAAATCCTGACTGGTTATTGCGCACCCATACCAGCAATGTGCAGATACGCGAGATGGAAAAAGGCAAGCTGCCGATCCGGGGTATCTATCCGGGCCGTGTATACCGGAATGAAACGGTGAGCGCACGAAGTCATTGTTTCTTTCACCAGGTGGAAGGATTGTATATTGATGAGAATGTTTCCTTCGCTGACCTGAAGCAAACGCTTTACTTCTTTGTCAGGGAAATGTATGGAAAGGATGTAAGGGTCCGTTTCCGCCCTTCTTATTTTCCTTTTACCGAGCCCAGCGCCGAAATGGATGTCAGTTGTTTTATCTGTGGCGGGGTGGGGTGCAATATTTGTAAAAAGACGGGATGGGTAGAGATACTCGGTTGCGGTATGGTACATCCCCAAGTATTGCAGAACTGTCATATTGATCCCAATAAATATACCGGCTTTGCATTCGGAATGGGTATCGAACGTCCCGCGATGCTGAAATACGGCATCAATGATATCCGCTTGTTCAGTGAGAACGATGTAAGGTTTTTGAAACAGTTTACGAGCGCGATATAAGGAAGTTTATGGTTTGTAGTCTATTGTTTTGACAAACATTCTTCCTACAAACATATTCTTTATTATAGACTGGCAAACTTCTCGTTTTAATTTCTTCCCCTACCCGGGAGATCATGAAACGCTACTCAATAAACAGTCGTTATAAAACATTCCGTGCTTATTATCTTGTCTCCTGCACTCGCTTATAACTAAAGAATGCTGCTACCAGGAATGCAATGATTGCTATATAAAACCAGGGCGTGAAGTTTAAACTGAATGGATTTTTTTCAGCTACTCCAAAAAAATCATTGCCTTTTTCAACCAAAGAGGTATCCAGTTTTTTCCGCAGGTCAAACATAAGCCCGACCAGGGCTGCTGCGGCCAATACCCCGGTTGCAATATTCAGGGTAGCGCCCATTTTACCATTTGTAAAGGACAATCCTAACCCCAGCAGAGCTAAAATAAGGGCAACTATTGCATAGTTATTGGGTTTATTGGAGTCCATCTCTTTCATGGAGTCCTTTTTTTCATTTTCAAAAAGATCAGTCATACCGGGCATATTCATGTGCCACTCTCTGCCAAAAGCAAGTCCGATACCTGTGTTGTCAAAAGAAACCGAGGCGCCGCCCAGGTCTATAGATGAATCATTTTTTTTGGGAGTAGCGGTGCATTTTATTTCCGCGAATGGCAGCAGGAATAAAAGAACACCAACTGCGAAAGTTACCGCGGAGGGTATTTTGGTTCCGAATATACCCGGCGGCGGCAGTGGGGGAGTAAGCATCGGAGAAGATTCCGGCTGGTTGGTATCCATGTATAAAAGTTTACAGTAAGGTAAGCGAAACTTGTGAGAATTCATAAAGCCGGTATTTGAGAATAGAGACCACTTTCCAAAAATTAGTAACACGGGATTTGGGATTCATGAAATACCAACAACCAATATCTTTACAGCTTAATAAGATTGTTTTGGTCATCAATACTATTTGCGTTTGCGGCGCCGGTACTATGGGAAGAGGTATTGCCCAGGTAGCAGCACAAGCAGGTTTTTATACCGTTTTATACGAATTGAATAAAACCGCCCTGGATAATGCAAAGATTTCTCTTGAAAAGGCAGTGGGGTTATTGGCTGAAAAAGGAAAGATCAATGACGTTGAAAAGCAAAAGATATTACAGCGTATACAGTATACCAGTGATATCCAATCCTGCCTGGCTGATTTTTTTATTGAAGCGATTGTAGAGAAACCCGAAGCCAAAATTGCTTTGTTTAACCAGTTAGCTGAACTGAATCACAGTGAATGTATTTTTGCCAGCAATACATCTTCGTTGTCCGTTTCTTCTATTGCCGGGAAAATAAAAAATCCGGAGAGGGTGATTGGGATGCATTTTTTTAACCCTGCGCCTTTGATGAAACTGGTGGAAGTCGTGACCACGGATTATACGGAAAAGGGGATCACCGGCATTACCCGTGAATTAGCCAAACAAATGGACAAAGTGCCGGTTGTTTGTAAGGATTCCCCGGGCTTTATTGTCAACAGGGTGGCAAGGCCTTATTATATTGAGTCACTCCGTCTCGCCGAAGAAGGGCATATCCGTTTCGAACAATTAGACCAGTTGCTGGAATCAACCGGGTTTAAAATGGGGCCGTTCAAACTGATGGATCTTATCGGCAACGATGTGAACTATGCGGTAAGCACATCCGTATATGATCAGTTGCATCAACCGGAAAGACTAAGGCCTTCATCTATTCAAAGAGAAAAAGTAGAGAAGGGTGAGCTGGGGAGAAAGACGGGAAAGGGCTATTACCCCTATCCCCTGAAGGGGGATTAAAAATCCTCACAATCAAAATCACTTCCTTTTAAATTTAAAAAATTGAACGAAATAGTACAGAAGCAATCTTCCTTCTCCCCTTCAGGGGTCGGGGGTATTTTAGTCACAGGCGGAACTGGTTTTCTCGGCTCCTATATCATTAAAGCGCTGGTTGAAAAAAACTATGCTGTAAGAGCTATTCGCAGGAGTAATAACCTTCCTGCTTATATTCCCATGGAAATTTTTAATAAAGTGGAATGGGTGGAAGGTGATGTATTGGATGTAGTATCGCTGGAGGATGCTATGGAAGGAATAGATACGGTCATTCATTCGGCCGCTATCGTTTCCTTCTCCGGCAGAGAGCAGAAAAAAATGTATAAAGTAAATGTGGAAGGCACTGCGAATACAGTGAATATGGCGCTGGAAAAAAATACCAGGAGATTTGTTCATATTAGTTCAATCGCGGCTATCGGCAGGAATGCCGATGGCGGGCATGTCAATGAAGAAAAGAAGTGGGAAGACAATAAGCTGAATACTCATTATGCAAAAAGCAAGTATAAATCAGAATTGGAAGTATGGCGGGGAATCAGCGAAGGGCTCAACGCCGTTATCCTGAATCCAAGCACTATCCTTGGGTATGGAGACTGGAATACAGGCAGCTCAGCAATTTTTAAGAATGTATATAACGAATTCAAATGGTATACTTCCGGTATTAATGGATTTGTAGATGTGGAAGATGTGGCGGCGGCGGCTATTTTATTAATGGAAAGCGATATCACCGCGGAAAGGTTTATCATTAACGGGGACAACTGGCCGTTCAGGAAACTGATGGATACGATGGCCGATTGTTTTGGAAAGAAAAAGCCTTCGGGACAGGCGACCCCGCTTATGCTGAATACAGCCTGGCGGGTAGAAAAAATAAAGTCATTATTTACAGGTAAAAAACCGTTGTTAACAAAAGAAAGCGCAAAGGTGGCCACCAGCAAAACCTGGTTTGACAATGATAAATTCCTGAAAACTTTCCCGCAATTCCCTTTTACCCCGTTGGAACAAACGATCCGAAAGGCCTGCTCAAAATATGCGGCACAACTTTAGCTACAGGGATTTACGAAGTATAAAGGATTTTTGAGAGTGATTTTTCGGGCATAATTACTCTATATATGTACTGCTGCAAACAGTATCTTTAGACGTCAATTCAATTCTATGCAAACACCCAGGATCATTGTTTTATTTCTGCTGCTGTTACTTTCATTTATAGCCGGTGCACAATTCACCGTTTCGGGCAAGATCATTGATTCTGTCACCAAAGAACCAATGGCCGGAACATCTGTTTATTGCCAGAATACCACCATTGGTACGACTACTGGCAAGGATGGCCAGTTTTCCCTGTCATTAAAATCGGGAGGATATGAACTGATTATTTCCTATACCGGCTACCAGACAAAACAAATCCGGATCAGTAATGCCGACAATATTATCCCGGATATTGCAATGATCAAGGAAGATAAAAGCCTGGGCGAAGTGGTCATCAAAAGCAGTAATGAAGTAAAGGATGGCTGGGAAAAGTATGGCAGTTTTTTCCTGGATAATTTTATCGGCGCTACCCCCAATGCCGCGAAATGCAACCTGGTAAACCACGAAGTGCTGCATTTTTACCTGTTAAAAAAGAGCAACAAGCTAAGGGTGCTGGCTACAGAACCTTTGCAGATAGACAATAAAGCGCTGGGGTATAGCATGCGGTACCAGCTCGACTCATTCATTTATTATTATAATACTGATATATACCTGTACCGCGGTTTTTGCCTCTATTCAGAAATGGATGGAAGCGACAGCCTGAAAAGAATATGGGCCTCCAACCGGATGAAAACCTATTATGGTTCCAAGCTGCACTTCCTGCGGAGTTATTATGACAGTTCACTGGCCCAGGAGGGGTTTGTGATTGATATGCTGGATGAGAACAACGATCTGAAGTTTGATAAAGTGGCCGATCCATATGATACACTGTATTATGGCGCGCCGGACAGCAGCAGCGAAGTAGGAGTATGGTTTCCCCGTAAGATCAGCGTTACCTATACCAAAGCGAAGCCAGAGCCGGAATACCTGAAAAAGTTCAAACTGCCGAAGTTCGTAGGTACACAGATATCATATATTGAATTAAAAGATGCCATCGCGATCAAGGAAAATGGTTATTTCTATGATCAGAAGGACTGGATTAACCAGGGATACTGGAGCTGGAAGAACTTAGCGGACCAGTTGCCGTATGATTATTCGCCGTAAGGGGAACGTTTAATCATTTAAAAGATTTAGGTGTTTAAAGGTTCATATAGATGATAGCTTCTTTACTTGTAATGCAAGACTCTGTTGATTGAACCCTTCAACGATTTTAACCCTTAAAACCCTTCAACGTTTTCCTCCCATCACCTTTTCCCATAACTCAGGGATCCGTTTGATCCATACCAACTCTTTCATTTTTTCTTTTGCATCTTCTGCGGGAGTGCCAAAGTATGCTTTTCTGCCTTCCAAAGAACCTTTGACGCCACTTTGAGCATTAACTACGGCTCCTTCTCCAATGGTCAATGTCTTGCTGACTCCCACCTGCCCCCAGAGAATGACATTGTCTTCAATGATGGTGGCTCCGGCAATCCCTACCTGCGCGGCAAACAAACAATTTTTTCCAATCGTAGTGTCATGACCGATATGTACAAGGTTATCTATCTTGGTGCCGGTACCAATGAAGGTATCGCCGGTTACACCACGGTCAATCGTACAGTTGGCGCCAATTTCAACACCATTTTCAATGACTACCCGGCCGCAGCTTGCCATCTTTTTATAGTGTATGTCTCTGTTTGTTTTCTTATTATAATAAAAAGCGTCGCTGCCGATTACTGTACCCGCCTGGATGTTTACATCATCGCCTATAACCACGTAATCAAGAATAGTTACATTAGGATGAATGATACAATTCCTGCCGATCGTAACATGATTGCCGATATAAGTATTGGGCATGATCACGGTTCCTTCGCCGATAATGGCGGTATCACTGACTGGTCTCATCGATGGCTGAAAAGGCCTGAAATAATTGACAATTGTCAGGTAAGCCTCAAACGGTTCATCTACAATTAAAAGGGCTTTGCCTTCTGGAAAATCAGTTTTCTTATTAATGATGATAAAACTGGCGGCTGAACGGATACAGGCCTCATAATATTTTGGATGATCAACAAAGGCAAGATCACCTTTCTCCACCTTATGTATCTCGTTGATACCTGTTGCGGATGCAGTAGTATTGCCTGCCAGTTCAGCTTTTATCAGCCGGGCGATCTGTTGGAGAGGAACAGGTTTTTCAAAACGCATACAAATAAAATTTTGGCAAAGGTAATAAGGTATCCATTGGTCATTGGGCCTTGAAAACAGCTTTTGGATCATCGGGGGACACTGCCGGTAATTTTTTTTGAATGTTAAATAATGTGCCGGAAGGATACCAACAGCCAATACTTTTTAGTAAAACTACAACCCGGTCTTAAAATTTTTCCAGGATGAATTGATTTGAATGATGATAGAATCCTTAGCCAGTCAGCGTTTCATTATGTTGAAATAAATCATTGTTTATTAAAACCATCATCATTATATCAACACCGCATAAAAAATAAAGACAAAAAACACAAAGAGCTCCCGTACCGGTCCGGAAAATGTGAATAAAAAATTATTAAAATATTTTTTAGTTAGTGAAAAATATATTTAATATTGTGTAGGAAATTTATTTTCCTGTACTTACTAACCCATCCATATAAATGATCCCTCCGATTCTTCGGAGGGATTTTTCATTATAGCCCTTCCTTAAAATGGTATAATGCTGCAGCCATTTTGTATGATCCAAAAACGAATAATGCCTGTTTCACCGATCATAAACCCGAAAAACATAAGGTATATCGATTGAACCATAAAGCGGGGACCTTTATTGATGAAACACTTCGCCAAATGGCGGAAGGGTATATACGGGAATTAAGATACCTTTGCCGATCTAAATAAATATTCATGCTGAAGTCAATGACTGGTTTTGGGAGATGCGAGAAGAATGTAGGGGATAAAACTTTCCTGGTTGATATAAAGTCGCTCAATGGCAAACAATTTGAATTATCATTAAAGCTCCCTTCCATTCTCAAACCATTCGAATTTGATATTCGCCGTATGCTTTCAGAGAAATTGGCGAGGGGAAGCGTGGATTGCATGATCAGTTTAAAGGATACCGGCAATGCCAAACCCGTTACGATCAACACGGACCTGGCAAGGGCTTATTATAAGCCACTCGCTGAATTATCGGCTGCCTTAAACCTTGACCCTTCACATATACTGAGCACCCTGGTAAAGCTGCCCGAAGTAATTACCCCAAGCAGCGAAACTCTTACCGATGCCGATTGGAAGGATTTTCAGAAAGTTTTATTGGCGGCCATGGAAGACCTGAATCTCCACCGCCTCGATGAAGGCAGGTCGCTGGAAGAAGACCTTATTCTTCGTATACAAAACATATCAAAGCAACAGGAGGAAATAATCAAACTGGAACCTTTACGCCAGCAAAAGATCAGGGAAGGTATTACCCGCTTGCTGGAGGAAAACGTAGGAAAAGAGAATTATGATGCCAACCGGCTTGAACAGGAGCTTATTTATTATATAGAGAAAATTGATATCAGCGAAGAGCAAGTGAGGCTGAAAAACCATTGTGAATATTTTATATCCATACTTCGGGAGACAGAAGAATCCAAGGGGAAAAAACTCTCTTTTATCCTGCAGGAAATAGGCCGTGAAATAAATACTACCGGTTCAAAAGCGTATGATTCGACTATCCAGAAATGCGTAGTACTGATGAAGGATGAACTGGAAAAGGCCAAAGAGCAGGTGTTGAACGTACTCTAAGTGGTTAGCTGATAGCTATTAGCTGTTAGCCGGCGAAAGTTACCTGCTTCTTAATTACTTTTGAAAAAAAATCCTTTGGAAGCATTGAAAAAAAACAGGGTTTACCTGCTAATAGCTATCAGCTTACTGCTAATAGCTTCCTGTACGAACATTGACCTGTATGAAAAAACAGTGCCTGTTCCCGGCCAGGCATGGAAAAATGATTTCAGGCCTGTATTTCATTTTACGATAAAAGACACTGTCTCCCTTTACCAGCTTTACCTGGTTTTACGGCATAATGAAAAATATAACTACAACAATATTTACATTAACCTGTATGTAAAAGCTCCCGGCCGGGATTCTGTAATGAAAATTCAAAAAAGCCTCGTTCTTGCTTCCAATGATAACTGGAAGGGTACCGGTATTGACGATATTTATGAACACCGGATTGAACTGGGCGAGCCACAAACCCTAAAAGCGGGAGATTACCAATTTACCCTGGAACAGATCATGAGAGAAAACCCATTGCAGAATGTGTTGGATGTCGGTCTTCGTGTAGAAAAGAAATAATGATATGCCAAAAAAAGACGTTCGAAGAAAATTACGCCGGGTTACGATTCTTTACTGGACGCTCCTTATTTACATTGTAGCTGCATTAGTATGGTGGTTTATTACATTGAAAAGACAAAACAACGAGATGAAAGATCTCAGAATTGCCCGGTTGAGCGTATCGGTAGACAGTCTCGCTATGCCGGCTATCTATCACATCCACCTCCGGGAGATTTATAAAGAACATGCAAGAAACAACGCAAAATATTTTGGTGAAGGAAGTATTTTTCTCCTGCTGATTTGTGTGGGGGCAGTATTTGTATATAGCTCGGTTCGCCGGCGATTTTACCTGCAGCAGTTACAACAAAATTTTATGATGGCGGTCACCCATGAACTTAAAACACCCATATCGGTGATTAAGCTGAACCTTGAAACGATGCAGAAATACTCGTTCGACGCCGAAAAGCAAAAGAAAATGATATGGGTAATGCTGAAAGAATCATCAAGACTTAATTTTCTTACCAATAATATTCTTGTCGCATCGGAACTTGAAGGTGGCGGCTATACCTTTTCCAAGGAAGATCTTGATTTTTCTGACCTGCTGAAAGATTGTGTGCAGGATTTCAGGTCCCGGTTTCCCGGGAGGTTGTTCCAACCGGAGATACAACAGGGAGTAGATATAAAAGGAGACGCTTTGCTTCTCCAGATGATGATCAATAACCTGCTGGAAAACGCGGTCAAATATTCTCCCAAAGAAACCCCTGTCTCGGCCATTTTGAAAAAGGAGAACGGCATTATACAGTTGCAGATCATGGATGAAGGCATGGGAATAGACGAAGGGGAAAGGAAAAAAATATTTACTAAATTTTACCGTATTGGTAATGAAGTGACCCGCAAAACGCAGGGAACAGGACTTGGTCTTTATCTTTGCAGTAAAATAGCGCACGATCATAATGCGGACATTTCAGTGACAAACAATAAACCGCGTGGCAGTAATTTTATCGTCACGTTTAAAATATGAGCGAAGGAAAAAAGACATCCATTCTTTTAGTGGAAGATGAAGAGAACCTGCACGAAGCGCTGAAGCTGAACCTGGAGCTGGAAGGCTATGCTGTCACCTCCGTCTACGACGGCGCGGCGGCGCTTACTGCCGTCAATTCAGAATATTTTGATCTTATAATTTTAGATGTAATGTTGCCGGAAATGGATGGTATTACCGTTGCCGAAACAGTACGCATCAGCAATAATGAAGTGCCCATTCTTATTCTCAGTGCCAGGAACAGCAGCGCCGACAGGGTGCTTGGATTGAAGAAAGGAGCCGATGATTATCTTACCAAGCCATTTAACCTCGAAGAACTTTTGCTGAGGGTTCATAAGCTCATTGATAAAAATAAGAAACTGCAGGACAGGTCTACCTTGGGCAATACTTATTCATTCGGGGATAACCTCATTGATTTCAAGGCACAGGAAGCCACTACGAAATCGGGGGGCAAGATACAGTTGAGTAAAAAAGAAACCATGCTCCTGCGGTTGCTGATCGAAAATAAGAATGAAGTGGTACCAAGAGAAAAGATCCTGCAGGCCGTGTGGGGTTATAACGTATACCCTACTACAAGAACCATTGATAACTTCATTCTCAACTTTCGCAAATACTTTGAAGAAGATAGCCGCAATCCAAAGTATTTTCATTCAGTAAGAGGCGTAGGGTATAAATATTCGGAGTGATTTTTATAGCGGGTGCGCGGCGATTATATTAAGTATTAATTTGTTCCAGCGCAATTTTTGTTTTATCAAGCAGATCCTGTTTATCGTCCGCGAATTCAGCTTTGGTAAATACGGAAGCTTCGCATCGTTGTAAGATATCCAATATATTCCGGCATTGATCTTCTCCCAGTTTTTTTTCTTTCATGGCCAGGTACAAATCATGCTTATTCATTTTGCTGCCGGATAATTTCAAACGGTCGCTAAGATGCTCCCAGATAAGTTTTTGCAGCAAGCTGTAAAACCGCCCGTCTTCAGC
>JAUZOA010000041.1 GCA_030706685.1 Bacteroidota bacterium
ACAATAAGATAACCCGCCGTGATCAGGTTACGAAGTTCCAGTAATTGCAGCGACAGGGAGGTAGTCTCATATAATTGCTCGGTCTCCTCCCAAAGCAGGTCAAGACGACGCATGGCACGCTGAAGCCGGACATCATTCCGGACAATACCCACATAATCACTCATGACCTGTTGCAATTCTTTCAGGCTTTGCGTGATCAGGATCATCTCTTTGGGCTCGCTGGTTCCTGTTGCATTCCAGTCGGGGATATTTTCATTAAAAGAAACCGAATCAATTTTACTGACCGCTTCTGTATAGCAACGATGCGCAAATACCATTGCTTCGAGCAGCGAGTTGCTGGCTAAGCGGTTGGCCCCATGCAAACCGGTACTGGAGCATTCACCGCAGGCAAATAAATTGGTAATAGAACTTTGCCCCCATTCATCGGTCTTGATACCGCCGCAACTATAATGAGCAGCAGGCGCCACCGGTATCATGGCTTTGGTAATATCAATACCGGCAGACAAACATTTTTCATAAATATTCGGGAAATGTTCGATGAATTTTTCTTTGGTGAAATGCCTGCAGTCCAGCCATACATGTTCTGTACCCGTCCGTTTCATTTCACTATCAATCGCCCTGGCTACAATATCTCTTGGGGCCAGGTCCTTTCTTGTATCATACCTTTCCATGAAAGCTTCGCCATCTTTATTCCGCAGTATGCCGCCATCACCCCGCACGGCTTCCGTGATTAAAAAAGCCTGGCCTTTCATCCCCGGTTCATATAAAGCGGTAGGATGAAACTGGATAAATTCCATATTCTCGATCCTTCCTTTTGCCCGGTATACCATGGCTACACCATCACCCGTCGCAATAGAGGGGTTGGTGGTTGTCCGGTACGCCTGGCCATTGCCGCCTGTCGCCAGCAATGTGATCTTTGCCGCAATCTTTTCGATCTGGTTCGTTTTTAAATTCATGACATAGACACCATAACATTCAATACCGGGAGTAGCTTTGGTAACCAAGTATCCAAGATGGTGCTGGGTAATAATATCAATGACAAAGCAATGTTTGATGATTTCAATATTTTTTTGTTTGGCGACCGCATCCAGCAAAGCCCTTTCCATTTCCCATCCCGTAATATCCTTATGATGAATAATGCGGAATTCAGAATGGCCGCCTTCTTTACCTAATTTATAATCACCATCTTTTTCTTTGTCAAACCTGGCGCCCCATTCTATCAGCTCCTTCACCCTGTCCGGGCCTTCTTTTACCACGATCTCCACTACATTGCGGTTGCATAATCCATCTCCCGCGACTAATGTATCCTCAATATGTTTTTCAAAACTGTCATTCTCCAAGTCATTCACGACGGCTACCCCACCCTGCGCGTACTTTGTATTGGTCTCATCCGCTGCAGCTTTTGTCATTACGAGCACTTTTTTGCCAGGATAATGCTGCGCTACTTTCAACGCGTAGGTTAATCCGCCGATGCCAGATCCTATAACAAGAAAATCCGTTTTTTGCATTTTTTAATTTTTATGCGCCCCGTTCTATTGCGACCAGTAAGCCTGTGTTGCAGTTTAGCCTGAACCGGACGAAAGGCATCCTTCACCCTTTTCAGTATCCGGCAAAATTATTCTTTACTGGTTGAAGTTATATACCGGGCTGCGCCTGCCACAATAAAAAGCTGGGCCAGCCCATATGTCAGCATGATGATCACGGGAGCCATTTCAAATGACTCGTAAAATTTATTGATGGCCAATACAGAATCAGAGATTACAAACAACAAGGCGCCTGCCAGCATCCACTGACCGGCTATTTTATTCCTGGTAAATGGCATATGCATAGCCAGCATGAGCATAAAACTGATCACAATACCATATATACGCACCGGCAATTTCATATCGCCCAGGTAAGGAGAAAGAAAAGTGATCAGCACAGCATAATAGACAACAACGATCAACAGGAACCATGCATTACTCCTGACACGCTCTTTTACCCGCACAAAATGAAAGAAAATAATATAAAAAATATGAGCCAGCAAAAAAGCTGACAGGCCAAGCAAAAAGAATAATTTATCGTTTTGCTGAAACAGTAATAACACGTCTCCTGCTAACGAAAAGAATAAGGCGAACAGTATCCATTTTTTCAACCCGGACCGGGCCATCTTCGTTTCAAAAAGAAACCATACCACCAGGAAGATGACAATAAGAGGCTTCGAAATGTAATCAACAAGCTGGCTATTTAATAAATTACCCGCTATATTAGCGAAAAGAATAATCAGGAATAAAAGTATCCGGGATTGCTTCACTTTTTTCTATTTAAGTGCTTTTAAAATTGATAGCGGCTGAATAAAAATCTCCTAATTTTCATCAAACCAGGAGATATTGGGAATAGGTTATTATTGATGTTTCATGGCTCTACCCATGCTTCACTTTCTTTCAGCAGGTTGATAAGTTCTTCAACAGCTATTTCACTGTTTACATTCCTCTTCATCACTTCCTTCCCCCTGTATAAAGTGATCTTGCCGGGCCCGCTGCCTACATAACCGAAATCCGCGTCGGCCATTTCTCCCGGTCCGTTCACGATACATCCCATGATGGCAATCTTCACTCCTTTCAAATGGTGGGTAACAGAACGGATCTTAGCGGTTGTTTCCTGGAGATCGAATAAGGTTCGCCCGCAACTTGGGCAAGATATATATTCTGTTTTGGAAATCCTTGTTCTTGTTGCCTGTAAAATGCTGAAAGCTGTATTATTGGTAAACTGGTAAATATCTTTTACATCAAGATAAGTGCGGCCGGTAACCTTTATATTCTCCATTTGCGCCTTATTGCCGTATCCTAAACAAATACCATCTCCCATACCCTCCAAAAACAAAGCCCCCGTTTCGGTAGCAAAATGAATCAGGTGCTCGTCAGGCGTTTGCCAATTGCTATCGGTAATTAAAATGACAGGGTTCCGGATATCGTGCTTTTCCAGCTCAAAGAACATTCGCCTGACAGATTGCATGGCATTCGCACTTGTACTGCTAAAGCAAAGAACAACTTTTTTAAAATCTTCTTTTCCGGCACGGGCAATCAAAAAGCCCATGTTCGAAAAATCCTCATTTTCATCTTTACAGTCGAGCTGTACAAAATTTAAACTTTGGCTTTTCTCCCGCGCAAAGGCATATCCGCTTTGGTCAAATAGTGGAAAATACTTTGTTTTGTCCCCTGCTTTTTGCCAGGCATCGGCATAAACAATAACTTTCAATGTACCCGGCAAAGCAAAATTCAAGAGCTGGTGACCGGTAAAAATATAATCTGCCGCCGCATCCCCGATATTCCATTTATCAGTTGTTTCATCATAAGAATAGCCAATGCTTTGCAAATGCTTCGGAGTTATTCTTTCGATCTTGCCGAGATCAGCAACTACCACCGGAACATGCTTACCGCCGATATTATCAACAGCAAATGTTTCCCTTCGTTGATAATGAAATGGGTCATATTGCAGCTTACTTCCCATTGCAGAAGTAGTAGTTCCGGCTTCGTATTCCCGGCTTCTGACCTCATACCTCTTCACAATATCCCTGCAAACCGGTATCTCCAGTTCCGGGTCTTCTGTCAATGAAACGCGTATGGTATCCCCCAGTCCATCCTCCATTAAACTTCCTATCCCTATTGCGGATTTTATTCGCCCATCCTCCCCATCCCCGGCTTCTGTAACGCCAAGATGTAAAGGGTAACATTCACCAAATTCATCAAACATCGTTTTTACCAATAAACGGTAAGCCTGCACCATTACCTGCGGGTTGCTCGACTTCATGCTTAGTACAATATTGTGATAAGATATCCCGCGCGCGATTCTTAAAAACTCCATGGCGCTCTCTACCATTCCTATAGGCGTATCGCCATATCGGCTCATAATACGGTCGCTCAGTGAGCCATGATTGGTGCCGATACGCATGGCAGTACCGTATTCTTTGCAAATCTTAATTAAAGGAGTAAATCGTTCCCGTATCCTGTCAATTTCTTCCGCATAGTCGGCATCCGTGTATTCTATCAGTTCAAATTTTTTCTTATCCACGTAATTGCCGGGATTGACCCGGACTTTTTCTACGATCCTTGCCGCGATCTCTGCCGCGTTGGGCGTAAAATGAATATCAGCGACCAGGGGTGTGGTATATCCTCTTTTTCTCAACTCATTCTTAATATTCAGCAAATTCTCCGCTTCGTTTTTGGAAGGAGCGGTGATACGGATCAGTTCAGCGCCGGCTTCAATACATCGTATGCTTTGCTCTACAGTGGCGATGGTATCCATTGTATCAGTAGTAGTCATCGTTTGGACGCGGACAGGATGAAAATTGCCCAGCAACAGATCCCCGATCCTTACTTCCCTTGTTTTAAGTCGCTTATATTCAGTGAGAGATTCACAATAAAACTGCATGATACCCCCAGATTCCGCCTGAAGCGGAGAGTTTGATCAGGTGCAAAAATATCACTTACTTATCATTATTAAGTGAGTTTATAAGTTCGTTAGTAATTATAGATTAATTGCCTCTTTCCGGGAGCCGGGGAGTTACCAGTCTTTGGTATTATTTCCGCCTGTTTTAGATTTCTGCTTCTGAAGTCTTTGCTGCAGTTCTTTTTCTTTTTGCTCCAACAGTTTAAGTTTTTGATCCGCGTCTTTATCATTCATCTTTGGCTGTTGCTGCTGCTTTTTGTTTTGCTGCTGTTTCTTTTTATTGTCTTCTTTCTTGGGTGGCGGGTTTTTCTTTTTTAATTCCAATAAGGCTTTTTGCAGGTTTTCTCTTGCATCCTTATCCGCAGGATCCTGCCGTAAAGCGCTCTTGTAGGCTTCAATACTTTCTTCCAGTTTCTTCTGGCTGGAAAGTATCACCCCTTTATTATACGAGGCCTTTGCTTTCTGTTCAGCGTCTTTGCTTCCGCCCGCCAGGTCATCGAAGGTTTTAATAGCATCATCCGGCTTGGAAAGCCGGTATGCGGTGTTGGCCCGGTTGAATTTAGCTACGACATTTGAAGGATCTTTTGCCAATGCCTCATCATAGGCTTTTGCAGCGGGTTCATATTCCTTCAGTTTATAAAGATCATTCCCTCGTTGAATAGCCTGTGTAGCCGGCTGCGCGTGGACGACTAAAGAAAATAAGCAGGAACAGGATACTATAAGTAGTCTATTTTTCACGCAAGGACTCCTTTTCTTTCAGGAATATAATTTTCAATCACTAAAAATAAAAGCATCGCTCCTGCAAACCACCAGTAATAAGTCTTGAAATTCATCAATGAAATATCACCCAGGGCTCTTGTTTCTATTTGTGATAAACTCTTTTTTACAATATCCACGGCCTCATCGCTGCCCTGCAAATGAACATAGACGCCATTGGTACTTTCAGCGAGCGATTTCAATTCATCTTCATTCAGCCGGGATATTACCGGGTTCCCGGTTTCATCTCTTTTATTTTCGCCGGTAGCAGGATCAACGATATAAGAACCTTCAGTAGAGCCGATACCGACAGTGTTGATCATCATTCCCTGTGTAGCCAGGTCTTTCGCGGTTTTAACGGCATCCGGGTCGTGATCTTCCCCATCCGATATCAATACGACCGCCTTAAATCTTCTGTCCGCGGGATTAAAGGCTTTGGCGCTCATTTTCAGCGCATCGCTTATCACTGTGCCCTGCTGTGGTACCGCATCCGGACCTGCTGATGATACAAACATCAGGGCAGCCCCATGATCGGTCGTCAGCGGCATTTGCATATATGCCTTACCCGCAAACAGTACCAGTCCAATCCGGTCATTGGGCATCGTGCTCATCAGCTTGCTGATAAACTGCTTTGCCCTTTCCAAACGGCTGGGTTGAATATCTGTCGCAAGCATGCTCTTACTTACATCCAGGACAACGACCACGTCAATGCCTTTGCGCGCAATCCCTTCTGTATCGCCCGGTTTGCGAAGGTTCATTATCCCCGCTACGCCCGCTGCCAGGGCCAGCAAAAGAAGAACAAATTTCAGTGTGAACAATTTCCCGGAGAAATTACTGATCAGTTGTTGTACTAATCTTTTATCCCCCATTCTTGCTGTCACTTTCCGTTTCCACCTTAGCAACAAAGCGAACAGGAAGATCAAAAAAGGAATGGCCGCCAGCCCAATGACAAATTCTTTATATTGAAATTGAAGGTTCAAAATATATAAATGACCTGTTTATTACTCAATAATTAAACCAAACCTTCCCAATTTTCACGCAATATTCAACGGAGAATTACTATTACATCCTGCCCTGCATAAATCCTAATTGCTTTAAAATATCCTTCAGCATTTTCATCCGTACCGTCCACATGTCAAAATCATGTTCGGGCGATTCTATATTCAATACAAAAAAATAAGGATGCTTATTCTCTTCTATCCAACCCACTATCCAGCCAAGCGCGTGTCCCTGCTCCGTAAAACCCCATCCTGTTTTATATCCCAGCCGGTAATTGATGCTATCTTCAAACAGCATGGCATTTTTAACCGTTTCCTGGTGACTCTTGAAAAAAGGAAGCTGGTCAAAATATAATTGTTTTACCAATCCCAGTTCCTGGTCGGGTGTCATTTTTAAAGTATTATCCAGCCAAAAACTGTCGATAGCTGACCTGATCACAAATTTTTCTTTTTCACTTTTTGCGCCATATCTTAAACTATCGAGCCAAAGTTGCATGGTATCCTTACCGATGCGCCGGGCCACTTCCTGGTAATAAGGCACCGCAGAAACCCTGAACGCCTCGTACATGGTCAGGTCTTTGTTCCAATCGGCCACTCTTCTTACCACCCCGTCCCATTTTATCACCATACTGTCATTTGTGATCTTGCCTGTTTGCAAACCAATCAGTGAATTGACGATCTTAAAAGTGGAAGCAGGCAAATAACTGCTATCGCGGTACCTTGATAAATTATAGATAGTAAATTTTCCCGTGCCATTATCCATCAGGGCAAAACAACCGTTTACCTTATTCTCATCAAAATACTTTTTCAGGCTGTTATCTATATCTACATTATTCGGTGAGCAGGAAACCAAAAAAACAATAGCCCCAAGACAGGAAAAAATACT
This sequence comes from Bacteroidota bacterium, assembly GCA_030706685.1. Classification (GTDB taxonomy): domain Bacteria; phylum Bacteroidota; class Bacteroidia; order Chitinophagales; family Chitinophagaceae; genus VBAT01. The sequence goes on from JAUZOA010000041.1 coordinate 7,069, forward strand.
TTTCATTCAAAAAAATTTTGCCAAAGTTAACGGCTCTGTATTTGCTTACAAACATTATTCCTGAAGAAACCCGGCATGGCAACAGCTTTGGTAATGAAATTTAAAATTCTTAAGCCAATAATGATTTTTATAACACACGGGGGTTAGTGGCGGAAAGTATGAATGATTTTATTTGCCTTTTTAGCGTCAATCACGGTCAGTAAAAATTGTTTGCCATTTGTCACGATTTAAGACTCTTCGTATTTTTATACGAATATAAATTACATCCGATAACACTATTGCCATGTTCAATATTGAAAATTTCTATTGGTTTTTATCCGTCAGCCTCCTGGTAAACCTTGCCCCGGGACCCGACATGTTGTACACCCTGGCAAGAAGCTTATCACAGGGAACAAAAGCCGGTATATTTTCTGCCCTTGGAATCTTTTCCGGCTGCTTATTTCATATTACCGCCGCAGTATTCGGGCTATCAAAGATCATAGAAGAATCCGCTTTACTGTTCTCCGTTATAAAATATGCCGGGGCTGCTTATCTCGTTTATCTTGGAATAAAGTCATTGCTGGGCAGTAAACAGCAACGCCTGGTTACCCCGGTGGAAAGTATGAGCAACCGGAAAATATTTGTACAGGGAATGACCACTAACCTGCTGAACCCGAAAGTTGCCATCTTCTTTTTATCCTTCCTGCCGCAATTTATCAACCCGCAAACACCCTGGCTCAAAGAACAGATCGCCTTGCTTGGGCTATGGTTTGCCGCACAGGGAACACTTATATTAATCCTGGTAGCAGCACTGGCAGGCGCATTCAGGGAAATACTGGCTACGAATAAAAAATTCAGGAGCTGGCAGGAACGAATTACCGCTTTAATATTGGTTGGACTGGGTGTCCGTATACTTTTCAGTAAAAAATAAAAATCCCGCACGTGCGGGATTACAAATAGTTCGCGGGCAAACAAAGACTCTTATAAATAAAATCCGCCTTTCTGTTTATAATGTTTGTTTCCCTGGCAATCTCTCTTGGTAGCTGTACAAGAGGAAACAGTGAACATAATTACCGCTCCGGCCATCAGGCAAATGAAAATTTTCTTCATTACTGAGTTTTACGGGTCAATTAATTTAATTAGGGAAATTCAGAGGAAGGGATTCGGTAGAATTAGTCCATAGTGTAGAAGACGAAAATAAGACAGAGATATTACTTTTCATAACATCCCGGCATGTTTTTTTTGACCATTGAAAACTAACGCTTACGGTTATTATCGTAAAAACACGAATTTGTCTACATTTATATCCTAAACCAAAATCTCATATCATGAAACAACTAATTATTTTATGCCTGGCAGCGATTTGTATGCTGCCTGCCTGCAACAACAATAAACCAAAACAAGCGACGATTGTAAGTGACGATGGCAAGACAAAAGTAACCGTCAACCCCGCTGATATTGCAGAAAAGGCCGGCGATATGAACCAAAAAATGGAAGAACTGAAAAAGCTTACCCCGCTTACGCTGGATCAGCTAAAAGCACTGTTGCCCGAGGAATTTATGGGTATGAAAAGAAGCAGTTTTAATGCTAACGCTATGATGGGGACCAGCACCTGTACAGCAACCTATAAAACTGACGACGGAAAGCAATTAAGGGTCAGCCTTTTTGATGGCGCAGGAGAAGCAGGAGCGAGTTTAGTTGGTTTACGATTTTATAATTTATGGAACTTTGAGCGCCAGGATGATAATGGCTATGAAAAAACTGTGGACTTCAATGGTGGAAAAGCCATTGAGAAATATGCGAAGTATAATGATGAATATGGGTTGACCTATGTTGCCAATGATCGCCTGCTGGTAAGTTTAGAAGGAGAAAAAATGGGATTGGATGCTATAAAAGATGCTGCCAAAAATTTGAGTTTGAAATAAGACAAGGAAGACCAAAAGTCGGAAAGCCGGAAAGAATTTCTCCAGATGCCTGTCAACTCATTTCCATTTTGAAGACTCGTCACTCGTCTTCCCGGCTTCCTGTCTCCGTTCTGTTGCGACACGCCCGGTTCTTTCCCAATCTTTGTAAACGCAGAGATCAGGCAAGTAATGCAATAATGAGATTAGGTACACCGATTGCTATTCCAATACCATAAAGCAAGTCCAACCAGAAGAAGCTACCGAGAGATCCAAGATAGATCAACCCTACGATGGGGTAGCCAAATATCTTCACTACCAGGGATGTGTTTTTGTCTTTGATATGTTCCCATATTGCATTGGCGTCCCCGGTACTTGGAAATGCATGCATGGCAATAGAAACACCAAGATAGATCAGCAGGTAGTCAAGCGGCCCGGCATTATTAAATTTAAAAACAGGCAGCGCTGCCGGGAAAGCAATCAGGGCCCCGACTAATGTATTGATGATAAAAGGACCAATGCTGATCATGATACTATGCCATTTATTTGCCGGAACCTCATGCAGAACATAACCCACAGGGTTTTCAAATTGAAAATAGACTACTTTGAAAACCGGAACCTTACACCAACGGCAAAATAACTGGTGGGCCAGTTCATGCACAATAACGCCTGGAAACGTAAGCAGGCTTATTAAAATTCCGGGAATGAACATACAATGAGTTTTATTTTTTTACCTGAATTTTTCTTTTCCATCCATTATATCAATCACGTATTGCATAAAAGCTCCCTGCGTAGAATCCTTTTTGGAAGCTTCCAGTAATTTATCCCGCTCACCGGGTTGATTATTCAAATGATAGGCGAGTGCCAGTGTCGCCATGGAATAAGGTTCAGCAGGATCCGGTTCGTTGCTTTTCAAAGCCCATTGCAATCCTTCGGCATCTTTCTTTTGTTTCAGGTAGGTCCGGGCTTTGGATGCCATTCCATAAGTTGACTCTTTATTCAAAGAAAGTATCCTGTCACAATAATAATGCGCTGAGTCTAATTGATCTAATTCTCTTTTAATACTGGTCTTCATATAAAGCGCCTCCGGGTAAGCAGGGTCTTTCTCCAGGATCCTGTCGAGAAGAGAGTCGCAGGCGCGGTATTGTTTATTGTTAAAAATAACCGAAGCATACCGGAGAGCAGGGAATAGTTCATCCTGGTGAGTAGATAGATATTCGCGGTATACTCCTTCAGGAATACTGTCGAATGAATGATACTTAGTATAAAAAGCCATGAGTGAGTCGCCCGGTACATAGTTGGGAACTTTCGCTATGAGCCCGTTTATTTCATTGTACAGGCTTTCATCTTCCACTTTTTGTCCCTGCAGTTCCCCCACCATTTTTACAAAGGATTCCATATCCTGGTTATGGAAAGAAGCAATGGCGAGATATTCTTTAGCGCTTACAAAACCAGGTATTTTTTTGATCACCTTGCTCAATTCCTTTTCCGCGGTATTGTAATTCGATTTTTTGATCGCCTCTTTTCCCCGTTGGTAATGGATGCCCGCGGAAAAGTTTCCCGGCACTTTGAACATGGCAAAAATTAATACCACACCGATCACGCCCGCGAAAATTTTAATGCCCCCGGGAATAGGATAATGAATGAATTTCGCCCTGCAATCCGCACATAGTTGTGTTGGATGGCCCTGTTCAACAATGGGATGACCGCAATTGGCGCAACCTGTCTGCGGTAAAATTTTTTCTTCCGGAGCCGGGTTATCCTGTTCCATTGGCGATAATTAGGTGTTAAATATAATTATTTCAATACTTTCAGTTCCTTTCCAATCTTTGTAAATGCGGCGATCGCTTTATCCAGATGACGTTGTTCATGCGCCGCACTCAACTGTACCCTTATCCTAGCCTGCCCTTTCGGGACCACGGGAAAGAAAAAGCCAATCACGTAAATACCTTCATCAAGGAGTTTGGATGCAAAGTTCTGCGCCAATACCGCATCATATAGCATAATGGGAACGATCGGGTGGTCGCCCGGGCGGATATCAAAACCCGCTTCAGTCATTTTTCCGCGGAAATATTTTGTATTGTATTCTAATTTATCTCTCAGTTCTGTGGTTTCCGTCAGCATATCCAGTACGGCAATTGAAGCGCCTACAATCGAAGGGGCCAGCGTATTGCTGAATAAATAAGGTCTTGATTTCTGGCGAAGCATTTCAATCACTTCTTTTTTACCTGATGTAAATCCCCCTGACGCGCCGCCCAGTGCTTTGCCCAATGTACCGGTGATAATATCTATCTTTCCCATTACACCCCGGTACTCATGGGTGCCCCTCCCGGTTTTTCCAAGAAAACCTGAGGAGTGACATTCATCAATCATAATAACAGCATCATACTTTTCAGCCAGTTCAACCATCTTGTCCAACTGGGCGATAGTTCCGTCCATGCTGAATGATCCGTCGCTGACAATGATCCGGCTACGACAACCGGCTGCCTCTTTTAGTTTGGCTTCAAGATCACTCATGGTATTATGCTCATAGCGGAACCGCTGGGCCTTGCACAGGCGAACACCGTCAATAATAGAAGCATGGTTCAACGCGTCCGAAATAATAGCATCTTCTTCGTTGAACAATGGCTCAAATACGCCGCCATTGGCGTCAAAGGCTGCGGCATATAAAATAGTATCTTCCGTACCCAGGAAAACAGAGATCTTTTTCTCTAATTCTTTATGGATATCCTGCGTACCGCAAATAAAACGGACGCTGCTCATGCCATACCCCCGCGAATCAATAGCCTTGTGCGCCGCTTCTATTACTTTGGGATGGGAAGACAAGCCGAGATAATTATTGGCGCAGAAGTTTAAAACTGTTTTAGTACCTGTCCCGCCATCAGCGGGATTGACGGTAATTTCGGCTCCCTGCGGGCTGGTGATAATACGTTCTGTTTTGTACAGGCCCGAAGTTTTGATCTCTTCAACCTCACCGGCAATACGGCGGGCAAATTTTTCATTCATAATAGCTGATTAATGCGCAAATATATGAGTTGGCAGCCTATACATTTTGCCTCGTCATCCTGAGCGAAGCGCTTGTCATCCTGAGCGAAGCGAAGGACCTCTTGTCATCCTGGGCACCGCGAAGGACCAAATACCATACAGTCCACCCCCCATTTTCCGCATTTCGGAGACAAAAACCGGCCTTTTGTCAATTATTGGCTTTTTAAAGTAGAAGGGATGTTTACCTTAGCTGTAACATTTTACAGAATACCGTCGTCAAATGAATTCCGCAGGGTGCGGAACAACGAATATGAGAAAAAAGAATACTATACGAATTGCGATGTTAATGACCGTCTTGATCGGGGCTTTTATCGTATTGCATTCTGCGGCTTCAATCAGGCAGGATAAACCCTCCAAAGAGTCTATGGATCAGTGCTGTAAGAAAAAAAATTCAGGCAATACCAACAAGGCGGCCTGGGAAAACCTGTCCCTGCAATTCTTCTCTTCTCTTTGAGCCATATCTGGGTTTGAAAATAGAAGGGAAGACAGTACGTCTTGATTTACAAGCTGTTTTCTGATCGTCTTCCCTACTTCCCGGCTCAAAATCTTACCCCTTTTTGTAACATTTTGCCCCAACTGAACGTACAACTTAAAATTCGGGTTTACAAGAGTATTTTTGTAGCCTCCTATCCCGGCTGTTTATGACCGAAAGAGAATACAACGAATGTGTAAAATCGTATGCAGACAATGTGTACCGTTTTATCCTGAAAAATCTTAAGCATGAGGAAGATGCCCGGGATGTGGTGCAAACTGCATTTGAAAAAATGTGGCGTAACCGTGAAGAGATTGATCCTGGAAAATGCAAATCCTATCTCTTTACCGTTGCCTACCACCAGATGATTGATCATATCCGCAAAGTAAAAAGGGTGCAGCTCAAAGAAGAATTCAGCGCTGAAACAAGTGTACAGAACCGCCCGGCCAATAACCTGAAAAAGGTTTTGGAAGAAGCGCTGAGCCGGTTAGGTGAAACCCAAAGATCACTGGTATTATTAAAAGACTATGAAGGATATAGTTATGATGAAATAGGACAGATAACGGGCCTGAGTGAAAGCCAGGTAAAAGTGTACCTGCACAGGGCAAGGGTTCAATTGAAAAACTATTTGGTTAAAATTGAAAATGTGTTGTGAGACCGGCTATTAGCCATTAGCTTTTAGCCAATAGTAAAAAAGTAATAAATGAAACTCAACCGCCATAATTACGAGGAATATTTTATCCTTTACCTGGATAATGAACTGGACAGTGAAAGCCGCCGGGAGGTAGAGGAATTTGCACAGGCAAACCCTGATCTGAAAGCAGAACTGGATATATTGCTGCAAAGCAAACTTACACCTGATACCGATATTGTTTTTGATAATAAAGAATCATTGTTGGCCCGCAACAGTTCATCCCTCAATCTTACTAACTATGAAGGATGGTTGCTCTCTTATATAGATAATGAACTGACCGGGGAAGAAAGAAAAGATGTGGAAAGACTGGCGGCTGATCATCCCGTCGTTCGGGCAGAACTGAATTTATTACTACAGGCAAAATTGCAGCCTGAAGCAATTGTTTTCCCCCATAAAGAATCATTATACCGCAGGGAAGAAAAAACACGGGTTATTGCTATTCGCTGGTGGCGTATTGCAGCCGCCGTTATTTTGCTTTTGGGCATCAGTGCCACAACCATTATTTTAATCAATAAAAAACCAGGTAATAGCCAGAACGGGGATAATATGGCTACTACTATCACTAATAAAACTAAAGAAGTAAATTCAACAAAGGATACAACAACTAAGCCCTTGGAAAATGTGATTCCTCCTGTTAAAGATAACATTGCAAGTATTCAACCCGGAAAAAATGAATCCCCTGTAAAAGAAACCAGCAAGAATATTGTTCGTAAGGAGGATAATAAAAATAATGGAAAAGAAAAGATTCCTGAACAACAACCCGTACCGAATGATCCTCTAATTGCCCGCGTTGAACCACTTGTAAAGCAACCTTCCAACAACCTGCCGGATCCGGGTCAAAACCCCCATGTAAATACTGAAAAAGGTAATTCAACTATTGCGCAGGCAGGAAAAGATCCTGAAGAAGCATTAACAAATTCTACTAAAAAGAATGAGTCAAACGATGTAACCCCTGCTGGTACTGATTCGTTAAACAATGAGAATAAGGTACCAGTTAACCCTGATGATGGCCCCATATATGCCAGTAATAAAAACAGTAATAAAGGTATCCGTGGTTTTCTCCGCAAAGTAACCCGGACCTTTGAAAAGAGGACAAATATCAAAGCAACCGACGACGATGATCGTTTGCTGATCGCGGGACTGGCCCTTAAAGTGAATTAAATTATTATCTAAAAACAAAACAGATGAAAAGGATTTTTACCCTGTGCATAGCTGTATGCACGTTCGTGACAGGTTTTGCGCAGGACAGTACGGCCAAAAGCACGCCCGACACGATCAAGATAGGCGGTATGATTATCATTCGCGACAAAAACAGCAAACCTGACAATGAAGAAAAGAGCAGGAACAGGAATCTGCGCATCACTTCACGTCATTACAGTGGAAAACGCTCTAACCTCAGTACCAACTGGTGGATACTGGATCTTGGATTTTCCAACTTTACAGATAACACTAATTATGCAGGTGCAGCCGCACAGGCATTTGCTCCGGGAAGTAACAAAGATTGGTTTAAGCCCCGTACCGGCAAATCAAGGAACGTGAATCTCTGGTTCTTTATGCAGCGCCTCAACTTAATCCAGCATGCAGTGAACCTGAAATATGGCCTCGGGCTTGAATTGAATAATTATCATTTTGATGACGAAAAAATACGATTTGCCAAAAACCCTACATTGATAACTGAGGATCCCAATCTTGCCGGCGCAAAAAAGAATAAGCTGGCAGCTGATTATCTCACTGTTCCCATGATGCTGAATTTTAATTTTACTCCCGACCGGCGCCGCAGGGCATTTGGTTTCAGCGCCGGCATCAGCGCGGGCCTTTTATACAGTTCCCGTCAAAAAACCAAAGTAGGCGGCGACGTGAATAAAACAAAAGATGATTTCGATCTCAAGACCTGGAAACTTTCTTATGTCGGGGAATTATTGCTGGGGCCTGTAAAACTATACGGAAGCTATGCTTTCAAAAACATGTGGGACAAAGGTCTCGATCAAACGCCTTATACCGTAGGTTTCCGTATCAGCAGTTGGTAAAACTTACATTACCCTGATATTATTACGAATAAATACTCTTTCTTTTCCACATCCCGTTGAAAATCTTCAACGGGATTTTGCTTTGCATCATTTTTGTTAATTGAGTAGAATTGCAAAGCCATCGTTAAAACGAATTTCACCTGAAAATAAAAATACCCTGTATCCCGTTTTGAATCCGGACGGTTAAGTATAGGACTATGAAAAATATTATCGTACTCACATCTGTTTTGCTGGGGGGTAATTTCCTGGCTATTCATACTTCATCCTCTTCTTCTCATGGTTCGGTGGTCGCCAGGGAAATGAAAAGGTTCAATGCAAGTGACGGGCCTGTAGGCCCGGTCTCCATCATTATCGACAAGTCGGATTATGAACTCACCGTATATGATGAGAAAGGCTGGTATGCTACTTATCCTGTTGTATTTGGCAATAACAGTCTCGAGGATAAAAAAGTAGCGGGAGATAAGAATACCCCGGAAGGTGTTTTTCATATCACCAGCAAACGTATTCATGAAAAATGGGATCGCTTTTTGGCTATCGACTATCCTACCAAAGAAAGCTGGGATAAATTCAACAGAAGAAAGCAAACCGGCGAGATCCCTGCCAATGCAAGTATCGGCGGCGGTGTCGGCATTCATGGTACCTGGCCGCATGAGGATTTTGTGATAGACAAGTACCAGAACTGGACACTTGGCTGTATTTCCATGAAGCGGGATGATGTGGAAGAAATTTATAATTATACACCCATTGGCACACAGGTTACCATCAGAAAGTAGGCCTTTGAAATTGTTGTAAAAACGATTCCACTTCTTTTTTCCACCGGGCAGGATCTCTCTTTAAAAAAGATTCATGCATCGCTCCTTCATAAATAACCAGTTTTTTGTTTCGGGAAGCAATAGCCTGGTAGATCGCATCCGTCTCCTTCTTTAATACCAGTTCATCTTTTTCGCCATATTGCTCCAATACCGGGCATTCTATGTTTTTCGCATAGCTTGTAATTTTGAAACCAAACCCATTAAAACCTCTTTCAATCCCGATCCAGAAAGTAGTGAGAAAGGCAAAAGGCTGCTGCGGGAAACCAAGAATACGTGCGCGGCCTTCCAGGTGCGATTGTAAAGAGAGAAAAGGCATTTCAACGATAATGCCGGACGGATGGACGCCATAATCAGAAACAGCCTTTATTATTTCTACGGCTCCCATGGAAGCGCCCCATAAAAAAATATTCTTTTCCCCCGCCTGTTGCACATAGTTATAGGCCAGGCTTACTTCTTCCGATTCCCTGTACCCGATTGTCGTCGTATTGCCACCGCTGTTCCCATGATCACGTACATCCACCATCATGACATTATACCCCAGGTTTCTGAATGCGACGGCTTCATCCATGACTAATCCTTTATGACCCATCAACCCGTGAAATAATATCACGGTTCCTTTCGGCAATGTGTCGGCCCTGCTATACCATGCATTGATAGAAATATCATCATGCGTTTTTAATACTACCGGGGAATAGGCAAAGGCAGGCGACTGAGATAAAGTTTGCCGGTAAAATGTAGGTCCGGAAAAAAGCCGCCAGGTCTTAGCAAAAATATTCTGAGAAGTGGGCTTATCCCATGTATCCGCTGTGGCAGCATGTAAATGTGTAAGCTTATCGGCATATAAGGCTGCACTGATATTGATCAAAATGAACTGCACCAGCAGTACCCACAATAACCACGTGATGATAATTCTAAGCTTTCGTCTGGGTTTCCTGTTTTTCATAAGATAGTATCCATTCGTATATAGCTATCCGTCAAAAATAATTTTTCACTTCCAAAACGTCTAATCATTATACAGGTTTTATCAGTTTAGGTATAATTTTTGAGATAAATGATAGCAAAGCATTGTTTCAAATAGATTGAAGAACCCTTTTAAGGCAGCCTGGTTCAGGCTGCTTTAATTTTGGCAGCCTTTCATTAAGTCCTGTTTACTTATTGAAGGGATTTTAGTATATTAGTTAAGAAGAGATCTTTTATTTATCAACCCAGGGTGCCATCGATTTCTCACAAGACTCGCATCTGGTTCTTACCTGAACTTGACGAGACCTTGACGAGACCCTCACCTGACCCTGACGAGACCCTGACCTGATCATATAGTGGTCATATAGGGGTGATATAGCGGTCATATGACGTGAAGATAGCTATCATCATGCTACAGACACACAACGGAGAAACAGTACCCGGGCAATTAATTAAAGTTTACCTTGTTTGATCTCCTCCACTACTCCCGGATCGAGCAAAGCGGTAGTATCACCAAGGTTCGATGTTTCTCCTTCCGCAATCTTTCTCAATATCCTTCTCATGATCTTGCCGCTTCTTGTTTTGGGCAAGCCTTTCACAAATTGTATTTTATCCGGTTTCGCGATTGCGCCAATTACCCTTGTTACAGTTTGAAGAATATCTCTTCTTGTCATTTCTTCATCGCCATGAATATGACCATAAACTACATAAGCATAAATACCCTGCCCTTTTACATCATGCGGGTAACCCACTACAGCGCTTTCCACGACGCCGGTGTGCATGTTAATAGCGTTCTCTACTTCAGCGGTACCTATCCGGTGGCCGCTTACATTCAGCACATCATCTACCCGGCCCGTGATCCTGAAATTTCCCTTGTCGTCTTTCCATGCGCCATCCCCGGTAAAATATAAGTTGGGGTAAGCCGCAAAATAATTCTGGCGGCAGCGGTCATGATCTCCATAAGTAGTTCGTATAATAGAAGGCCAGGGCGCTTTAATGCACAGGTTTCCGTTTAATAAGCCGTGCTCATCTTTTTGTGTCACCTCTTTTCCGTTTTCATCCACTAACACAGGCTGCACTCCGGGCATCGGCAATGTAGCCCAGCTTGGCCTGGCAGGTGTTACCCCTGCCAGGTTTGAAATAAGTATACCCCCGGTTTCCGTTTGCCACCAGGTATCTACTACAGGGCATTTTTTCTTTCCTACATTTTCATCATACCAATGCCAGGCTTCTTCATTGATAGGTTCGCCTACTGTGCCCAGTATTTTTAATGAAGAAAGGTCTTTTCCTTTCAGGGGACCGAGGCCAAATCCCATTAAACTCCTGATCGCTGTCGGGGCCGTGTACAGAATATTTACTTTATGTTTATCCACTATATCCCAGAACCTGCCCGCGTCCGGCCAGGTGGGAATGCCTTCAAACATTACAGAAGTGGCGCCAGCGCTCAATGGACCATATATGATATAACTATGCCCGGTTATCCACCCGATGTCGGCCGTGCAGAAATGAATATCGCCGGGATTATATTGAAAAACATTTACGAATGAATAGGTGGTCCACACCATATAACCAGCGCTGCTATGCACCACTCCCTTGGGCTTACCCGTACTGCCGGAAGTATATAAAATAAATAAAGGATCTTCTGCATCCATTTCTTCAGCAGGGAAAGAAACAATGCCTTCTTTTTCCACCTGTGTTTCCGCGTATTCCATTTCATCTTCCCACCACACATCTCTTCCTTTGAGCATGGAAACAGGCGTTCTTGTTCTTGTATAAACAATTACTTTTTTTACCGTCCTGTTGCCTATCAGCGCATCATCAATCACGCTTTTGAGAGGAATGTCTTTGCCGCCCCGGTACGCGCCGTCGCTGGTAACAATATATTCGGCCTCGGCGTCATAAAGCCTGTCGGCAATACTTTGGGCAGAAAAACCACCGAAGATCACACTATGTATAGCCCCGATCCTCGCGCACCCCAATATCGCATAAGCCAGTTCCGGTACCATCCCCATATAAATGCAAACCCTGTCCCCTTTTTTTACACCATTATTTTTTAATACCTGGGCAAACTGGCAAACTCTTTTATGCAGCCGGTTATACGTCACCACTCTTACTCTTTCTTCCGGGTTGTTGGGCTCCCAGATAATAGCAGGTTTATCGCCAAGCTTTTCCAGGTGCCGGTCAATACAGTTTTCCGTAATGTTCAGTTTTGCGCCGTCAAACCACCTTACTCTTGGCTCTTTAAAATTCCATTCCAGGACCCTGTTCCATTTCTTTTTCCAGCGAAAATGTTCAGCAACGGAACTCCAGAATTTATCGGGATGTGAAATACTGTCCTTATAAGCCTTTTCGTATTCCTCCATGCTGCGTATCTGGTAAGGATATGACATAAATGAACTTTGTTTTAAGCCTTAAATGTACGAAGACAAAAAAAATATTGCTGCATTAAATCATTTCTGTATTTCATGCATATATTGCCGCAGCAGGAATCTTTCATGGTGGTCAGGCCTGTCCGGGGGACTGTGATGCAGTGAGTCGTTTTTACCTGGTAGTCTTTACCAGGTCTTTGGTGAATTTATTGATGATTAAAAAAGACAAAGAATACTTACTTTTTTATAATAGCCCCGATTGGCATAATGACTTTTCCATATACTTCATTCAATAAAGTGGCAACGCCGGTATAGATAGCAGAAGCGCCGCAAACAATTCCCTCATACCCGGTAAATGTCTTAACGGCAGCGTTTCCCGTTACATCGCCCAATGCCAGTAAAAAAAACAGGATGGTCAAACTTGCAAAAACAAATTGCAGGGCCTTATTAATTTTTAATGTGCCAATGAACAAAAGCCCGGTAAAAATGCCCCACATTATTAAATAAGCAACCATGCCGTTGGTGGATGGGGCAGTCATTAAATTCTGTTTTGGAAGCAGAATCAATGCCACCAGGGTAAGCCAGAAGAAGCCATAAGAAAGAAAGGCGGTCATTCCGAATGTGTTGTTCTTTTTCGATTCCAGGATTCCTGCTATAATTTGAGCCAGGCCTCCATAGAAAATGCCCATAGCCAAAATCATCGAATTCATTTCATAAAAACCTGCATTGTGAAGATTTAATAAGACCGTTGTCATTCCAAAGGCTAAAAGCCCTAATGGTCCGGGGTTAGCGGAATTGTCCTTGATAGTTATGGTTGATTGATCCATACAGCTGCAATGTTTAAAATGATAAGATTGATAGTTGAGAATTATTTTTAAATATCTGAATTTTTTTTAAATCTCCGGTCAATATTATCTTTTTAATATTGGTACTACCTGTATAAAAGATGCGAATAGCAGGCGCCGGTTATTATCTTGCCGCACCCCGGGAGTATCAAAATTTCAAAGCTCTGTGAAAGAAGATGTTATTAAGCAATTATTCAGGCATCTGTCCCTATACCGGTCACCCCGGAGAATTGATCATTTTTGGGGTATATGCTTCCAAAGGGAAACAGGGTTATTCGCCCGGATCCACGGCGAACATACCGGATTAGTTTTCCTTTACTACTTTTGACCCCATGCATTCATACCAAAAGCTTTTGCTGGAAAATAAAGCATGGGCCAAAGAAAAATTAGCTGAAGATCCGCATTATTTTGATCGCCTGTCTCAATTGCAGACACCGGAGTTTTTATGGATCGGCTGCAGCGACAGCCGGGTACCTGCCAATGAGATCACGGGCACACAACCGGGCGAAATATTTGTTCACCGCAATGTCGCCAACCTGGTTATTAATACGGATGTAAACCTCCTTAGTGTTTTGGATTATGCGGTCAATTACCTGCAGGTAAAACACGTGATCGTCTGTGGCCACTATGGCTGTGGAGGGATCAAAGCAGCGATCACGAATCATGATTTTAAGGCGGTGCTGAATATGTGGCTAAGGGGGATTAAAGATGTTTACCGGATATACCGCGCCGAGCTGGATGCCATGACCAATGAAGAACAGAAAGAGGACCGGCTGGTTGAATTGAATGTACAGGAACAAATATTCAATCTCGCCAAAACATCCATCATTCAGCGTGTCTGGAAAAATGAACAGCGGCCGCACCTGCATGGCTGGGTATATGGATTAAAGGATGGCCTTATTAAGCCCGTTTGCGAAATGAATGCCGGAACACATATTGATCCCCTGTATGAATATGATGACCTTTAAATGCTGCAACCTTCTGCAACATTCTCCAAAAAGGCAAAATTTAATTAGTGGCCGGCTACCCTATTAACGCTGTATATAAAGCTATCTGTGATTGCCGGAAAGTGCCACCGGTAAACCCAACCACCAAACAAGCTTTCTATTCCGCGAAGCCGGTTTGATAGGTGATGGCGAAATGGATCCTGCCTGCCGGCCATTATACGTGGCAATGATACACCACTACATGCCCAATAGCCAGTGTTTTTTATTTATTAATCGTTCTCATGGTGTCGGTGGTAAAGATTTTTTTGAACTGACACAGCAGTTTATTGATCACCCTTATCAAAAAACAGGATCAAACAATAAAAACGTTATTGCTTATTAGAGCAGCGCCGGGTATATCTCATGGCTCGTTTATTATTCCCTATTTCTCGTTACTTTTGAATCATGTCCATTGAAGTAAAAAACCTTCTCAAGCAATATGGCGAACAAAAAGCCGTCAACAATATTTCATTTAAAGTAGAAAAAGGCGAGATCGTAGGTTTTCTCGGTCCCAATGGGGCCGGCAAGTCAACGACCATGAAGATCATTACCGGCTACCTGCAGCAGACAAGCGGAGAAGCTTATGTCTCCGGTATCAATGTAAATGATGATCCCTTACAGGCAAAAAAAAGGGTGGGCTACCTGCCCGAAGCAAATGCCTTGTACTATGATATGTACGTAAAGGAATACCTGGCTTTTATCGCGGAAGTACATAAAATAAACAACCGGCAGCAGGCGATTGATAAAGTCATTGAAACTGTTGGCTTAAAAACCGAATCGAAAAAAAAGATCGGTCAGCTTTCAAAAGGTTACAAACAAAGAGTAGGCCTGGCAGCCGCGCTTATCCATGATCCCGAAGTGCTGATATTGGATGAGCCCACTTCCGGCCTTGATCCCAACCAGATCATCGAAATAAGGGAAGTGATCAAACAACAGGGAAAAAATAAAACTGTCCTGTTTTCCTCCCATATCCTGCAGGAAGTAGAAGCTATGTGCGACAGGGTGATCATTATTAACAAAGGGCAACTGGTAGCGGATGATAAACTGGCGACCCTCCGGAATAATTCCGGCTCTAAAACAAAAATAGTCCTGGAACTAAAGGAAATCATCGCTGATGAACTGATGTCTTCTGTCTTTGGAAAAGAAATCAGCCGCTCCAATCCCACTACCTGGAAGTTTGAAACCGGCGACCCGGAAAAATTAAAAAAGCAAATACTGCAACTTGCCATAGAGAAAAACCTGAACATAGTCTCCTTACAAAGCGAATCGGTCAACCTGGAAGATGTATTCAGGAATTTAACCGCGTGAAAAATAGGAAAAGAAAGTGATGCCCCCCGGCTTTGTCATTTTACATTTAATGGAAAAGAAAGGATGAAAAATGCTACAATATATTATCGCATCAATGCAGGGGCTTTACCTTAGAGAATACGCTCAGGAAATCGTTGGGCACAAATTACAGGCAGTAAATGGTTCTTTGCAACAAGACCCGAAAGCTGTTTCTTTGCAAAAAAAATTACAGAAGTCAAAAAACTATAAACTAGTTGACAATGGTCAAGGTTAATCGGTAAAAAGAAAACGTAAACCGGAACAGCAAAATCAACATTCAATTTTCAATCTTAAATATTCAATAGAATCATGAGTTACATTTCTGAAATCTTTGCAAGACAGATATTAGACAGCCGTGGTAATCCTACCGTAGAAGTAGATGTAATAACGGATGAAGGCGCTATAGGACGGGCAGCTGTACCCAGCGGCGCCAGTACCGGGGTTCATGAAGCAGTGGAATTGAGAGACGGCGATAAGAAAAAATATTCAGGCAAAGGGGTTTTGAAAGCAGTCAAAAATGTAAATGAAACAATAGCCCCGGCATTATTCAGTTATGATGTAGCTGACCAGACGGGGATTGACCAGATGATGATACAGCTGGATGGCACCCCCAACAAAGGAAAGTTAGGCGCTAATGCCATTTTAGCTGTAAGTATGGCTGTAGCCAAAGCAGCAGCGGAGGAAGCAGCCTTGCCCTTATACCGCTATATCGGCGGAACCAATGCGAAGACACTGCCCATACCCATGATGAATATCCTGAATGGCGGCGCCCATGCCGACAATAAAATAGATTTCCAGGAATTCATGGTAATGCCGGCCGGGGCCCCCACATTCAGCGAAGGATTAAGATGGGGAGTCGAAATCTTCCATGCACTCAAAAGTGTATTGAAGAAAAAAGGATACAGTACCAACGTGGGCGACGAGGGTGGCTTTGCTCCCGATATTCAAAGTAATGAAGAAGCTATTGAAACGGTAATGACTGCTATTAAAACAGCAGGTTTTAAAGCCGGGGCAGATGTATATATTGCCATGGATCCTGCCGTAAGCGAAATGTATGACAGCGCTAAAAAAGTATATCATTTCCATAAGTCAGATGGCAAAAAATTGAGCAGTGAGAAAATGGTGGACTACTGGGCCGGTTGGGTTAAGAATTATCCGATTGTTTCCATCGAAGATGGTATGGCTGAAGACGACTGGAAAGGATGGAAATTAATGACAGATAAACTGGGTGGCAAAATCCAACTGGTAGGTGATGATCTTTTTGTCACCAATGTTACCCGTTTACAGCAAGGCATTGATACCGGAGTTGCCAACGGCTTGCTGGTAAAAGTGAACCAGATCGGGACTATCACAGAAACGATCAACGCGGTTACATTGGCCCAGCACAATGGGTACAACACCATTATGAGCCATCGTAGCGGGGAGACCGAGGATACCACTATTGCGGATTTGGCCGTAGCGCTGAATTGCGGGCAGATCAAAACAGGGTCGGCTTCCCGTACAGACCGGATGGCCAAGTACAATCAATTGATAAGAATTGAAGAATTGCTGGGTGAGTCGGCAATATATCCAAAAGGAAAAATTAAATTTGGCAAGTAAATTGCGCGGTAAAAGGACTCTGTGTCCGGGAAAATAGCTGTCAATTCAGACCCGGGCAACAAATCTCAAACATGAAGTTGCTGAACCATATACCCGGCTGGCTAAAAAATAAATTTTTTATTGCTTTCACGTTATTCGCCGCTATCATTCTTTTTTTTGATAAAAATGATTTTTTCACACAGATGGATCGCAACCGGCAGTTGCACGACCTGCAGAAAAGCAAACAATACTATAGTGCCCGCATAACTGCCATAAACGCCGAACTCGGAAACCTAAGATCGAACCCGGCTACCCTGGAAAAATATGCAAGGGAAAAATACCTGATGAAACGGGATAACGAGGACTTGTTTATCATACCGGAAAACTCCCAGGGGGACAAGAATTAAGGATTTTTGCACAATAAGCAGTCACATAGACCGTTTAATAACTGACATTTCTATTCTGGACACATATTTTATTGGACATCAATGGTTTGCTAATGACAAATTTTACCCCCGAGGATCTTTTATTGTACCTGTACAAAGAAACCTCTTTGCAACAAACTGCCGAGATTGAACAAGCCCTTGCTAAAGACTGGGCCCTCCGTGAAAAGCTGGCCGTTTTAAAGGCCTCTATGCAAAGATTAGACAAACTGGTGCAGGCTCCCCGTACTGAAGTAGTGCTTAATGTACTTCATCATGCACAGGAAAAGTCTGCAGAACAGGTCTAAAGTTCCTCTTGTATCCCAATTTATTCAGCATTCCGCCAGGCGGGATGCTTTTTTTTGTCTAAGAGGTCAAAGGTGAAAAGAGAGGCTCTCCTATCCCATCGCCTTTTTTATTCCGGTCTTGCCCATTAAAAGATAAAAAGACAAGAATCCCTGCTATGAAGCAGGTTCTCTTTTATCTCTTTTTCTCCTTCGACCTCTTAGCTTTGTACCCATGACCCGCAAAGAACGTTACCAGTTTGTCATTGATTATTTCCTGCAGCATTCCCCTGAAGCAGAAACCGAACTTCTCTATGATGACCCCTATCAATTATTGGTTGCCGTAATCCTTTCTGCTCAATGCACCGACAAGAGAGTGAATATGACAACTCCCGCGATTTTTGAAAGATATCCCGATATACCATCTCTCAGCAAAGCAACTTTTGATGAATTGTTTCCATTAATAAAAAGTATCAGCTACCCGAATAATAAAACAAAACACCTTATAGGGATGGCTAAAATGATAGAAGAAAAATTCAGGGGAAAGGTGCCCATGACTGTTGATGAATTGATACAACTTCCGGGTGTTGGAAGAAAAACGGCAAACGTCATCACATCTGTGGTGGACAGGCAGCCCAATATGGCAGTAGATACCCATGTTTTCAGGGTAAGCAAGCGGATCGGTCTTGTTCCACAGACTGCATCGACTCCTTTGGCTGTAGAAAAGGAATTAGTAAAGAATATTCCCGTCGGGCTGATCCATAAAGCTCATCATTGGCTGATATTGCATGGCCGTTATACCTGCATCGCGCGAAATCCTAAATGCGAAGAATGTGGTCTGCGGCCAGCCTGCAATTTCTACAATGCTAAAATTAAAAAGTAAACCAGCTTCAACTATCCCATATATCGGGATCATAAAGATTTTCAGAAAACTTGCCCCGCTTGTACCTTGTATCCGGGGCACTTTATGATATTAAAAAATTAAAGAACCCTATATCACTGTATTGTTTTTTATCGCTGGAAAAAGTTTTTTTCCCGCCGTTTGCTGATGTAAATCCGCCGGAGGGAAAATCGGGTTTTTATTTCTTCCTGATACACTTTTATTTGCAGTGTTCTGTGTGATAAAGAAAAGCATGTGAGCAGTTTTTGAATAAAAAGAATTTCTAATTTTTTGTCAACCGATATGGTTCACTTACATTTAATTTTCCTTCCTCCCTCTGAGATAAATTGCCAATCCGATCCATGTCCTGTTAATTTTATTACCAGCTAAAAAAATAATGCTGATGAAAAAATTGTTTGTACCCGTATTGGCATGCCTTTATTTATTTCAACCTGTTATATCCGAAGCGCAATACTATTATTACAATGATAAGTATTATGGCAGCGATATAGTGTTTGAAGCAGGTGTTTCCGCAGGTATCATGAACAGCCTGACAGATATAGGCGGTAAAAAAGGAATTGGAAAGGGGTTCATCAAGGATCTGAACATGAATTTTACAAAGCCCAGTTTCAGCATCTATGGAATAGCCATGTATAGAGACGCGATCGGTGTAAGACTGGAAGGGACTTTCGGGGGAATTCGATCCAATGATTCGATATTAAAAAGCGTAGCTCCTTCCACGTTTGGCCGCTATGAACGCAACCTGAGTTTCAGAAGCAAAATAACCGATGTTCAGCTCGCTGCTGAAGTGCATCCCCTTTTTTTTAAACACTATGATGAAGGAGAAGCTCCCTACTGGTCCCCTTACTTGGTAGCAGGCATTGGTTTTTTCTCCTTTAATCCCGAGGCTAATTTGAATGGCCACTGGTACGCTCTCCAGCCCCTGCACACAGAAGGGCAGGGCTTTGCGGAATACCCCGATCGTAAACCTTATAAGCTTACACAAATTAATGTTCCGCTGGGTATCGGTGTAAAATATGAACTGGGTACCTTCCTCAATGCCCGTTTGGAAATAGTGCACAGGATACTCTTTACCGATTATCTTGATGATGTAAGTAATGTCGATTATATTGACCCGGCCTTATTTAACGCCTATTTATCACCCGCCCAGGCTTCGATTGCACGGCAATTGTATGACCGGAGGATATCCTCTAAAAATAATCAACGCGGGAACCCGAAGAATAATGATTCTTATTTTACAATCCAGTTAAAGATCGGCATGACGCTCAGAACAGCAAGAAGATAAAACTATTTATACCCTCACTCGTATTTCCTGCCCTTACTGGCCAGGAAATCCCTGAAAGAAAGACCAAGCGTGAGTTGGACATAATTCTCCCGGATAAGATTTTCCTTTGTTGTGCCCCTGCTCCCGGCTTCCAATGCCAGGTTATAGTGAAAACTGCCATTAATAGCTCCTCCCATTCCGGCAGTAAACCCAAATTCCCTGACAGGCGTATTCCTGATCTGCAGGTAAGAATTATTCAGGAATGCGCCCAGTTGAAAAAATCTCGTTTCATACGCCTGGCCTGCTATTCTTTTTTGCTTTGAAAACTCAACGCCCGCCGACAGCCGGTTACTGCTGATGAGTTGCCAGCCCTGGTCACTTATATGCAACGAGGACCAGTCTTCATAGACATAATCAAGAGCGAAAGTGGCTTTCTTATTATGTTTAAGAGCAATGCCTCCTGCATAAGTATTGGGCAAATAGAATACCCCATCCTTTAAAAGATCGTTCGTTACAATGGCTGTTGCATTTTCTGTTACTGTCAGGGTTCGCTCGGCAATCATTTTTATCCTGGGTTCAAAGCGACCACCAAGTGAAAGATCCCATTGTTTATTTACTGCCGTTGAATACAGGGCGCCTGCCTGGAAATGTGCCTGGCCGTAATAATCCTGCTGCTGGGTAGCGATCGTGGACTGCAAAGTCTCATCGGTTAAGGTTTCTGAATGGTTGACAGGTCCTGCAATGATCGCCGATTTCAATCCCAGTGAAAAATGTTTTCCGAACGAAACGGCATTGGTCCAATAATATTCATTCAGGCCGCCATCGCCCTCATTATCGGTAGCATAGGTTGTCGCTGACCCTTCTATTGACTTAGTTCCATTGAATTTGTAATTGACATTGCTGAATTGCCGGATGCCAAAAGCGCTGGCCCATATCTTATTCACCTTTACTGCCAGCCCGAACCTCTTTATCCAAAAATCCTTATTACTGCTATTGCCCGCGCTGATCGGCGAGCCGGAGTATTGAACAGATTTCCCGGTAGCTGCCGCATCCACCAGGTAAAAACTGCGTACCAGGCCGGCAATCGCAGCGGGGTTGTTATCGATGATATAATAAGACGAAGGTAATGCCAGTCCCGTACTGGCCATACCGCTTGTGCGGTTATAAGCCCGGAAGTCTATATCACCAATGCCATATACGGAATAAGGATTGTTCATATTCTGCGCATGAGCGCGGAAAGCTCCTGCCTGGCAAAACAAAAAACAAAAAAAGATTACCTCTTTTCTATACTTCATTGCTTATTGATTAATGATGACCACGTATAATAAAAGCCGGCTGCTCTGGTTTCCATGAAATGAATTATTCAATACCAGTCTGTCGACATTCATCGAAGAAGCAGAAACATCCCGCATTACAAAAAAACCCTGGTTTTCACTTCCCGTAGTCGTCAATAGCCGGTTGATATAAGGAGTCACATTGAACCGGTAATAGTTGTCCTGTCCATATAAATCATCAATTACAGGGGTAGCATATCCAATGCCTGAACCGGTAGAGTCAGGTACCGGGGAACCAACCACATTTGATTCATCTGTCTGGGAAAGATAAATCGGCGAAGGCAACCTATACTTGTACCGGTCGAAAGATAAATAGGCCGGCCTGATCATCAGTTCAGCTTTTAAAAGCTTCACCAGCTTGCCGGATCCAACAATACTGTGCAAGGAGGGAAATATCATTTTCAGGTAAAGCCCGGTGCCCGGCTGCATAAAAGCAAGATTATTAGTTTGCGATGAATTAATCTCCGTAATGCCGGTGCTGCCGGAAGTGATCCCGGTTCCTGTCCTGTCGGTTAATACCTGGTTGAAGGAATAATCATTGGCCAGTTTCGTAAAATCAACATATTGAGAGGCAGGATAGGGAATGGTAGTATGATAATAAACCCTCATGATCATGGTGCCGTTAAAACCGAAGACCGCAGCAGTGTCATTGATTCCTGTAGTGAGGGAAATCCCTTTGAAATAATTCTGGAAGTTATCGTTGTTTGTCACATCAGTGGACGATTGCTGAAGTTTCGCAAACAACTCGGCCCCCTTCGTATCATTTAACCTTATTTCTATTGAATCGGCCGAGGATGGCTTTATTTTCATAGTTGCGTATCCAAGCGGAACCGGTTTTACCGGCACATCGGTCGTATTATACAATTTGCTATTATAACTATACGCGATAACCTGCGACAATTCGTTTACATAAAAGGTTTGTGGTTTGCTGGTATCGCCATAATAGTAATTATTAGGATGAAAAAAGAAGGCGAATGAATCATATTGCGCTGTCGCAGGTATAGACGGCGGGGTAGCCGGGATTGTCATTTGGAAAAAGCTCTTTGTAAATACTTTACCCAGGTAAGGGTCCTTATATTTTCCTGCAAGAAATGAAGTAGCGCCATTCGTGGGGAACGAGTCGGTTACTACCGTGGAAAGCTGCACCCCTACCGTATCAATAAAAGAAATACCCGTATAACTATTTTCCGTATTGTCCCCAAACTGGATGTCTTTGCGTGTACAGGATTGAATCAATAAACAGGCAGTCAGTATCAGCAACCAGCCCCACCTTCTTGATAAGAATACAATCATACGCAGTATTTATATTACTGAAAGGCCGCAATTTATTTCTGCAGGTGGCTCCTGAATTGTTATAGTATATTAACCGCCCTGATTTATCTGCGAATTGCCCTATGGCAACGATGATCGTTAATTACAGTGCTTTATGCGGCCGGTAGCTTTGTAAAACAGGATTATAGATTTCACTGTTTGATTCATCTATACAGCGAAGTGATTGGTCTATTTTAGGATACCATTCTCAATCCATGCCGATACTTTTATCAAAAATCTTTTATGAAAAAAATTTATGCTTACCTGGTCAGTGCTGTTATGATTTTTTCTTCGGCTATCATTTCTCAGAGTTGTTCAAAATCTACTTCATCGGATACAACATTGATTGGCAACTGGAAAAAGACGGATGATTTCGAAGGCCTGGCCCGCAGTGAAGCGGTAAGTTTTTCAATTGGCAATTTTGGATATGTGTGCACGGGCACAGCCACCACCGAACGCTTTCGTGACCTCTGGCAATATGACCCTGCCCAGAGAAACTGGACACAATTAGCCGATCTGCCGGGAACAGCAAGAAATTCAGCTGTCGCGTTTTCTATAGGTACAAAAGCTTATGTAGGCACAGGGTATGACGGATCAAACATGCTAACTGATTTCTGGGAATATGACCAGCCAACTAACACCTGGACCGAGAAAGCGGATTTTGCCGGAGGCGCCCGCTATGATGCGGTCGGGTTTGCCGTAAATGGTAAAGGATATATCGGATGCGGCTTTGACGGTAACTACCTGAAGGATATCTGGGAATATACCCCCGGAGCTACTTCAGCCGATCCCGGTACCTGGGTACACAAGGCAAGTGTGGGTGGTTCCAAACGTTCGGCTGCTATGGCATTTGTCGTCAACAATAACGCGTATGTAATGGGGGGCAATGATAATGGCGTCATACAACAGGATCTCTGGGAATATGACCAGGCAAACAATGTATGGAATGAAAAAGGCAAAGTGTATAACTATTCAGCCGATACATACGATGATACTTACGGAACCATCCCGCGTCAAAACGGCGTCACGTTTGTAATGAATGGTCTTGTTTATTTAGCTACAGGTGAAAATGGCGGTGTAACGGCGACTACCTGGGAATATGATCCCGCCAGTGATCGCTGGACCCAAAAAACTGCTTTCGAAGCAACCGCCAGAACAGGAGCCGTTGCGTTTACCATCAATAACCAGGGTTATGTCGTTACGGGCAGGAACGGATCCCTTATAATGGATGACGCTTATACCTTCTTTCCCAAAGATGCAAAGGTGGATAATGATTAACCGGCATAGTATTATCGTTATCTCAGTCGCCGCAGTTATTTCGGCAGGTATCTGGGTAATTGCATGGAACAGGCAACATTCAAAAGAACAAGAACGGGTTTTGGCGAAGGTCTTCCAGGGCCCGATGGGCTGGGGCTATGATATATGGGTAAATGATACCTTATTTATTCACCAGGAATGTGTACCGGCTATTGAAATGAAAAAAGGGTTTGCTGAAAAGCAACAGGCAGAAAAAGCCGCAGGGCTTGTTTTACAAAAAATGCAACAGCATAAACTACCCACTCTCACTAAATTTGATGTTGAGCATATTTGTTCGCCGGGTAACTAACCATGCAGGCAAAAAACAACTTAAACAGTTTTTTATTCACCTTACTGGGGTTTAATAAAACAACGAATAAAATTCATATTTTATTCATTGTCCTGCTTCATGCTATCGGGTGGTTCCTGTTATTCCTGCTACCCCTGTTATTTTACCCGGTCCGTATAAATGACAGGACTTTTTACTGGCGTGAATTAATTGATAAATCGTGGTTGGTAGGCATTTTCTATCTTAACTATTATGTTCTGATACCGCGTTTTTTTATAAAGAAAAAATATGGCTATTATTTTTCTATCGCCCTTTTATTGTTTCTCCTGTACCTTGTACAAAATATAGCTGTCCGTAATTATTATTTTGACCGGCGAAGACCGGCATTCCAGTCCCTGGTACTGTCATCGGGTAATGAAACACGCAGGCAGCGAAATTCATTCTTGCCTTCCGATAGCCTTTTTCTCTCCCGCGGCAGGGGCTTTCGCCGCACGCCTTTCCGGCTGCAGGAGCCGAGAATCTTAGGTGTGCCCGAAGGAATTGTATTTATATCCCTGAACAATGCTATTTCTCCTTTTGCTTTATTACTCCTGATGGGCGGCTTTATCCGGCTTGCTTTTTCGTTTATCAGGAATCAAAATGAAAAGAAAGCGCTGGAAAATGCCAACCTGAATGCCGAGGTCGATTTTTTAAGGTCCCAGATAAACCCGCATTTTCTTTTTAATACACTTAACAGCATCTATTCACAAGCCCACAATAAGTCTGAAAACACTGAATATTCCATACTTAAATTATCAGAATTATTACGCTATGTATTATATGATTCGGGAGACAATAAGGTGGAGTTGACAAAAGATATCCAATACATTAATAATTACATAGACCTGCAAAGAATGCGGCTGTCATCGAAAATAACTATTAACTACAATGTGAGTGGACAATTGCAGGGCCACATGATCGCTCCTCTCCTGCTTATGACTTTCATTGAAAATGCCTTTAAACACGGGATCAGTTATGCTCATTCGTCAGTCATTAACATTCAGATAAGAGTTTTTGAAGAAACATTAACACTGCTGGTCAGTAACCCCGTAGTGGAAACAAATAGTTTTGCCCCCGGAGGTCTTGGATTAAAAAATGTGACACGCCGGCTCGATCTCCTTTATCCCGGAAAATTCCTTCTTGATATTCAACATAACGATTACTTGCATGTCGTTAACTTAAAACTTGATCTGAAAAGTGATTAACTGCTTACTAATAGATGATGAACCCCTGGCTTTACAGCTACTCGAAGATTTTGTGAGCAAGGTCCCTTACCTGAAACTGGCAGGAAAATTTGAAGAACCCCTCCAGGCCCTGCCCCTGATCGAAACCCGGCAAGCCGACCTTCTTTTTTTGGATATCAGGATGCCGGACATCTCCGGCATAGAATTTTTTAAATCACTTACTGTTAAACCCGAAGTAATATTCACAACGGCTTATAGCGAATTCGCCATCGATGGTTTTGAATTAAAAGCGATGGACTACCTGCTAAAACCTGTCTCATTTGAAAAATTTATCACTGCCTGCAACCGGGTAAAAGAATACCTGGATTTTAAAAACACCAAAGAGATAAAGAACAGGGATTATTTTTTTATTAATGTATCCCATAAGTTGCATAAAATATTCTATGATGACATTCTATACCTGGAAGGCTATAAAGATTATACAAAAATCTATTTAACCAGCGCCGTCTCTCCTTTACTGATTCTTCATAACCTGAAATATTTTGAAGACTTATTAAATCAGAGCGAATTTATCCGGATACACCGGTCCTACATCATCTCTATAAGAAAAGTAAATACGGTTTCACGAAAATCGGTTACGATCCAAACGAATTCGTTGCCCGTTAGCGATAATTACAGGGATAAATTCTTTGCTGTCATTGAGCAATACTCTAATTACTGATCAAAGCATTCCTTTGATCACTTCTACTAATTCAGTCTTGGTGATCGGCACTCCCATGATCTTGTTATACCCTTTTGCATCCACAAAGTAAACGTCGCGAATGATCTTTATTAATTGCCCGTTATTGATCTCCGGTATCAGCACTTTCTCATAGTTCTTAATGATATCACCCAGGTTTTTCGGGAAAGGACGAACATAGCGAAGATGTGCATGAGCTACGGAATGTCCTTTTTTTATCAGCTCCGCCACGGCGGATTTGATAGCGCCATAGGTAGAGCCCCATCCAAGTACCAGTATCTTTCCCTTCTCAGGGCCATTATCAATCTTTTGCTCCGGGATATAGTTAGCTATCTTATCTACCTTTTCCTGCCTGATCTTTACCATCAGTTGGTGATTCTCGGGCTCGTAACTGACATTACCGGTAATATTTTGTTTTTCCAGCCCCCCGATACGATGCTCTAATCCCGGCGTACCCGGCAATGCCCAGGGACGAACTAACTTTTCATCACGCAAATAGGGTTGAAATTTTTCTTCTCCTTCTCCAAGACCTGTTTTGAATTTTACCGGTATCGGCGCCAGCTCATTCTTTTGGGGAAACTTCCAGGGCTCAGCTCCATTGGCAATATATCCATCGCTTAAAAATATTACAGGCGTCATATGCTGCACAGCAATTCGAACAGCTTCGTATACCGCGTCAAAACAATCGGCAGGAGTAGACGCGGAAATAACCGGCATCGGGCATTCCCCGTTCCTTCCATAATAGGCCTGGAGCAAATCGCTTTGTTCAGTTTTGGTTGGCAAACCCGTAGAAGGGCCTCCCCGTTGAATGTCTACAATTATTAATGGAATTTCGAGCATTACCGCTAATCCCATTGCTTCGGCTTTCAAAGCCATTCCGGGGCCTGAAGTGGTAGTCACTCCTAATGATCCGCCATAAGCCGCGCCTATAGCAGACGTGATAGCGGCTATTTCATCTTCGGCCTGGAAAGTCTTTACACCAAAATTCTTATGCCTGGCGAGTTCATGCAATATATCTGATGCAGGAGTGATCGGGTAAGATCCCAGGTACAGCGGTAACCCGCTTTTTTGCGAGGCGGCAATCAGCCCATATGATACAGCCTGGTTGCCCATGACAGAGCGATAAACCCCCTGGGGCATTTTAGCCTTCTCTACTTTATAGATCGTCGAAAAAGTTTCGGTAGTATCCCCGAAATTGTAACCCGCCTGCAGCGCTTTCACATTGCTCTCGAATATTTCAGGTTTTTTTCCAAACTTATCTTTCAGGAAATTGATAGTGCTCTGCATGTCGCGGCTATACATCCAGTAAATAAAGCCCAGTACAAACATATTCTTGGCCCTGTCCTTTTCCTTCATCCCCATCGAGAATTCCTTTAACGCCTCTCTTGTCATTTTCGTGATATCTATCTTTATCACTTCATAGTTATCCAGGCTTCCGTTTTCCAACGGGTTTTCTCCTTCCGGGTAGTTGGCCAGCCGCAGGTTCTTTGAATCAAAGCCATCGGTATTGGCAATGATCTTTCCTCCTTTCTTAAGAGCAGTAAGGTTTGTTTTCAGGGCAGCGGCATTCATAGCCACTAATACATCACTGGCATCGCCGGGCGTGTATACCCTGTCGGATGAAAACCTTAGCTGGAAACCGCTGACACCGGGCAATGTGCCCTGCGGGGCCCTGATCTCTGCCGGGAAATCCGGGAAAGTAGACAGGTCAATGCCCATTAAAGCCGTATTGTTGCTGAACTGGGTGCCGGTCAATTGCATACCATCGCCACTATCCCCGGCAAATTTGATGACGACATCACTAAGTACTTGCTGTTTGCGAACCATCTTGTTAAAATTGTCCGGCGAATTTACGACAGTTTTTTGGTGAATGGTCAGTTGTGAGTAGTGAATGATCTAAAGACAGGAATTTTCGTTGCTATTGGCTACTTGCTATTCGCTACTCGCTACTCACAACTGACCACTCACCCACCATTCACTCTTTCACCATTTTTTAACCCGCGAAATTTGCAAACGGCCTTCCCTTATACTTAATTTCATTATCGAATCAAATCCCCCAATCAAATTATGGACACTCACTCTTCTGCCGACGAAGGCGACCCCTCCGCCAGGTTCATTTATTATTCCGTAACGCTTAGTTCTATTTGTTTCCTGTTTTTTACCTGCAGCGAACCCACTCATAAAGTGAAAGAAAGCAAATCGTTTATTGGTAAAAACATTGTCAAGCCTGCCAGGAAACCACTGCTTGCCGCCAAAAAAACAGCCAAAAAGAAAAAGAAGATCTACCTCACTTTTGATGATGGGCCCAACAGGGGCACTAAGAATGTGCTGGATATTGCAGAGCAGGAAGATATTCCTGTCACCTTCTTTATTGTTGGCGAACATGTATTTGCCAGCATTGGTCAAACCCGGACATGGGATAGCCTGAAAATGGCGAAGAATATCGAGCTGTGTAATCATAGCTATACACATGCTCATAACCGGTATAATAAATTTTATAACGACCCTGAAAATGTAGTAAAGGATGTAGAACGAACCAGGGAATCTTTGTTACCCGACAATAACATTGTAAGGGCCCCCGGCCGCAGTTGCTGGCGCGTCGACAGCCTGCATTTCACAGATATCAAAAAAAGTAAGAAAGCAATTGATTCATTGCAGCAAGCCGGGTTTATTGTATTTGGATGGGACCTGGAATGGGAATATAATCCCAAAACTTTAGCGTTGAAAAATAGCGCCGATGACTTGCTTAGCGAGATCGACAGTATGTTCAGCAAAGGAAAAACCAAAGTCAAAGACAACCTCGTAGTACTCGCCCATGACCAGGTATATCAAAAAAGCGGCGACTCCATGCAGCTAAGAGAGTTTATTCAAAAACTGAAGAAAAAAGAAGACTATGAATTAGCGCTGGTGAACGACTTTCCCGGTATAACCAAAGAGACGATTGATTCTATAAAGGCAGCACCCCGGTAACAGTGACAGATAAGCGGTGGCCGTAAAGCGGAGAATGGTTCATATAAGAAATATCCTTAATTGACCGTTGACCTTTCCCTGTTGCCATTCATTAAATAAATGTTGCCCGGGTAAGTTTTTTAGACTTGCTTTATCAGGTAGTGGTTTCTCGCAGCGGGCTGGCGACGCAGCGAACATTACTCCGTTGATCGTCGCGTGAAATATATTTTCAAACTGGTAGATTACTGACCTTTGGGGGTAACAGTTTGGTTTCTCGTAGCGTTCGCAGCGGTAAGGCGACGCAGCGAGCGCCGCGTGAAATATATTTTCAAACTGGTAGATTACTGACCTTTGGGGGTAACAGTTTGGTTTCTCGCAGCGTTCGCAGCGGTAAGGCGACGCAGCGAGCGTTGCCCCGCTGCGAGCGCCGCGTGAAATATATTTCAAACTGGTACATTATCTTTTATTACCAATAACCAGGTAGTGGTTTCTCGCAGCGTTCGCGGCGGCCTGGCGACGCAGCAAACATTACTCCGTTGATTGTCGCGTGAAATATATTTTCAAACTGGTGCATTATCCTTTATTACTAATAACTTTGAAATCGTTAAAACCAAAAACTATGACGATTAATAAAAAAATTATTTTAAGCCTGGTAGCAGGCTTTTTTTGTATTATCTCATTCGGTCAATATAAAATGACCGATGCAGTGCCGGCAGACCCGGATATAAAAATAGGAAAGCTTTCTAACGGGCTTACCTATTATATCCGGAAAAACCTGAAGCCGGAAAAGAAAGTAGAGTTGCGCCTGGCAGTGAATGCCGGGTCAGTGCTTGAGAGTGACAACCAGCGTGGCCTTGCTCATTTTATGGAACATATGGGCTTCAATGGGTCTACCCATTTTCCCAAAAATGAACTGGTTGATTTTTTACAAAAATCAGGAGTAAAATTCGGCGCCGACCTGAATGCCTATACCAGTTTTGATGAAACCGTATATATTCTTCCCATTCCTACCGATGATCCGAAGATGTTTGACAAAGGATTGACCGTGCTGGAAGACTGGGGCTTCAATAATTTATTTGATAAAACGGAAATAGAAAAAGAAAGAGGCGTTGTACTGGAAGAGTCCCGCCTGAGCAAAGGCTCTTTTGAAAGAATGAGCCGCCAGTATTTTCCAAAACTGTTCAATGGCTCAAAATATGCCGTCCGTTTACCGATTGGCAAAGACTCAATCATAAAAACATTCAAACCTGAAGCGCTTAAAAGTTTTTATAAAACATGGTACCGCCCCAATGAAATGGCCGTAATGGTAGTAGGTGATATTGACCCCGCTGAAGCTGAAAAATTAATCATTGCTCATTTTGGAAAATTTACCAACCCGGCCAATGCTCCTTCACGACCCGCTATCATTCCCATCAAGCCAAGAGTAAAACCGGAAGCGATGGTGGTAACAGATGATGAAGCTACCAACACATTTGTGCAGGTGTACAATTTTGTTAAGCCCGCTGAAAAAATAAAGACCTGGGGCGATTATCGCAAGAGCATTATTGAAAGCCTGGTAAGCTCATTGATCAACCAGCGCTTATCCGAACTGACACAAAAAGAAAATCCTCCCTTCCTGTTTGCCAGCACAGGCTTCAACCAGTTTATAAGAGGTTACCAGTCCTTTAATTCATTTGCTGTATTAAGCAAGGGTACAGTGGAGGATGCGATTAACGCATTGATTGAAGAAACAAATCGCGCCCGGCAATTTGGTTTCTTACAAAGCGAACTGGACCGCGCCAAAGCCAGCCTGATGAATGGAACGGAGAAGGCTTACCATGAAAAAGATAAATCTGAATCGGCCCAGCTCATTTCGCAATGTATCAACAATTTTTTGAACGGCGCACCGTTGCCGGGCATCACCAATCGTTATAATTTCATTAAAGACAACCTGCAAGGGATAACCCTCCGGGAAATAAATGATGTGGCGAAAAACATGCCTTCAACCGCCAATGCATTTACTTTATTGCAGGCGCCTGCCGCTATGAAAGATAAATTACCGGACAACACGGCTTTGTTGCAAGCGGTAGTAGCTGCCAATAAAATACCCATAAAAGCCTACGAAGAAAAAGCAGTGGCGGCGGTATTACTGGATAAGGAACCCGTTGCCGGTAAAGTAACTGCTGAAACAACCAATGAAAAATTAGGTACAACAGATTTTACACTCAGCAATGGTGTTACCATAAGCATCAAACCCACTCAATTAAAGAATGATGAGATCCAGATGGATGCATGGCGCTGGGGCGGCTTTCACAAGTATACATTGGCCGATAAAGAAAATGCAGAAAATGCCGCAACGATTATACAGGAGATGGGAGTCAAAGACATGTCGCCTACCGATCTGCGGAAATTCATGGCCGGCAAATCGGTGAGTGTACAGCCTTATCTTAATGAAAATGAAGACGGCATCGAGGGAAGCAGCAGTATAAAAGATTTTGAAACCTTTTTACAGTTAGTCCACCTGTATTGTACACAACCCCGGAAAGACGAAGTTTTATTTCGCTCTTTTATCAGCAAACAAAAAGGGGCCCTGGAATTTCTTAGCAAAGACCCGCGCACTTCTTATCAGGATACATTGAATAAGATTGTTTACAACAACAATCCCTGGATGAGAGTAATTCCCAAACCTGAAGATTTTGACAGGATAAATCTCGACAGGAGCTTCGCTATTTACAAGGAGATATTCGGCAATGTTTACGGTCTTCATTTCACGTTTGTGGGTAATATAGATCCTGCACAGGCAAAGCCATTGATGGAAAAATATCTCGGATCATTGCCGGCCGCGCCCAAACAAAATACCTATACGGATATTGGCGCGCGATTGATAAAAGGTTCCACGGATATAGTTATCAAAAGAGGAAAAGAAACACAGGCCATGATCAATCTCCTGTTTGAGGGAGAAACGGAATATAACCGGGATAACCGCCTGCAACTGGCGGCCCTCCTCGAAGTATTGAACATTAAGATCATTGAAAAACTGCGGGAAGATATGAGCGGTATGTATGGTGGTGGTATGAGTGGCTCAGTAATAAAAATTCCCTACGAGCATTATGAGATACGGGCTACCATTCCCTGCGGTCCTGAAAATGTAGATAAGCTTACCGCAGCCTTGCTGGATATCATTAAAAACGCGCAGGAAAAAGGAATCGCCCAGGCCGACCTGGATAAAGTAAAAGAAACCTGGAGGAAACAATACCATGTGGGCCTGCAACGCAATGATTATTGGCTGGATAATCTTTCAAACTCCTTTATCAACCAGGACAACCCGGAAAACATATTAGATTATGAACAGAAAATAAACTCCATCACGGTTGATGACCTGCAAAATATTGCGAAGAAATATCTTACCCTGAATAATATGGTAAAATCCGTGCTATACCCGGAAAGCTCTAATGTAAAAGAAGAAGTAAAAACGACGAAAGGATTTTAGCAAGTACGAGGTAAGAAGTACGAAGTACGCATCCTGTATAATTAAAGTTCCTTTATTACAACGCACGTACTTCGTACTTCTTACCTCGTACTTATATTTATTCTCTCCCATCAAACAAATTTCCCAATCCCCCCAATATGCTTCCTTCTTCTTTGCGGTGCCAGGTACCGTATTCCACCATCCTTGCGGCAAGACGGCTGATGGGTAACGACTGAATCCATATTTTACCCGGCCCCTGGAGTTTGGCAAAAAATAATCCTTCACCACCAAACATAAAATTCTTGATGCCTCTTACAAATTCGATATCGAATTGAACCGTGGGTGTATAAGCCACCAGGCAACCCGTATCCACTTTCAATATCTCACCGGCCTGCAATTCCTTTTCTATAATGTAACCGCCGGCATGCATAAAGGCAAAACCGTCTCCTTCTATTTTTTCCATAATGAACCCTTCGCCGCCAAAAATACCTACGCCTAATTTCCTTTGAAAATATATACCTACGCTTACGCCTTTTGCCGCGCAGAGAAAAGCATCTTTTTGCGCAATGATGGTGCCGCCTAATTGCTGCAGATCCATCGGGACGATTTTACCGGTATAGGGGGCCGCGAAACTTACCCTCTTTTTGCCCTGTCCTGCATTGGTAAAAGCGGTCATAAATAAACTTTCACCAACCAGCACTCTTTTACCCGCCGACATTAATTTCCCTAAGAACCCGGTTGACTGTTGTGCCGAGCCATCCCCAAAGATGGTCTCCATCTGGATACCATCTTCCATCATCATCATGGCCCCGCTTTCCGCGACAGCCGTCTCACCCGGATCGAGTTCAACTTCCACAAACTGAAGCTCTTCGCCATAAATCTTATAATCTATTTCGTGATTGGTTCTTGTATTGGCGCCCATAGTTCAAAAAATTTCCTCAAAGGTAGAAAAGTCTCTGGTTGTTAAAGCGTCTAATCGGTGAACGGCGTTTTTTTTATGCCGGGTTTCTCTATTTTCACATACTGCTATAATAAAACCAAAATCATGAAACAAAAACTTCTGCTCCTTTCCGGGCTATTCATTTTGCTTTGTAACATTGTGTCCGGGCAGGCCAAGCTTGTTGAGAAAGTCACCAAACAAGGAAATGAGATTGTCATCCCCTACGAAAAGTATGTACTACCTAACGGCCTCACTTTAATTGTTCATGAAGACCACAGCGATCCTGTTGTGCATGTGGATGTAACTTACCATGTAGGTTCGGCAAGAGAAGAGATCGGCAAATCCGGTTTTGCTCATTTCTTTGAGCACATGATGTTCCAGGGCAGTGATCATGTGGCCGATGAACAGCATTTCAAAATAGTTACTGAAGCGGGCGGTACACTAAACGGGAGCACCAACCGTGACCGTACCAATTATTATGAAACCGTTCCCAATAATCAATTGGAAAAAGCCATCTGGCTCGAAGCCGACCGCATGGGATTTTTATTGGACGCCGTAACACAACAAAAATTTGAGGTACAACGCGCCACTGTAAAAAATGAAAGAGGACAGAATTATGATAACCGGCCTTACGGACTAATAAGCGAATATTCTGCAAAGAATTTATATCCCTATGGTCATCCTTACTCCTGGCTCACTATCGGCTATATTGAAGAATTGAATAAGGTAAATGTAAATGACCTGAAGAATTTCTTCCTGCGCTGGTACGGACCCAATAATGCTACACTTACCATTGGTGGAGATGTAAAGACTGCCGACGTTGTTAAATTAGCCGGGAAATATTTTGGACCTATTCCCCGGGGGCCTGAAGTGACTCCTGTAAAACTCGACCCGGTTATATTGGACAAAGACCGCTATGTAAGTTATGTTGATAATTATGCAAGAGCCTCCCAATTGCGCCTGGTATTCCCTACAGTTCCGGAATATAATTCCGATGAAGCCGCGCTGGCCTGCCTTGCCCAGGTTTTAGGCGGTGGCGGCGGCTTTGGAGGTGGAGGTCGCGGTGGCCGCGGTGGTGGTGGTGGAGGCGGAAACAGGAACTCTGTTTTTTATCAAACCATCATCAAGACACAAAAAGCATTGCAGGCAAGCGCCAGCAGCCAATTATCCGAACTGGCCGGAGAATTTTCCGTTTCGATAACTCCTTATCCCGGCAAATCATTGTCGGAAATGGAGCAATTGATTAATGAGGCTTTTACCGAATTTGAAAAAAGAGGAGTGACTGATGATGACATTGAACGATTCAAAAATGAATTCGAAAGCCGAACTATTAACGGCCTTGCCAGTGTATCAGGAAAAGTAAGCCAACTGGCCGCCTTTCAAACCTTTGCCGGCAATCCCAATATGATCAAAAAACTACTGAGCGAATACAGCAGCCTTACCAAAGAAGATGTGATAAGGGTTTATAATAAATATATAAAAGGAAAACCCCACGTTATACTCAGCGCGCTTGCGAAAGGACAGGAAAATCTCATTGCGAAACAGGATAATTATACCATTGATACGACGCATTACAAAGCTCCTAACTACGGCTATAACGGTTTGAAATATGTAAAAGCGAAAGACAATTTCGACAGGAGTAAAATACCCGGCAACGGCCCTAACCCGGTTGTAAAAATTCCGGCCTTCTGGAGAAAAGATCTGCCCAACGGCATTAAAATGATCGGAACAGAAAATACCGAAATACCGACTGTTACGATCTCTATCTCTATTCCCGGCGGTCATTTGCTGCAGGCCAATAACCTCGATAAAGTGGGTCTTGCCAGCTTATTTGCCCGCATGATGAATGAGGACACAAAAAATTATACGGCAGAACAATTTTCTTCCGAATTGCAAAAGTTGGCCAGTTCAATAACAGTCGGCAGCGGTAAAGATGATATCACTTTCAATGTACAGACACTTAAAAAGAATCTTGATAAGACACTGGCATTGCTGCAGGAAAGAATGTTCAACCCGTTATTTCCCGATGAAGCATTCCAGCGTATCAAGAGGCAAACGATGGAAGGCTTTAAACAAAGCAAGTCACAACCGGCGGCTGTCGCCACTGATATAATTGACAAAATCAATTACGGGCCTAACAATATCCTTGGCATGAACGAAGCCGGTACAGAAATCACGGTAAACAATATTACTCTTGATGATATTAAAAATTATTACAGCAATTATATCACCAACAAAGGAATGAAAGTGGTGGTGGTAGGAGACATTAAAGAAGCAGAGATATTACCCAAATTGGCTTTCCTGGATAAATTGCCCAACAAAAACGTCGTACTGCCGAAAGTAGCCGCGACGCCATTACCCAATGGACAATCACAGATATACCTGGTAGATATTCCCAAAGCGGCCCAGACAGAGTTTCGTGTCGGGTATAATACAGGGCTTAAATTTGACGCGACCGGCGAATATTATAAGGTGGGACTGATGAACTATATTTTAGGCGGAGCATTCAATAGTCGCCTGAACCTTAACCTGCGTGAAGACAAAGGCTGGACCTACGGCGCCCGCTCTACTTTCAGCGGCGATGAATACGGTGGCGATTTTGAATTCATTTCAGGTATTAAAGCCGGGGCTACAGACAGCGCTTTGTTTGAAGTAGTTAAGGAATTAAAGAATTATTCTTCCGATGGTATTACCGAAGATGAATTGAGTTTTATGAAAAATGCTGTCGGGCAGAGGGATGCTTTACGTTACGAAACCGGTATTCAAAAAGCAGGATTTATCCGCACGATCCTGGATTATAACCTGCCGGCGAATTATACCGAAATACAGCAAAAAATTCTTAAGAGCATGACCAAAAAAGATATTGATGCGCTGGCAAAAAAATATGTAGACGCCAATAAATTGAACATGCTGCTGGTAGGCGATAAGGACAAAATCCTTCCGGGTTTG